>CAIYGI010000300.1 GCA_903925685.1 uncultured bacterium
CTAATGCAAGCTAATTATTGTTATTTATAATATTTACATGGGGACAAACGGAACGGAAAAAGAAGCCGTTTTCGCGAGCAAACTCGCTGCTATCAAGGGTTTGAGCATGAAAGGCGCATCAAAAGACGCTGGAACTTCGGTTTAACCCACGCCGCTTTTTACCACCCTGAAACCGGCGCGCGTTTGATCTACGAACTCGCCTGATAAATACCAGAAAAGTGCCAACTCATTTTCCTCCGAGAT
The DNA here is from genome assembly GCA_903925685.1 of uncultured bacterium. Classification (GTDB taxonomy): domain Bacteria; phylum Verrucomicrobiota; class Kiritimatiellia; order CAIKKV01; family CAIYGI01; genus CAIYGI01. The sequence goes on from CAIYGI010000300.1 coordinate 244, forward strand.
CAGGAAGTGTGAAGGTCAAGGAATTGGAGGGTATTGCGATGGGTGAAAATCGATCAATCTTGTTCGTGATGCTGTCGGTGTTGGCTTGTGGTTGCCAGGCTGGGTGGCTGAAGCCGACGCAATCCGGAGTTCATCATTCAGTCTTTTACGACTTATGATCCGATTACCGACAACAACACCGGCGTGATAACCACCAATGGCAACTCCTACCAGTTCGCCGGCGACAACACGGGCAACATGTTCATCGGCGGTCCGGGGGCGCAGTTCAGGGGGAAATCCGACGGGAACGTGTACATCAACGGCGACGGCGCCTTCGTGCTGGGGACGATCGCGAGTCTGGCGACGGTCACGAACCGCGGCAAGGGGGCGCTACTGCTCGCGAACCTGACGCCTGGGCAAAAGGCGGAGATCACCGGCGGCACCTCGCGTAGTACGTCTGGTTTAAGTGGTGGGTTCTGTTCGGTGTGCGCCGTGAGTAGTGCGGAGATGCACGACCGTGCAAATGTGTTCCCAATCCAGAGTCGATTTATCCCTGTTTTCTTTGTCAACCATGCGGAAAAATGTTTGAAAAATGTTTGCAGTTTGTTTGCATTCTATGCCCATTTTTGCCCAGAATGACACACGCTTGCCAAACAGACTCGTTTGCCTTAATTCGTGAATATTGCTAAGAAACAAAGGCTTTTTCTTTCGGAAAACGGGAGCCACGGGTGCGGCTTGAATGTGCATTATGCGGTTTTTGAGTCCTCCGCTCTGACCAACTGAGTTACGGGCCCGCTAAACGGCAATCTATACTATCGGCGCTTATGAAGGCAATCTCGCGAATTCGGCGCGAAAATTTTATGCGAAATTTTGTGCTTGCCCATCATGCCACAAATACGCTAGGAATGAATCCGTTATGAAAATTATACCCATTCTTTCGGCAGTGATCTTCACCGCGGCGACGGTTTCCACCTTCGCGGCAACGGAAAGCGGAGCCATGGCCACGCAGGGCTACCTTTCCTACGGCAGCAGCACGGCGCCAAAAGACGGCGACTTCTTCGGCGGCCCGCACCGCTGGTCGTTCGGCGGCTTTATGGACCACGATCAACGCCCGGTCACCATCGGCGGGCTGAAGGATACCTGGCAAAACGACCGCATGATGGCGTTTGTCGGATTTGACCCGCTGTCGTGGGTCACCCTGCAGGCGGCCGTCGGCAGCAGTTCGCTCGCCCTGGACGACGGTTCGCGCGACGACAAGACCGAGTGGCAGGCCGTGGTGCGCCTGCGCCTCATGGAATATATGATCGTGGATCCGCCGGTCGGCAACGAGCCGTACTGGCTGGGCATCGAAGCCATGGGGCGTTTCGATCGCGGCCAATCCGGCGGCGGCATGGGCGACATCGATTGGAACCAGTACGATGCCGCGCTGACCTTTCATCTTTCCACCCGCCCGGAACGCTGGATGGCGGTGGACAAGATCGACCTCTACGCCGGTCCCGGCGTTTCGGTGCTGGATGGGACGCGCAAGGGGTTCATGTCGGACACCGACATCAGCGAAGACCAGGCGTTCGGCCTGGTGGGCGGCTTGATATTCAGTCTCGGCAGCAATTTCTCGCTCGGACTGAACCTGGCCGCCTTCGGCAATCTATCGTACGGCGGCGAACTCGCCTTTCACTTCTGAGCCGGCGTCGGCGCGTCCGCCACGCACGCCTGCTCCAACGTCAACTCGGCCTCGGCCATCCAGCCGGGCCGGGTTGATGCCTTAAGCGCGCATTCCGCCACGGTCCACGGCGGCCGGTTGGATGCCAGTTGCGCCAGCAGCAGTCCCAGGGCGTCGCCGTTGACATCCTTCAGGTTGACCTTCACGCGCCGCAAGCTCCAGCCGTCGGGCGCCGCGGGCGGGTCCAGCTCCTTGATCGTCGTCGCAACCGCCCCCAGCCCGCCGCGAATCATGGCCGCCAGCGTCGTTGAGTTGGTGCCGGTTGCGGCCGGTTGACGCAGGCGCGCCAGCCCGGCGTCGCGATGCGCCGCCACCCGCTGCAGCGCCTGCAATTCCCGCCAGTCGTCCGCCCGCCGCGCCAGCCGCCGGGCCGGTTCGCCGCGGTCGATACAGCTGCCGATGGACCACAGCAGCCCCGCCACCGCCAGCACGCCGGCGGCGCCCCAGCCCAGTTTCAGCAATCGATCCTGATTCATGGCTTACCCCCGGACGACAGGTTGAAGACCACATGGCCATCGGCCCATTCGTCGCGCCTTTCCATGCGCACATCGATTCCCTGCCCGGCCCATTCCCGTTCGGACAGCTCGGCCCGCCGCCAGTCCACGGCCACGCCCGAGGCCTGCGCCACGCCGTCCCGGCGCAGCCGCAGCGTATCGAAGATCAGCCCCTGCTCCGCGGCCACGTCGAGCATTTTGCGCAGCGTGACCAGCACTTCCGGATTACCCGCCTGGAGCACCGGATCGAGACGCTTGCTCTCCTGCTCCACCATGCGTCGCGCCGTCAAAACTTCGTTCCCGCGCGCGGCGCCCAGCGGCGCCAGCAACCGGGTGACGCGGGTCAACTCGGCCTGGGCCGCCGCCTCCCGCCGCGCCGCCGCGGTCCGCCAGACCGCATTGGCGCCGATCAAAAGCAGCCCCGCCACAAGCACGGCCGCCAGTCCCGCCCAACTGCGCCGCACCCCGCGTTCAAGCTCGCGGTCGTGCGCAAAGGCGCCACTGCGGAAATTGCAGGGATACGAACCGGCGCTCACCTGGCGGCGGGCGAGCGCGCGGGCCAGGAACGATTCCGCTTCCGCCACCGGCAAAATTTCGCCCGGCCAGGCGCGTGTCACGGCCAGGCGCACCGCCTCGCCCGCGGACGTGGCGGACGCCGGACCGACAAAAATCCAGACCGCCGCGCCACCGCCCATGTAAGGTTTCAACAACCGCACCGCCTGATCCCGGGCCTCCATCCCCAGGCCGTGCGCCGCGACCAGGTGTCCGGCGCGGCCCAGCACAACGGTGATCCGGTCGTGACCAAGGTATGCCACCACATGCAGCCGTTCGGCATCGGCCCGCACGCCGGGCAGCGTGCGGCGGGCTTCGCTCCACAACGCCAGCGACTCCTGGTCCAGCGTCTCGGGGTCCACCCCCGCCTCGCGCCAGGCGGCCAGCACGCGGGTAATTTCCTCGGTGCGGGCCAGGGCCGCCCAGCCGCGCGTTTCGCCGCCCTCTGACCGCAACTCGGCCACCGCCACGGCGCAGCTTTCGACCGGGAAGGGCAGTTGCATGTCGAGCAGCGACAGCAAGACCCGCCGCGCCTTGCGCAGATCGCCGAAGGGGGCGCGAATCGGACGCAACAGACTGTCCTTCTGCCGCAACATCACCGCCACCCGCGCCCGCGGCGCGTGGCGCACCTCGTCCAGCGTGGCCGGGATAAAGTCCCAGCCCAGCCCGCGCCGCACGGCGCGCACCGCCACGGCCTTGTCGCCTTCGCCATCGAGTCCGTATATGTTGCTCATCGTTCCACCCACGCCAGGACACGGGCGGCGCCACCCTGCCGGGGCCGCTGCACGATCGTCTGCAAAGCGGCCGATGAAGATTCACGTTGCGCCTGGGCCTTGATGCGCCAGAAGGCCGTGTTATCGCCCGACGGCGTTTCCGGGCGCAGGGCCGCCGGCAACACCTCGACGTCGACTCGCGCCGCCTGCAGAGTCACCGTCGTGCCGCCCGGACTCAAGCGCGACGAGCCCGTCAGCGTGGCATTGCTCACGCTCAGCGCCCCGCTCACGACCGCCCGCAGCGTAGCGCGCAATTCCGTCTGCGTGCGCATCGCGCGGCCCCATCGCAAATTCGCGCCGGCATGCGTCACCGCCGCCAGCGCCACCGTGCCCACCAGCGTCGTCAACAGCAGCGCGACCAGCAAAGCGATTCCGCGCCGCGGCCGCGATGCGGGTCTACTAGAAGGTGGGAGGTGGGGGGTGGAGGGTGGAGGGTGGAGGGTGGAGGGTGGAGGTGGGAGGTGGGAGGTGGAAGGTGGAGGGTGGAGGGTGGAGGGTGGAGGTGGGAGGTGGGAGGGTGGTGGGGGAAGATGGGGGGGAATGGACGGCTGGCGCGGGGGCGGACCGTAGCGCCGCGTCAATCCGGCGTAGGCATCCACACGCCGGTCGCGCAGGAAGGGCCAGATCCGTCTCACGCTTTCCGTGCGCGTGCGGTCGAGATCCACAATCAACAGCGCCGCGGCCTTTTCGCCGGCCTCGGCCAATAGTTCGCCCTGGCAGCCCGCCGCGAAGGAGTGGCCCCAGAATTTGATGCCCGCGCCGCCGGCGGGATCGGGTTCGCGCCCCACGCGATTGACGCTCAACACCGGCACGCCATTGGCCACCGCATGCGCGCGCTGAATGGTCATCCAGGCCTCGCGCTGCCGGATTTTTTCGCCGGCCGCGTCGCGCGGGTCCCAGCCGATCGCCGTCGGATAAATCAACATTTCCGCCCCCGCCAGCGTCATCAGCCGCGCCGCTTCGGGGTACCATTGATCCCAGCAGACCAGCACGCCCAGCCGGCCCGCAGAGGTGGCGATCGGCGTGAACCCCAGATCGCCCGGCGCGAAGTAGAACTTCTCGTAGTAGCCCGGATCGTCGGGAATGTGCATCTTGCGGTAACGTCCCGCCAGTTTTCCGTCGCGTTCGAAAACCACGGCCGTGTTGTAGGCCAGACCCGGCGCGCAATGTTCGAATAACGAGCCCACCAGCACCAGGCCATTCGCGCGCGCCATTTCGCTCAGCGCTTCCGTATAAGGACCGGGAATCGGCTCGGCGCCGTCGAAGGCCGCGGGATCCTCAACCTGGCAGAAGTAGCGCGTCGCGTGCAGTTCGGAAAAGACCGCCAGTCCGGCCCCGGCCGCGCGCGCGGCGCGCACGGACGCGGCCGCGCGGCGCAGATTGCCGGCGCGGTCGGAAGACACTTTGGACTGGATTAGGGCGACTTTCATTGTGGCGTTCGCTTCAACACTCCCTTGGGAAACTGCATCGTCATGCAATGCAGGGACCCATGTTGTCGAATCAGGGCGGCGCAGTCAACGCCGATCGCGGTGCGGCCTGGGAACGCCGCGCCGATCGCTTCCCGCGCCTGCGCATCGCGCGCATCGCCGTAGGCCGGCACCAGCACCGCGCCGTCGATCGCCAGAAAGTTGGCGTAACTGGCCGGCAGCCGCGAACCGTCCGCCTCGAAAATGGCCCGCGGCCAGGGCAGCGGGATCAGACGGTAGGGCCGTCCCGCCGCCGTGCGCAGGGCCGCGAGTTCATCCGCCATCGCGCTTAGCGGCGCGGCCTGCGCGTCCGCCGGATCGTCGCAGGCGGTATATATAATCGTGTCGTCCGGCGCGAAGCGCGCCAGCATGTCCACATGGCTGTCCGTATCGTCGCCCGCCAGCGCCCCGTGCTCCAGCCAGTGTACCCGAGTGGCCCCCAGTTCGTCGCGCAGCAGCGCTTCGATCCCTTGCCGGTCGCGGCCCGGATTGCGTCCCGGCTGCAACAGGCAGGCCGAGGTGGTCAGCAACGCGCCCTTGCCATCGCTGTCGAGGCTGCCCCCTTCCAGCACGAAATCGAGCCGCCGCCGCGGCGTGGCGCCGAAAACTCCGGCGGCGTGCAGACGGCCTGTCGCCTGCGTATCGGCCTCCGCGCGAAACTTGCCGCCCCAGCCGTTAAAGACGCAATCGAGCAGCCGCGCCTGCCGCCCCGCCGGCGTCGCGCGCACGACGGTCAGGGGGCCGAAATCCCGCGCCCAGGTATCGTTGAGCGGACAGTCGGCAAAAGTCACGCGCTCCATCGCAACGCCGGCCCCGGCGAGCATGGCGCCGGCATCGTCCGGGCGCGCGATCAATACCAGCCGCTCGAAGCGCGTGATCGCGGCCGCCAGCCCGGCCACGGTGCGGCGCGCCTCGTCGAGGTACGGAAGCCAATCCATCTCCGGCCGCGGCCAGGCCAGCAGAACGCCATCCTGCGCCTCCCACTCCGCCGGCAACCGCCAGCCCGCCGTCTTGGAATTTGTTTCGGTCTGCATTTGCGTCAATCTTGCATGCTTTACGGCGTAAAATGATCCGTGGAGCAAACCTCCAGAACCAATTCTCCTTTGCGCAGAACATACGGCTTGCGGACAAAGGGACAGACGATCCAGTTCCGGCCATGGGGATAAAGACTGCGAAACGCCGCCAAGCCGGCGGGCTCGAACGCGTCGGGGTTGATCTTCGCTTCCACCGCGTCGACGACACGGTCGGAACGCTCGATGACAAAGTCAATTTCCCGCTGACTTTTGTCCCGCCAATAATGGATCGCCGAAGGCGCCTGAACAGAGCGAAGTTCATCCAATACAAGATTCTCCCACAGAAGCCCGCGGTCGCCTTCGCGAATCGTTTCCCAACCGCGAACGTGCGCAACCAATCCTGTGTCGAAGGCGTACACGCGAGGCCGCCGCACTATCTCCCTCTGCCCCCCGCCATGGAACGGAGGGACGCGGACGATCGCGTGGGCGATTTCCATGGCATCGAGATGGGACATCACGGTAGGACGGCTCATCCCCGTTTCCTTTGCCAGGTCGGACACATCGAGCAGTCCGCCGTTGCGCAGGGCAACCAGTTTGAGCAGGGCCATGAAGCCGCTCCGGTTACGCACGCCGAACAATTCCTGGATGTCGCGGGCGTAGAAACCATCCAGCCAGTCTTCAAAGAACGCCGGTTCCCGTTGCGGATTCAGCAGCACACCCGGCAGTCCGCCGCGCAACAGCCGCCGGTCGCAATCGGTTTGTCCAAATGTGTCCAGACATTCGCGCCACAGCGCCGGCGGCAGGTGCAAGGACCGCTTGCGATCCGTCAGACTGTCCCTGAACTTGCCGGTAGTCTGCAAGGTGGAAGAGCCCGTGGCCAGGATGCGCAGATGCGGATACTCGTCAGCGGCGATCTTCAGGATATTGGCCGGATCGGCGATGCGATGGATCTCATCCAGCAGCAGCGGAACCTTGCAGTTTTGCTGGGCAAGGAAAAACTCGGGATCGGCCAGTTGCCGTTGCACGGACGGAAGGTCGCAGTTGAAATACCGGCCGTCGGGAATCTGGCGGCAGAGCGATGTTTTCCCAACCCGCCGGACGCCGGACAGCCAGACGATGGACTTCTGCGCCCAGAGACGCGCAATCCGCTCCAGCCAGAATGGTCGGGCAATCATGAAAGTATCTTTTACATATAGACCGACCGGATGTCAAGTAAGAGACAGAAGTCAGGAGTCAGAATTCAGAATTCAGAATGAATATCCCGTCGGACTCCTTCAAGGACGGTGACGTCGAACGCCGTATTTTCTTAAAGGGGGTATCCATGTAACGCAAACGCCCCCTACAGGTTGTGTTTTCTTTCGACGATCTGTCGGTAGGGCAATGGGGCGGTCTGCACGGCTTGCTCTACGAGACGATAAAACAGCAAGCCTCGTGATTGAGATGTGC
>CAIYGI010000301.1 GCA_903925685.1 uncultured bacterium
GGTGAGTGGTGAGTGGTGAGTGGTGAGTGGTGAGTGGTGAGTGGTGAGTGGTGAGTGGTGAGTGGTGAGTGGTGAGTGGTGAGTGGTGAGTGGTAAACAGTGAACAGTAAGCAGTGAACAGTGAAGAAATTACGGAAGGCCCGCTCGATTTCCTCGCTCCGCAGACTTTTCACAATCCTTTTTTCGCCCCTCCCTGTCACTGTTTACTGTTCACTGTTCACTCTATTCCTGTTATCTACCTTCACCTCCCTGGCCGCACCGGCCCCGGTCGTAATCGTCAGCGGAACCTCCTCGCTCGGCGGTCCCGGTGAACTGGCGTATGCCGGCGGCATGGCCGCACGCGTAAGCGGCTGGCTGCGCGGCGCCGGGGTGCCGGTGACTGAGGTCACGGATGACGATCTGGCCCGCGGCGCGCTGCATGGAGCAGCGGTCGCCGTGCTGCCCTGCAATCCCCATCCCGGCGGCGGGGAGCGCAAGGCGCTGCGGAGGTTTTTGAACGAGGGCGGACGTCTGGTGGTGTGTTTCGGTGCGGACGAGGAACTGGCCGCGGCAATGGGGTTGAAACTTGGCGACTACCGGCCGGAAAGCGCGCCGGGCGCCTGGCAAACGCTGCGTTTTGCCCAAGATGCGCCGGTGGGCGCGCCGTCCGTCGTTACGCAGCCGACGCACGGGATCAAGCCCGCGCTGCCCGCGGAAGAAGGCGCGCGGGTGATTGCCGAGTGGGGAAATGCCGCCGGTAAACGCACCGGCGTGCCCGCCTGCAGCGCTTCGTCGCACGGTTTCTGGTTGAGCGCCGTGCTGACGGAGGGCGATGCGGCGGCCAAGCAGCGCCTGCTGGTGGCGCTGCTGGGCGCGCTGGAACCGGGTCTATGGCGGACCGCGGCGGAACACGCGCTGGGCGCGGCCGGACAAGCGGACGGGTTTGCTTCATTCGACGCCGCAGTGGCGGCGGTACGCGGCGCCCCCGCGGCCGGACCTGCAACGGAAGCCTTGTTGACGCAGGCCGGGCAGGCGCGCGCCACGGCGGCGGCGGCTTTGAACGCCGGTCAATGGCTGCGCGCGGTGGACGAAGCCGGATGGGTGGACGCGCTGGTGGTGGAGGCATTTGCCCGCGCCCAGCGGCCCAGCCCCGGCGAGTTCCGCGGGGTGTGGAATCGCGACGGACTCGGACTGACGCCCGGCCGCTGGCCGGAAACCGCGGCGCAATTGGCGCGCGACGGGATCACGGCGGTGCTGCCAAACTGGCTGCGGCCCGGCCTGGCGCTCTATCCGAGCCGCCTGGTTCCGGTGTCCGATGCCGTGCGGCTTTATGGCGACCAGGCAGCGGCCGGCGTGGCGGCGGCGCATAAGCACGGCCTGCAGGTGCATGCCTGGGTGATGTGCTGGAATCTCGATGGGGCGCCGGCCGACTGGCTGGCGCGCATGCGGCGCGAGGGACGCCTGCAACTCTCTTCGTCGGGACAGAGCGCCGCCTGGCTTTGTCCCTCCGATCCCGAGCATCAGGCCTGGCAGCGCGCCGCGATCCGCGAACTGGCGGCGGGCTATGCCGTGGACGGCATCCACCTCGACTACATTCGCCATCGCAGCCGCGACTTTTGCTTTTGCGCCGGCTGCCGCGCGCGCTTCGAGCACGCCAGCGGCCTGAGCGTGCGCCACTGGCCGGCCGATGTGGTCGGCGGCAGCGCGGCGCCGGCCTGGCGGGAGTGGCGGCGGGACACGATCAACCGCTTCGTGCGCGACCTGCGCGCCGACCTGCGCGCGCTGCGCCCGGGGCTGACGCTTTCCGCGGCGGTTTACGGTTCGTATCCATCCTGCCGCGACTCGGTCGGACAGGACTGGGGCCTGTGGCTGAAAGAGGGCTGGGTCGATTTTGTGACGCCTATGAATTACACCGTGGACGAAGTCCGTTTCGAACGCTGGACGCAACTCCAACTTTCGTTGCCCGGCACGGCCGGGCGGATCTATCCGGGCCTCGGCGTGACGGCCTCCGAGAGCCGCCTGTCGCCCGTGCGCGCCATCCGGCAGATTCTCGCCGCGCGCCGTCTGGGCGCGCGCGGCTTTGCGCTCTTCGAACTGAACGACACCCTCGGCCGCGAGGTGCTGCCGCGCCTGGGCCAGGGCGTCACGCGGCGGGAAGAAACGGCCGCTGGCCGGTAGTCATGCGGCGTTGGTCGAACGGCAATTGTAACGATGGATCGTTTTGGACTATGATGCCGACGGAGGATTATTACCGTCATGACTTCCAGAGAACGTGTTTTGCGAGCCGTCAATTTTCAGGATACCGATCGGGTGCCGATCGACCTCGGGGCCATGAAAGCATCCGGCATTGGCGTCAAGGCATACAACCAAATCAAGGCAAGTATCGGCCTTCATAGTAGAACCCGCATCTGGGATCCAAAATTTATGATCGCATCCGTGGAAGAAGCGGTTATGCGTAGATTTCATCTGGATGTTCTGCCGCTCGATGTTTCATCCGCGGTGTCCGACGTGAGACCCGACAAAGAATGGATGCCGATAACCCTCTATGAAGGCGCGCAGGGCCTGCTGCCGCCCGGCACCAACATCGGCACGGATTTAGAAGGGCGCTGGGCACTGCTGGATCAGGACCGGAACCAGACGTCTTTTCGCATGCCCCGCGAAGGCTACTACTTTGACGACATTTCCTTCAACGAACCCGGCGCAACGATCGATCCGGCGGCGTTCAGGCCGGCAACCGGATTCACCGATGAACAGCTCGGCGCCCTGCAGGCGAGAGGAAAGTTTCTTTATGAAAACAGCGAGTATGCCCTGCTTGGTTGGGGCGGCGGCGTCTGCTTCCTTGGCATGAGCCTGATCACGGATCGCTTGAGCAATGTCACCATGGGACTTCCATCCGAGTGGATGGTGATGCTGATGACCGAAAAGGAAACCTGCCACCAGATGATGGACAAATCCGTGGAGGCTTCGATTAAGTGCCTGAAACAGTTGCGCGACGCGACCGGCGATTACTGTTTTGCGTGGGGAATCGCCGCCGACGACAGCGGCACACAGCGCAGCGAATTCATCAACCCGGATTTGTGGGCGGAGATGATCAAGCCGCATTACTCAAAGTTGTGCGCCTGGATTCATCGGAACACCAACTGGAAAACCTTCCTGCATTCCTGCGGCTCAATCTACCACCTTATTCCACACATGATTGAGGCGGGAGTCGATATACTGAATCCCATCCAGACCTCGGCGGCCAATATGGAACCCGATCGGCTAAAAAAGGAGTTCGGCGGCAAGATCGTCTTTTGGGGCGGCGGGTGCGACACCCAGCACATGCTCCAGACAGCCTCGCCCGAGAAAATCCGCGAACATGTCAGGGAACGGCTTGGCATATTCAAGCCCGGCGGCGGATATGTCTTTAATCAAGTTCACAACATTCAACCCAATGTCCCCACCGGGAATATCATCGCCATGCTGGACGCCGCTTACGAATACGGCTGACAAGAAAATAACCGCACGATTAAATACGAGGCCGCCTTGATGAAGAAACCACCATCCGAAGATAAAGCCGCGCCGACAACAGGCTCGAATGCGTCCTGTCCGCAAATGATTTCGACGACGGACTCCATCAAGTGCGCCTTCGAAAGCCACCTGCGGTTCACGCTGGCCAAGGATCAATACTCCTCGAACGACCATGACCGCTATGTGGCGCTGGCCATGACCGTGCGCGACCGCCTGGTGGACCGCTGGATCCGCACCAGCCAGACCTACCACGACCGCAACGTGAAGCGCGTGTACTACCTGTCGATGGAGTACCTGATCGGGCGCTCCATGGGCAACAACGTGATCAACCTGGGCATGGAACCGGCCGTGATGGGCGCCTTGGAGGAACTGGAACTGGACTGGGGCACGGTGCGCGATATCGAGCACGACGCCGGGCTGGGCAACGGCGGCCTGGGACGCCTGGCGGCCTGCTTTCTCGACTCGATGGCCACGCTCGAACTGCCGGGCTACGGCTACGGCATCCGCTACGAGTATGGGATTTTCCGCCAGACGATCCGCAACGGCTTTCAGGTCGAGGAGCCCGACAACTGGCTGCGCAGCGGAAACCCCTGGGAAATCGAACGGCCGGATTACGACATCCGGGTCGGCTTCGGCGGACGCGTCGTCGAAATTCAGGACGCGCGTGGCCGCGCGCACACCCAATGGATACCGTCCGAAACGGTGGTCGGCCTGCCCTACGATGTGCCGATCGCGGGCTATCGCAACAACACCGTCAACAATCTGCGCCTTTGGACGGCCAAGGGCACCGAGGAATTCGACCTCTCGTTCTTCAACAACGGCGATTACATCCGCGCCTACGAGGTCAAGACCCGCAGCGAGAACATCACCAAGGTGCTCTACCCGAACGACAAGATCGAAAAGGGCCGCGCGCTGCGTTTCAAACAGCAGTATTTTTTCGTCTGCTGTTCGCTGCAGGACATCATCCGCCGCTTCCGTACGGGCTGTACCGATTTCGGCGTCTTCCCCGACAAGGTGGCCATTCAGCTTAACGACACTCATCCGGCGCTGGCGGTGGCCGAGCTGATGCGGCTGCTGGTGGATATAGAGGGGCTGGAATGGGACCGCGCCTGGGAACTGACCCAGGCCACGCTGGGTTACACCAATCATACGCTGATGCCGGAGGCGCTCGAATGCTGGACGGTGCGGCTTTTCGAGGAGGTGTTGCCGCGCCACCTGACGATCATCTACGAGATCAACCGCCGTTTCCTGCGCGCCGTGATGAACCGTTACCCGGACGATCATGCGCGCCTGCAACGCATGTCGCTGATCGAGGAAGGCCCGGAGAAGCTCGTCCGCATGGCCAACCTGGCCGTGGTGGGCAGTCATCGCACGAACGGCGTGGCCAAGTTGCACTCCAAATTGCTGCAGGAAACCCTCTTCCGCGACTTCCACGATATGTGGCCGGAACGCTTCGCCAACATGACCAATGGCATCACCCAGCGGCGCTGGTTGCTGAAGTGCAATCCCGCCCTGGCCGACGCCGTCACGCGCCGTATCGGCGATGGCTGGGTCAAGGACCTGTTCCAGATCAAACGTCTCGAAAGTTACGCCGACGACCCCGAACTGCAAGTCGAGTTGCGCCGCGCCAAGCACGCCAACAAACTGCGTTTGGCCGGGCTGATTCGCGCTGAGAATGGCGTCGTGGTCAATCTGGATTCGATCTTCGACGTGCAGGCCAAGCGCCTGCACGAATATAAGCGGCAGATGCTGAACCTGATGCACATCGTCTACAGGTACAATCAGCTCAAGGATAACCCGGCGCTCGAGATGCAGCCACGCACATTCATCTTCGCGGCCAAGGCGGCGCCGGGATACGCGATCGCCAAGCTGATCATAAAACTGATCAACGACGTGGCCGGCGTGATCAACAACGATCCGGTTTGCGGCGACCGTCTGCGCGTGGTGTTTCTGAGCGACTACTGCGTTTCGCTCGCCGAACGCATCATCCCGGCCAGCGACCTGAGCGAGCAGATCAGCACCGCCGGCACCGAGGCCAGCGGCACCGGCAACATGAAGTTCGCCCTGAACGGCGCGCTCACGATCGGCACGCTCGACGGCGCCAACATCGAAATCCGGGATGCGGTCGGCGCGGAAAACTTTTTTGCCTTTGGCCTGACGATCGACGAGGTCAAGGCCTTGCGCGCGGCCGACGCGTACAATCCGTACGACCTGTACAACGGCCATCCGGAAATCAAACGCATTCTGGACTACGTCGGCTCCGACTTCTTCAATATGGAACAGCCCGGCTTGTTCCGCCCGCTCTACGACGCGCTGCTGACCCACGGCGACTATTATCTGCATCTGGCCGACTTCGCGTCCTACATCGCCTGCCAGGAGCGGGTGGACGCCGCCTACCGCGATCCGGCCAAATGGGCGCGGATGTGCGTGATGAACATCGCCAACATGGGATACTTCAGCTCCGACCGAACCATCCTGGAATACGCCAAGCAAGTCTGGAACGCCGAACGCTGCCCGATCGCCATGTCCGACGTCCCCGCACACTCCGCGCCGGGACAGGAGTAGGTGGTAGGTGGTAGGTGGTAGGTGGAACAAATTTCGCAGCCGCGCGGCTGCGCCGCGTGGCCTCTTCGCGCGGCGGGTCAATAGGTGCGCGGTTGATGCAAAACTAGGGAGCGAACGCGATAATGGACCAAACCACGCATAACAAGATCGTTTCCTTCATCTGGGGCATCGCCGACGACATACTCCGTGACCTGTTCAAACGGGGCAAGTATCCGGACGTGATCCTGCCCATGTGCGTCATCCGCCGTATGGACGCCGTACTTGAACCGACCAAAAAGTCCGTGCTCGACACCAAGAAGATGCTCGACAAGAACGGCATCACCGAACAACGTGCCGCACTCGCCGAAGCCGCGGGCCAGGCATTCTACAACACCTCGAAGTTTACCCTGCGCGACCTCAAGTCCCGCGGCAGCCAGCAACAACTACTCGCGGACTTTGAGGACTACCTTGACGGCTTCTCGCCCAACGTCCAGGACATCATCGAAAACTTTAAGTTCCGCAACCAACTCGCCACGCTCTCCAAGGCCGACGCGATCGGCACACTGATCAACAAGTTCCTCGACCCAGACATCGACCTCTCGCCCGCCGGCATCGACAACCACGCCATGGGCACGGTTTTCGAGGAACTGGTCCGCAAGTTCAACGAGGAAAACAACGAGGAGGCCGGCGAACACTGGACGCCGCGCGATGCCGTGCGGCTAATGGCGAACCTCGTTTTCCTGCCGATTGAGGGGAAACTCAAATCCGGCACCTACCTGCTTTACGACTGTGCCTGCGGCACCGGCGGCATGCTCACCGTGGCGGAGGAGACGCTCACGGCGCTCGCCGCGAAGCGCAAACAGCAGATTACCAGCCACCTCTACGGCCAGGAGATCAACCCCGAGACCTACGCCGTTTGCAAAGCCGACATGCTGCTCAAAGGCGAGGGCGATATCGCCGACCACATCGTCGGCGGCGCGGAATGGTCCACGCTCTCGCACGACGCCTTCCCAGCGCAGGAGTTCGACTTCATGCTCGCCAACCCGCCCTACGGCAAGAGTTGGAAGAAGGACCTCGAAACGATGGGCGGCAAGGACGGTATGCGCGACCCGCGTTTCAAGGTGATGCACGCGGGCGAGGAAATGTCGCTCGTCACCCGATCGAGCGACGGCCAGATGCTCTTCCTCGCCAACATGGCGTCGAAGATGAACCCAAAGTCCGCCCTCGGCAGCCGCATCGCCGAGGTCCACAACGGATCGTCGCTCTTCACCGGCGACGCCGGCCAGGGCGAGAGCAACATCCGCCGCTGGCTCATCGAGAACGACTGGCTGGAAGCCATCGTCGCCCTGCCGCTCAACCTCTTTTACAATACCGGTATCGCCACCTATATCTGGGTGCTGTCCAACAAGAAACCCGCACACCGCAAGGGCCAGGTGCAACTGATCGACGCCACCCAGTGGTTCAAACCGCTCCGCAAGAACCTCGGCAAAAAGAACTGCGAACTTGCGCCCGAGGACATCGCGCGCATCAGCCGCACCTTCCTCGACTTCAAGGAAACGCCCGAATCGAAGATCTTCCCCAACGCCGCCTTCGGTTACTGGAAGGTCACGGTTGAGCGCCCGCTGCGCCTGCACAGCCAACTCTCGCTCAAGGCCATAGAGACGTTACGCTTCGCCTCCGGCGACGAAGACCTGCGCGCCACACTGTACGAGGAGTTTGGCGATGCACTGTTTGAGAACTTTGCCGGAATCGCAGTACCTGTGGAGAAGTTTCTGTCGGACTGGTCGGAGAAGTCCGGCGAGTCTGAAGCGTCCGACGTGTCCGACGAAGCTCCCAAGAAAGACCTGCCCGAAAAAAAGAAAAAGAAATTACTCGACCCCAGGACCTGGGAGCGCGACGGCCACCTTGTCGAAGCCGCCACTGCCCTTCGCTCAGCGCTCGGCGACAAACTCTTCGAGGACCACAACCTTTTCCGCGACCGCGCAGATGAGGCAATCAAGAAGGCCGACATCAAACTGTCGGCCGCCGACTTGAAGCAGATTTTCAAGGCCGTCAGTTGGCGCGTCGAGACCGCGCCCCCCGTGATTGCCAAGACACACAAACCTGGTAAGGCCAAACCCGACCCCCTGCACGGCCTGTTCGCGGTGACCCTCGCCGCCAAGCCCGCAATCGTCGAATACGAACCCGATCCAGACTTGCGCGACACCGAGCAGGTGCCGCTGCTGGAAGACGGCGGAATCGAAGCCTTCATCCGCCGCGAAGTATTGCCCTATACGCCCGACGCCTGGATCAAGCCGGACGCCACCAAGATCGGCTACGAGGTCAGCTTCACCCGTCACTTCTACAAACCCCAGCCCCTGCGCACGCTCGAAGAGATCAGCGCCGACATCCTCGCCGTCGAGAAGGAGGCCGAGGGGTTGCTGGATGGGTTGCTGAAAGGAGGACGGCGTGAATAGGAAAGCCAACGCTACATCCCAAAAGTCCAAGTCCACCGCGCTACAGACAACGGGCCGCAAACAACTCAGCCTGACTGACGAGACGAAAACGTCCGCAGTAGAAGATGCGGCGGGACTCCTTTCGGACTTGCGCAGCCTCATCCAGTCCGCACGCCAGCGGATTGCCACGGTGGCCTATTCCACCCAGACGTTGCTCTGTTGGCACGTGGGACGGCGCCTCTTGAAGGAGAATCTCCAAGGTTGTAGAGCCGCGTATGGAAAACAGATTCTCGTGACCGTGTCACGAGAATTGACGGCGGAGTACGGGCGCGGCTTTAGCTACGCCGAAATCGCCCGTATGATCCAATTCTCGCATTTGTACCCCGATGAGGCCACAATCGTGACGCTGGCGCAACAATTGAGTTGGTCGCATTTTCATGCGCTGTTGCCAATCAAAGACCGGCTTGCCCGCAATTTCTACGCCGAAATGTGCCGCATCGAGCGTTGGGACGTGCGCACCCTGAGGCAGAAGATCGGCGGCATGCTTTTTCAGCGCACCGCGCTGTCGAGAAAACCGGAATCCGTCATCTCGGCAGAGATCGCCAGACTCCGTGACGGGCAGATGAGTCCCGACACCGTGTTTCGCGATCCGTACTTCCTCGATTTGCTGGGCCTCAAAGGGGCCTACAGCGAGAGTGACCTCGAAAGCGCCATTCTACGGGAGATTGAGGGTGTCTTGCTGGAGTTCGGCGCCGGCTTTGCCTTTGTCGCCCGACAGAAACGCATGAGTGTAGGCAACGACGACTTCCACCTCGATCTGCTCTTTTACCATCGCCACCTCCGCAGACTGGTCGCCGTCGAATTAAAACTAGAGTCTTTTCAACCCGCCCATGTCGGCCAGATGGAGTTCTACCTGCGCTGGTTGGACAAGCACGAACGCGCACCTGGCGAGGACGCCCCCATCGGTCTCATCCTTTGCGCGTTCGCCGATGCCGAACAGGTGGAACTCCTTCAGCTAGACAAGAAATCCATCCGCGTCAGCGAATATCTCACCGAACTGCCGCCGATCAAGCTACTCCAGGCCCGGTTGCACCAGGCTATCGAACACGCCCGCGAGAACTCGGCCCGCCGACTCGCAGACGCTGGGGAGACGCCATGAGCGGATACGACACCATGTGCAAAGAGATCTGCACCCGCGCGGGCAGCATGCGGGATCTTCAGCGACAGGCGGTGCAACAATACCTGCCGGTGGTTGATGACATCCTGCGCACCCGCTCCCGCGACGCTCGGCAGATTGAGCATACGCTCGATGGCCTGCTCGACTTCTGCGGCCACGAACCCGTGCTGCAACTGTACAAGAAGCTCTGTCGCCATTACTGGGACATCGACCCCGCCGCCACCGCATACTACGTCAACGCCTACCGCGAATACTGGGATCGCAACGAACCGGAAAGCCAGCCGTGATCGCCGACCTCAAACCGTATCCGGAATACAAGGAGTCGGACTCGCCGTGGGTCGGTCAGGTGCCCGCGCATTGGGAAACGCGTCCGGCATTTGGTGCGTTCGTACCCAACCACGAGAACAACCGCGGTATGAAGGAGAAGACCGTACTCTCTCTTAGTTATGGACGGATCGTCATCAAACCGGTTGAAAAACTGCACGGGCTCGTTCCTGAGTCATTTGAGACCTATCAGATTGTCAATCCCGGCGACATCGTTCTTCGCACGACTGATCTTCAAAATGATCACACGAGCCTGCGCGTCGGGATGGTGCGGGATCGTGGAATCATCACTTCCGCCTATTTGGGTCTAAAAGTGAACAAGGGAGTCAATCCGGATTTCGGTTGGCAATTCCTTAATGTCTGGGACACGAGCAAGGCCATCTACGGGTACGGATCAGGCCTTCGTCAGAACCTAGACTTTTCGCATTTCAAGAGAATGCCCGTAACGGTCCCCCCTCCCCCCGAACAAACGGCAATTGTACGGTTTCTGGACTGGGCGAACGGGCGGCTGGAACGGGCGATCAGGGCGAAGCGCAAGGTCATCGCACTGCTCACGGAACAGAAACAGGCCATCATCCACCGCGCCGTCACCCGCGGCATCGATCCCACTGTCCCTCTCACACCCTCCGGAATTCCGTGGCTCGGGGATATCCCGAAACATTGGGAAGTGCGACGGCTCAAGAGTCTTTCTATCGTAAAACGTGGGGCATCACCGCGCCCAATCGCCGACATGCGCTATTTTGACGCAAATGGGGAATACGCATGGGTGCGTATCTTAGACGTCACAGCGAGTAATCGTTATTTGGAAAAGACGACGGAACGCCTCTCACCGCTCGGCAAGTCCCTTAGTGTCCCACTCGAACCGGGATCATTGTTCCTGAGCATCGCAGGTTCGGTTGGGAAACCGATAATCACAAGAATCAAGTGCTGCATTCATGACGGCTTTGTTTATTTCCCTCAGTTCAGAGGGAATGCCGAGTTTCTCTTCTATGTGCTTTCCTCGGGCCGAGTGTACGACGGACTTGGGAAATTGGGCACCCAGTTGAATCTTAACACAGAGACCGTCGGAAGCATTCGCGTGCCGTGTCCCACGCCACAGGAACAAATCGCTATCGCTACTTACCTAGACAAAGCGTTGCAGCGGTACGAAACGACAATCAATCGACTTGACCGCGAAATCGAGTTGCTCCGTGAATACCGCACGCGTCTCGTCGCCGATGTAGTGACCGGCAAACTGGATGTGCGCGCGGCGGCGGCGCGGCTGCCGGAGGATGGGGCACTCGACACCACCGGGGATGACTTCCAAATGAGCGACGAGACCGAACTTGCTGACGAGGAGTCTGGAGTTGCATCGCAACTCGGACGTGCAAACGGGCCGGAAACCTTGTAATCTGAAAGCCATGAAGGTTGTCGATCAAATCCTGAGCAAGTTGGCTGAACTCATCCATCAGGGACGTTTTGCCGATCTGGAAACCGAAGGACTGGAAATCAAACCCGTTCCGGCCGATGGCGGCGATTGGAGGGAACGGTACAAGAGCATCAATGCTTTTCTGAATACACGCGGCGGCATTGTGATCCTGGGGGTGAAGGAGGAGGGAACGGGGCCGGCACGCCGGTACGTGCTCAGTGGGTGGAAGGAACACGCGGAACCGAATCTCAAGGAGATTCCGAAACTTTTCACCGATCGGAAGGGCGCGCTGCAGGACTTGTCGGATTGCTTTCCTCCGATGGAGTTGCGCGACTTGCTGGGAGAACGCGTGGCCGTTCTGTACGTGGATGAACTGGCGGCGGACCGGAAGTTCGTTTTCTACAAGGGCGAAGCCTACAAACGCATACTTACCGGCGATCACCGCATCAGTGCGTCGGATATAGATGCGCAGGATGAATTCAAACAGGAAGCGGTCCATGCCCGCGAACTGCAACCGGTCGAGGGATTGACCCCGGACGATCTCGATCTGGACAAACTCAACGAATACATCGCGCAACTGAATCGGCCAGTGAAGGTTGAGACCATCAAGGCGGATCTTGCGGCGGCGCGACCGTTCTTGGAACGGAAGTGCTTCGTCAAAGACGGCAAGGTGACGACGCTGGGTGCTTTGGTCTGCGGAAGGCACCCTGGGGACACGCTTGGCTTTCGCAGTCAAGTGCATGGTTATGTTGACATGCCGCAACAGATCGCGGGTGACAAACAGGACTTGGTAGACAATATCCTGCCGCTGATGGAAGGCAGTCTCGCCTACATCTTGAGAAACATCCAAGTCGGCGTCAGCGCAGAACACGGCGGCACGAACCGGTTTCAGTATCCCGAGGAACTCCTTCGTGAGACCGTGAACAACGCGCTCGCGCACCGGGACTACTCGGTGAACAAACAGGCGATTATCGCCATCAAACCTGGAGTCCACATCGCGCTTCGCAATCCCGGTTCATTCCAGCGGCATTTGCTGCTGGAAGCTCCTGACGATTCCATACCAATCCGGCGTATTATACCCGAGGCCAAACCCCGCAATCCCAAGTTGGCGGATGTGCTCCGTGTCTATCGAAAATGGGAAGGTCGCGGCATTGGTATGGCCACACTGGTCAATCTGAGTCTCGCGAACGCAATTGATCTGCCATATTATCGGTTCTTCACCGAGGAGGTCTGCCTTCACCTGCGCGCCGGGAAACTACTCGATGAACGAATGGAGAGGTTGTTCCAATCATTCGATGGCTACATCGAAACACGCATGAATGGGATCAAACTGACCGAGGAGCAGAAACTGGTGCTGGCTTACGTGATAAAATCTGAATGGGCGAATGCGCGGCAGGAATACACCATTCTGTTGACTCCAGACAACAATCACTTCTCGTCGCTCAAGGCATTGGAGATCGCCACACTTATACGGCGCCACTCGGCGAGCACCAACACATACCCCGTGTATGTGGCCGACCGCGTTCTGTTGGGATGTGGCTACATCACTGAACTTCGGGAAATGTTCGGACCTGGATTTGACGCGTTGGACCTTATTAGAAAACGCGCGTTGGGGATCGTTTACAGGTTCAATCACTTCAGTACGCTACGTGCGGTAAGCGCCAAACAGACGAGTTTCGCGCTCTGGCATGAAGACGGTGGCACAGGGAACGACATCAATGCATTCGATGCATTCTATCGAAAAGTTCGTTACTCGTTCAACAAGTTGGAGAAAGCCGGATTTCTGGAGAAGGCAGATGCATCGCGGGGTTATCTCCTGAGATCTGACTATCGCAGCACGCATATCATTTGACGGAATGCGAAAGGAATCGGCGGTACACAATCAACCATGACGACCACCGACATCAGCGAAAAGGGTCTCGAAACCATCGTCATGCGCGCCATGACCGGCACGGATGGTCTGGAAGTTGCGCCGGGTGTCGTCGTGGAGGAGCCGCCGGACAGCATTGCCGCTCAAAAAGCGGGTGGTACCGGTTATTTCGCGGGCAGCGCCAAGGACTTCGACCGCCCCCACGCGCTCGATGCGTTTCAACTCTTTGCCTTCCTGTACGCCACGCAACCGGACGCCGTCCGTAAACTGGGGATGCTTCGGTATGACGATCCAAAGGACATCAACCGCTTAAAATTTCTCGCCCGCCTTTCGACCGAGATCGGCAGACGCGGTGTCATAGATGTGCTCCGCAAGGGCTTGGAACACCATCCCGCCGGACACTTCGACCTCTTCTACGGCACGCCGTCGGAGGGCAACACCAAGGCGGCGACACTGAATTCCCAGAACCGCTTCTCGATCTCGCGCCAACTCGCCTACAGCACCGACGAGACGCGCCGCGCGCTCGACCTGGGCCTGTTTATCAACGGTCTGCCCATCGCCACCTTTGAACTCAAGAACAGCCTCACCAAGCAGACGGTCGAGGACGCGGTGGAGCAGTACCGCCGCGACCGCGACCAGCGCGAACTGCTCTTTGGGTTCGGCCGTTGCGTAGTCCACTTTGCGGTGGACGACAGCGAAGTACGCATGTGTACCGAACTCAAGGGCAAGGGTTCATGGTTCCTGCCTTTCAACAAGGGTTACAATGACGGCGCCGGCAATCCGCCTAACCAGAACGGCCTCAAGACCGATTACCTCTGGAAAGAGGCGCTGACCCCAACGGGACTGACAGACATCCTCGAAAACTACGCCCAGATCGTCGAGACCAAAACCGGCAAGACGGGCAAGAAGAAACGTAATCAAATATTCCCGCGCTACCACCAACTCGGCGTGGTTCGCAAGGCCTTGGCCGACGTTCGCGCCAACGGTGCAGGCAAACGCTATCTAATCCAACACTCGGCTGGCAGCGGCAAGTCGAACTCGATCGCCTGGCTCTCGCACCAACTGATCGGCGCCAAACACAACGACAAGGTTATCTTTGACTCGGTAATCGTGGTCACCGACCGGAGACTGCTCGATGACCAGATCCAGCGGACCATCAAGCAGTTCATGCAGGTGGGCGCGACCGTGGGGCACGCCGCGGACTCGGGCGACCTGCGCAAGTTCATCGAGCAGGGCAAGAAAATCATCGTTTCGACGGTGCAGAAGTTCCCCCACATCCTCGACGAGATCGCAACCGAGGCCGGCAAGACCTTCGCCATCGTGATTGACGAGGCGCACTCGAGTCAGGGCGGCAAGACCTCGGCGGCGATGAGCAAGGCGCTCGGCAAAGCGACCGAAGACAAGGCCACCGAACCCGACCCCGAAGACACCGTCAACGAGGCCCTCGAACAACGCATGGCAGCGCGCAAGATGCTGACCAATGCCAGCTACTTCGCCTTCACCGCCACGCCCAAAAACAAGACGCTACAGTTGTTCGGTGAACCGCTGCCGCCCGACGCAGAGGGCAAGGTCAAACACCGCCCCTTCCACAGCTACACCATGAAACAGGCGGTGGAGGAACACTTCATTCTCGATGTGCTTAAAGCCTATACGCCGGTGGACAGCTATTACAAACTGGTCAAGAAGATCGAGGACGACCCGGAGTTCGACACCAAAAAGGCGAACAAAAAACTCCGTAAATACGTTGAAAGCCATGATCGCGCGATACGACTCAAGGCCGAGATCATGGTGGACCACTTCCACGATCAGGTGCTTGCCGCCACCAAGATCGGTGGACAGGCGCGGGCCATGGTTGTCACCAGCGGCATCGAACGTGCCATCCAGTACTTCCACGCCTTCAAGACCTATCTCTTGGAACGTAAGAGCCCATATCAGGCCATCGTCGCCTTCTCCGGCGAACCAGAGTACGGCGGCGCCAAAGTCAGCGAGGCGTCGCTCAACGGTTTTCCGAGCGGAGACATTGCCGAACAGTTCCAGAACGCCCCATACCGTTTCTTGATTTGCGCCGAGAAGTTCCAGACCGGCTATGATGAACCACTGCTGCACACGATGTACGTGGACAAGGTGCTCTCCGGCATCAAGGCGGTGCAGACGCTCTCGCGCCTCAACCGCGCGCACCCGCAGAAGCACGACTGCTTCGTGCTCGATTTCCAAAATAATTCCGAGGCAATCACCTACGCGTTCCAGGACTACTACCGCACGACACTACTCGCGGAAGAGACCGACCCCGACAAACTGCATGATCAAAAGGCGGCGCTTGACGGCGCGCAGGTCTACTCACCCGCACAGGTACAACAGGTGGTGGAATTGTTCCTTGGCGGCGCGGAACGTGACAAACTCGATCCGATCCTCGACGCCTGCGTTGCCGTATACATCAACACGCTTAACGAGGACCAACAGGTGGAATTCAAGGGCAAGGCCAAGGCCTTCTGCCGTACCTACGACTTTCTGGCCTCGGTCATGCCCTACACCAATCGTGAGTGGGAGAAACTGTCAATTTTACTCAATCTTCTGACGCCCAAACTGCCCGCGCCAAAGGAAGAGGACCTAGCCAAGGGCATCCTTGAGACCATCGACATGGATAGCTACCGCGTCGAGAAGAAGGCGGTCATGAAAATCGCGCTGGCGGATGAAGACGCCGAGATCGAACCCGTCCCGACGGATGGCGGGGGCTACAAACCCCAACCCGAACTCGACCGCCTGAGCAACATCCTAAAGACCTTCAACGAGCAATTCGGAACGCTGTTCACCGACACCGACCGCGTTGCGCGCCGCATCCGCGACGACATCGTGCCCAAGGTCGCCGCCGACAAGACCTACCTGAACGCCAGGGAAAACACCCCACACACCGCCCGCATGGCCCACGACCAGGCGCTAGGCAAGGTGATGCAACTCCTTCTCAAGGACGACACCCAGGTGTACAAACAGTTCGTCGAGAACGAGTCATTCCGCCGCTTCGTTGGTGACATGGTTTATGCTTTAACGAATGGCGCGGCCGCTTAATCCACCGGCGTGCGGAGCGCGGCGTTGCCGGTAAGGTCTTGCTCGAAGAGGGCGCTCAGGCGCCGGTAAAGCGGGCCGGGGCGGCCGTCGCCGATGGGGTGGTTGTCGAACTCGACCGCCGCGGTGAGATGGATCGTGGTGCCCGCGACCAGCAGCTCGGCGGCCTGCTCGACCGCGGCCCGCGGCAGATCGGCGTGGCCGACTTCGCGCAATTCTCCATCCGCCAGCAGCGAGCGCGCCAGCTCCATGATCCGCAGCATCGTCGTGCCGGGCAGAATGGAGTCGAGTTTCGGGAACAGCAGCCGGCGGTCGCGCGTGACAATGCCGAAGTTTTCGACGGCGCCCTCGGTCAGGCAGGCGCGGGCGTCGAAGCCGACGGTGAAATCCACGCCGGCGTCCAGCGCCTCCTTTTTCATCAGCACATTGGGCACGTAATTGCAGGTTTTCGTGATCGCCAGGGCCGCATCCTTGGGCGGCACGGCGCTGGTTCGAACGCGCGCGCCGGCGGGGTGCGCCAGCATGAAGGGCGTGCCGGTGGCGGTGGCGAGCACATAGAGTTGCGGACCTGGTCCGTCGTAGGGGCTGACGCTGAAACTGCCCGGTCCGCGCGATACATAGATGCGCGCCGTGGCGTCGCGGCGGCCGCCGGCGCGCACGGTGTCGCGCACGATTTCCGTGAGTTCCGCATCGGTCCACTTCATCGCCAGCGACAGCCCGCGGGCGGAATCGCGCAGGCGGTCGAGGTGGGCCTGGAAATTGTAGATCGCGCCGTCCACGATCTTGAAAGCCTCGAATATACCGTCGCCGCGGTGCACCAGATGGTCATCCATCGGCAGCAGCATGAGCCGCGGATCGGTGACGATGCCGCCAAAGACCGATGAGTACATGGCGTAGTATCGGTCATGCCACGGCTGGCGCAGCCGCTCGGCCCAGCGGGGAAAATCGGCGAGTTGGAGGATAGGCGGGCGCATGGTGTTCAGTGTTCAGTGTGCGGTGTTCGGGAATGAACACTTTATCCGACGGCACGCAACCAGACGTCCGCCATGAGCTGATGCCCCGCCAGCGTGGGATGCACCCCGTCGGCCGACCAATACTCGGCGGGCGCGCGCTGGGTGGCCTCGGTAAAGGCGCTTTGAAACGGAACGAGCACGGTCTTGAACTCCAAGGCCAGGGCGCGCACGACCTCGCAGCGGGCGGCAATGTCCGGGCGCCAGGCCGGGGTGATCACGCCGCAAGGCAGTATAAACGGCTCGCAAAGCACGAGTTGGATCTTCGGCAAGGCACGACGGGTCCATTCGAGCAGCATGCGGTAGAACTGGGCGTAACGCTCCACCTCGACGCCGTTTTGCGATCCGAATTCGTGCCAGGCGTCGTTGACTCCGATCAGGATGCTCAGCAGATCGGGCTTGAGATTGATGGCGTCGATCTTCCACCGCGCATAGAGGTCCACGATGCGATTGCCGCTGATGCCGCGGTTGAGCAACTGCAGCGCGTCGCCGGGACGGTCTTTAAGCAGGCGGGCGGCAATCAGTCCGGGATAGCCGCTGCCCAGCGAGCCGCCATCGTTGGGCTGTGGATTATTCTTCTGCCGGCCGCAGTCGGTGATGGAATCGCCTTGAAAAAGAATCGCGCTATGGGTTTGAATCATTAGTTTATATGCCTCAGTTCTTTTGCTTGTCTTCTTTGACGCAGACGCCGAGTTTGCCCGCGCCGCAGCGTTTGGCGGCGTCCATCACCGTGACCACCTTTTCGAAGGCGACCTCGCGGTCGGCGGAAACGATCACCATTTGATTGGCCGCGTCGGGCAACTGCCTCTTCAAGGCGGCTTCGAAGGCGTCGGACGCCACCACCTTGCCCTCGAGATAGATGGCGCCGCTGCGGGTCACGCTGATCTGCACCTGGTTGTTTTTGGTCTGCGATTTCTCGGCGGCGCGCGCCTTCGGAAGGTTGATCTTGATCTGCGCGCGCACGAGGAAGGGGGTCATGACCATGAAGATGATCAGCAGCACCAGCGCGATATCGATGAACGGGATCATGTTGATCTCGGCCACCAGCGCGTACTTGTCTCCCGACTTCAGCATTTTCACGGCGTCGGTCCATCCGGCGGGATGAGCCGGTCAATCAGCTCTTCGGTCGCCAGCTCGATCTCCTGCGCCAGCGCGCGGATGCGGTGGACGAAGGTGTTGTAGCCGACCAGCGCGGGAATGGCGACCAGCAGACCGCAGGCGGTCGTCACCAGGGCCTCGGCGATGCCGGCGGCCACGGCTTCGGTCCCGCCGCCCGCATTGGCGGCGATGCCGGCAAAGGCCTTGATGATGCCCATCACGGTTCCTAGCAGGCCGATGAAGGGCGCGATGCTGGCGATCGTGCCCAGCGCCGGAATGCCCCACTCCAGCCCGCGCATCTGCATCTGAATCGAGCGCTCCATGGTCCGTTCGCGCGCCTCGCGGCCGCCCGGCTGGACCAGCACCGCGGCAAAGGTCACGGCGGCCGGCAGCCGGGATTTCTCGCAGTAATCCAGGGCGGCGTTGGGGCCGGCCGTTTCCAGCGAGCGGATGACGTTGCGCACCATGCGCCAGGCGTCGCCCTTGGCCCGCCGCAGGGCCATCCAGCGATCCACGATGATGGTGATGGACCAGATCGAGAGCAGCAGCAGAACCGAAAGAATCGGCCAGCCCTGTTCCAGCATGTCAAGCAATGTAAAACCGCCCATAGTCGTTCGCTCCATGCGCGCTCTGTCGCGCTTGAAAGACCGTGATTATGGGAGGAACTGCCGGATGTGTCAAATTGGCGCTTATGCCACCTTGACCGTGACTTTTTGCATCTTATCGCCCGCCTGGATGGCGTCCACGACTTCCAGGCCTTGAATAACCTTGCCGAAGACCGTGTGCTTGCCGTTGAGGTGGGGCTGCGGGCTGTGGAGGATGAAGAACTGGCTGCCGTTGGTGTGCGGACCGGCGTTGGCCATCGAGATCGCGCCGCGCTCGTTCTTCAAGGGATTGCCGGCGAATTCGTCCTCGAACTGATAGCCCGGTCCGCCGCGGCCGGTGCCCGTCGGGTCGCCGCCCTGGATCACAAAGTCCGCAATCACGCGGTGAAACGTCACGCCGTCGTAAAAGCCTTCCTGAACGAGGAAAACGAAGTTGTTGACCGTCTTTGGCGCGTATTGAGGCGCAAGTTCCAGCACGATCACACCGCGGGTGGTTTCCATCGTCACGCGATGGTTCTGCTTCGGGTCGATCTTCATCGCGGGCGGACGGGGCCATTGTTTTCCAGCCATCTGCATTCTCCTGATTGGGCCGCGGCGCGGACGGAAGGCCCGCGATCTTGATGCGGCTTGGGATTTATCATCGCAAAGTCGCCGCCACAGCGCAATGCCGTAGTAAATTTTGACGCAAAGGCGCTAAGACGCAAAGAAAAGCGGTTGTTGGTTTTAACTCAAGAAAGCATTCTTTGCGTCTTTGCGCCTCTGCGTCAACGAATTCGCGCCCATTATTCGGCTGCCTGCGGTTTTCTGGTTATAGATATGCGCCTCATTATGAAGATGCGTTTGCCCTGGGCAAATCCGAACCGCCACTTGACGCCTTCCGATTCTGTCTCCATACTACGGTGGCAACACGCACACATAAATGCTGCGGAGGTTTCAAATGCACCGCAATGCTACTGTCCGTTCTTTTATGGATCGCATGCCCGACGAGGGTTTGACGTTCGATGACGTGTCGCTGGTCACGCAATACGCGGACTTTCTGCCCGACCAGGCGGATCTGACTGCCCGCTTCACGCGCCGCATAACGCTCAACATTCCCTTCGTCAGCGCCGCCATGGACACCGTGACCGAAGCGCCGATGGCCATTGCCATGGCACTGTTGGGCGGCATCGGGATCATCCACAAGAACCTCCCGGCGCCGGAACAGGCCCGCCATGTCAGAACGGTCAAACATTATCTCAACGGGCTGATCCTCTCCCCCATTGCCTTCCACGCCGATCAGACGCTGGAACAGATTCGCGCCATCAAGGAGAAGAAGGGCTATCAATTCAGCGGCTTTCCGATTCTCGACGCCCATGAGAATGTGGTCGGCATCCTGACCTCCGCCGACCTCAAGTTCGCCACCGATTTCACCGTCCGGGCGCAGTCCGCCATGACGGCCAACGTCATTACCGCACCGCCGCCGACGACGCTCCAGGAAGCTTACGCTCTGATGCGCAAGCATCGCATCGGCAAACTGCCGCTGGTGGACGACAAGGGCCATTTGACCGGACTCTACAGTTACACCGACGTCCGGGCGCTGATCGAGAACGTCCACCCGCAATACACCCGCGACCCCCTCTATCGTCTGCGCGTCGGCGCCGCCATCGGTCCCAACGACCAGTCCCGCGTCGAGCGCCTGGTGCAGGCGAATGTGGATGCGGTCGTCGTCGATACCGCCCACGGTCACAGCCAGGGCGTGCTCGACATGGTCCGCTGGGTAAAGCAGCACTATCCCGAACTGGACGTGATCGCCGGCAACATCGCCACCGCCGAAGCGGCGCTGGCGCTGCGCGACGCGGGCGCCGACGCCGTCAAGGTCGGCATCGGACCGGGCTCGATCTGCACCACGCGCATCGTGGCCGGCGTCGGAGTGCCACAGATAACCGCGATCTACGCCTGCGCCGGCGCGTTGGAGGGCGAAATCCCGATCATCGCCGACGGCGGCGTGCGCTACTCAGGCGATGTTCCGAAGGCGCTGGTGGCAGGCGCCGACACGGTCATGGCGGGTTCGCTTTTCGCGGGCACCGACGAAAGTCCGGGCGAGAAGATCATTCACCAGGGACGCCAGTATGTGATCTACCGCGGCATGGGCAGCCTGGCCGCCATGCGTGAAGGCGCCGCCAGCCGCGAACGTTACGGGCAATCGTCAAGCCGCGAGGACGAACTTGTGCCGCAGGGCATCGAGGGCATTGTGCCCTACAGCGGCTCGGTCAGGAAAGTCATGACGCAATTCTGCGGCGGTGTGCGCGCGGCCATGGGCTACTGCGGCTGCCGCACGATCGTGGAATTGCAGGCGCGCGGACGCTTCGTGCGCGTCAGTTTCGCCGGCGTACAGGAAGCGCACGCCCACAACGTGAAGATCATCAAGGAAGCGCCGAATTACCAATCCGCCTCCTCGGCGAATTGAACGGTAGACGTCGGAACCAAGCGCAAGGCTGACAGGCTGAAGTCTTTTAGACTGAAGGTCTTACCGCGAGGCAATCGGCTTCTTGGCGCGCCTACACGCAAAGGCAGCCCGTCCTTCAGCCTAACAGTCTTCAGCCTAAACCGAAGTTCCAGCGTCTTTTCGATGCTCCATACATGCGCAAACCATTGATAATCAACAAGATGCGCGCGAAATGGCCGGTTTTTTTCGTTCCGTTTACTGGGGACACTTTCTTGGGTTCAAGGCAGTCTGATATTCA
>CAIYGI010000302.1 GCA_903925685.1 uncultured bacterium
ATTCCATCGGCTCTCGGATTATTGCCGATATAGAAATTGATCCCGCCGTTGGCCGACACCATGACAAACTGACGCTCAAGCCGATAGTTGTGCCAGGTTGCGGGCGCCACGATCAGCATGGCCGGCAGGAGAAAACATCCGTCCCAGGATAGGCGCTCCCGAAGGCTGGCGGCGGGCATGATCAGGAGGAGATAGGCGCGTCACGGAAGGCATAGTACTACGCCTTCCCCTGATATTACAGGGTTTTGTAGCAACGCAACAACTCTACCGCCACACGTAGCCGCCGAAGTGGATCGCCTGGCCGTCGCTGAAGATGATGTTGCGCGCAAAGGTCAGCGAATTGTGCGCCTCGCCCCGTCGCGACAGTTGGATCACCCGGACAGGAACTTCAAACCTTCAAACCCTTTGCTTGACAATCCGGCACCGTTTTAGTGTCATACTTTCAATAGAAAGTTAGGCGTGTGAAGATGAATAAACCCGCACTAAAGACGGCGGTGCTTGGACTCGGTCGTATCGGCTGGGCTTTTCACGTCCAGCAGATCGTCAAGCAACCGGGATTTGAGCTGGCTGCGGTTGTTGATCCACTGGCGGAACGGCTCCGTGAGGCGGCCGCGCAATTTCACCCGGGTGCCTGCTACACCTCCTGCGAAGCGCTTTATGCCCACCAGAAACCGGACCTGGTTGTGGTGGCTTCGCCGACGAGCTTTCACCGGCAGCAGGTGTTGCAGGCCTTCGATCATGGCTGCGACGTCTTCTGCGACAAACCTCTGGCGGTGTCCTTGCAGGAGACGGAGCAGATCATCGCAGCCATGCAACGCACCGGCCGCAAGCTGATGGTCTTCCAGCCGCACCGGGTCACCCCGGAGACATGCGCCCTCAAGGCCATCTTCTCCGACGGCTGGCTCGGGAAGATCTACCTGGTGAAGCACAGCGTAACGAATTTCATTAGGCGATGCGATTGGCAGGCTTTTCGGAAGCACGGCGGCGGCATGTTGAACAACTATGGGGCGCACTATATCGACCAGTTCCTGTACCTGAATCAATCCAAGTTTCGAAAGTTCAGTTGTGAACTGCGCGCCGTGGCGACGCTTGGCGACGCGGATGACGTGGTCAAGGCGGTAATCACGGCGGAGAACGACGTCATCCTCGACCTGGACATCAATATGGCATCGGCACAGCCCATGCCGCCCTGGTATATCGCCGGAAGTTGCGGCACCGCCGTTTATGAGGCAGGCCGGCAGGAATGGACTCTGACGTACTTCGAACCCGGCGAACTGACCCGGATCGAGCTGCAGTCGGGACTGGCGGCGGCCAATCGTGCCTACAGCAGCGGCGAGACCATTCCCTGGAAGACCAGGATCATCCGTAATCAGGACTATCCCGCCATTGATTTCTATGAAAAATGCCGGGAGTATTTTGCCGGTGATCGTGCGCCCTTTGTGCCTGTTTCCGACACCCATGAGGTGATGCGCGCACTCTTTGAGTGCCGTCGAAACGCCGGGTGGGATGAATAGAAGTTAGAATAGCGTCAATGAAAGGAACATGCGCATGTCCACCACGAACACGAACGCCATCCGCCCACTGCGGACCAGGGAACTCTACGCGCCTTCGCATTTCGGCAACACGTATGAAGCGACGTTACCCGGCGAAATGACGGGCCTGCTGGCCGAAGCGAAGTTTTGGGGTTTTAACCGCTTTTGCGACTGGTTTGACACGATCGACCTCTACAACGTCTATGAGAAACGCCACAACCTCTTCAACATGCCCGAGGCGATGTGGGCGCGGAAGTTCGCGAATTTCGAGTGCGCGGCCGCACAGGGGCTGGGCCTCGGCTTGGTCGTCACACCGAATCATGTGTTCTCCGGCCAGGTCACGCCGGCAACCGAAGCCAGGAAGGAACCTAACATGTTCGGGCAACTCGTCTGCCCGTCCAGGCCCGGAGTGACGGAGATGATCCTGGAGAATTACCGCCGGCTGTTTGGGGACTTTGCCGCTCGCGGGTTGCGGCTGGAAAGCCTCTCGGGCGGAGCCTATGACTACGGCGGCTGCGCCTGCGAGCAGTGCCGGCCGTGGATCGTTGCGTTCGGCAAGCTCTTCAAACAGGTCGCGGAGTTGGGCCGGGAGTTCTTTGGACCGATGGAAGTCGAATTGTGGGGCTGGTGGTGGACGGACGACGATCACAGGGCCTTCTCCGAATGGGCCGATGCCCAAGCTCCCGGCTTCTTTCAGGCCATGGCCTATCACCTGCCCTATGGCGTGACCGATTACGCCGTACGCCCCATTCCGGCAGGCTGCGCGGAGAAGAGGCCTTTGTCCATATCGCGTACGGCGAGAAGAGCGGTCGCGATGCGTACTGTCACTACGGCGCCAACATCGCGCCGGTGCGTCTCGAAAAAACGGTTCGATACCTGCTTGCGCGCGGGGCCGCGGGATTCCTGGCCTACTCGGAAGGAGATCATGACGATCTGAACAAAGCCTTGGTTGCCGGATTGGGTTCGGGACAATACGCAACGGCAGATGACGTGCTGTGCGCCTATGCAAAACGCCATTTTGGGACGAACCCCGCCGGGTGGAGCGAACTGCTCCACGCGATGGGCGATTTCGAAGGACTGGCCCCAGCCCGTTGCCGCCCGCTCTTCGATTCACTGGCCAGAGAAGCGCGCGATACCTGGCGGTTGCGACAGATCGAAGGTCGCCTGAGACTGGCCGAGGCGCACCAGGCCGTCCTGGCTCGAACTGACTGGGACGCGGAGCGCATGGCGGCCGTCGAAGCGTTCCTGTCCGTCAAGGAGCATCTTTACCGCAATGTCTGGCGGCTGGGGCTTCAACGGCACGCCTTCCGCTTCGAGACCTACCTTCCAGCCTGGTACGTTGAGTTTGCCGAACGCAGACGCCTCCAACATACGAAATCGCACATAGATAGCCATTCGGAGGCTTGAAAAGAAACAGGAAAACGGGGCGCCGGGAAATTCCGGCGCGGATTCAGAAAAAGGGGAACAAATGAAAAAAGCAGCGTCTTTGTTCGCGATGTTGCTGTTCCCAGCGGCGGCGGTCTGGGCGGCTCCGGTGGAACTGTGAAGGACGGGCACGCGGTGGCCGAGATTGTGCTCGCCAGGGATGCGAACCAGAGCATGAAACTCGCCGCGGAGGATTTATGCCATCGGGTTCGGAAACCCATGACATCGCCGCTCTGGCAGTGCCTTGACCAACATTTCGACGGCTTTCTCGTCGGCTACGAACAGCGCTTCCAGCCTCGTTATTCGGCAGATTGGTTGTACGGTAGAACGAGTGGGCAGAGCGGGGTCGCCTTGGGCGCCGTGGCTTTGGCGCTGATGAGCTAGGGAATACAGCGGTGCGGAACGAATAGTGGAAATCGGGACAGCGGCTTGAAATTCGAAAAAAAATTGTTATTCTTGTTGACGCTCTACTGATATGGCTGTATGTTACACAACCGAAAGGGCGCTCAGCGTCTCAGAGGGCATTATGACCACGTTTTTGCTGCCGGAAGAGATACGGGATAACGGTACGCTGCCCAAGTACCGGCAAATCTACGCGCAGTTTAAAAAGGAACTGTTCTTCGGAAAGTACAACGAGGGGGACCGGTTTTTCTCGATTCGGGATCTGCGGGCCCGATACGGAGTGAACGCCGAGACCATCCGCACCGCCGTCGACTGCCTGGTCGAGGACGGCTTTATCGCCTGCAGGCCGATGAGCGGACTTTACGTCAACGGCATCAAGGAGCGCCGTCGAAACAGCCGGCGCTGGCCGCCTGAACGTAACCGGATAAAAATGAGTGGACCGGCCAACCTATTTCGGATTCTGACAGGAGAGTATGAATACTCGCAAAAGTAAGGAGTTATCATGAAGAAGACAGGAATCGCAATGAATTCCTCGGTTCGGGCGGTGGTTGTCATGGTTCTGGTCTGTGTCGGCGTCGCTGCGCAGGCGGGCGACTATTACGTGACCACCAACGGGACGGGCAAGGGCACAAGCTGGAATGATCCAACCAACAACCTGCAGGGCGCCGTCACGGCCTGTCCGGCAGGCTACAAGGTCTTGGTCTCCAACGGCGTGTATACCTCGGCGTCAGTCAATTCCTCTGTGGTAACAATCAATAAGTCGATGGAATTGCGCGGGGTGAGCGGGAATCCGGCGGACGTGACCCTTGACGGAAGCGGCACGAATCGAGGTGTGTATGTTAGCCTGACCAGTACGGGTTATGTTCTGATCGCCGGGTTCACAATCACGAACTGTTCCGCATCGGATATGATGGGCGGCGGGATCCGGATCTACCATGGAACCATCACTGCGGGCACCGCGGAGGTGCAGAATTGCGTCATCGCCGGCAATACGACGAGAGCCGCCGTCGTTTACGGTGGCGGGGGCGGCATTCATTCCATAGCGGCGGCTGCGAGCTCGGTATTTCTCACGTCGGTTTCCAACTGCACGATCGCCGGAAATACGGCTTTTCGTGAAGGCGGCGGGGGAGCATTCTTTTATTGGGGCCGCGTGATCATGCAGGATTGCCGCATCTTGGGGAATACGGCAAACGACGGGACGCGTGGCATGGGCGGCGGCATTTGTGCTTATTATAATACAACAGAGCCTTTTGCAAAACTCCTAAATTGGCCTGAATTACGAGGTGTGCGGGGTTGACCTTGTCGGACGGGGGGCGGGGTGCCGCTTGATGGGCAGCGGTATTGCGCGTTGGGCGGTCAGCGGTTCAGCGGACTTCAGTCGC
>CAIYGI010000303.1 GCA_903925685.1 uncultured bacterium
GCAGAACCTCCCCGGCCACGGCATCGGTCACGTATCTCCAGCATGCGTCACCGGTCAGCACGACCGAGAACGGGCCAGTGCCTGGCGGCACAAGCAGGTTCAGGAGGAACGAGAAGGGCCGGTCCGTGCCTGTCACTACTCGGTAGGAGATGAAGCGCACCCCGCTCATATGTCGCACTTGGCAAGTATGCAACTCCTCCCACCGCGTCTCCTGTGGCACGGGCGGAAGCCCGCCGTATTCGATCTCGACGATCAGATCTCGTATCTCCTTGCGGCGGCGGCGCCATTGCGCGGTCGTGCAAACTCTTGCCCCGTCCTCAAATCGAAATGGATCCGGCAATTCGACTCTCGTATCCGAAGTCATGGGGTTCCTTTCCTTCTGGGTGGATGAACGACTTCACCCTCACGCATCGTTATTGTTGACCGATGTTCATGACCTCACTCAAATAGAACAGGTTTCCCTTTTCCCTGTCGATCAGCGTGATCGCCCGTTTGAGGTCGCTTGAGTCAGTCAGCCACCCAGTTTTTCTTTTCAGTTCGCCTGCAGCTCCTTGATCCTCTTTTCGCACGCCGCCTTATTCGCAGCCGTAGCGTCCTTTAAGCCCAGCGCTTCGTTGAATTTGGCGATCGCTTCGGCCTTTTTTCCCTGGCCGGCCAGCGTCTCCCCATACGCGCAATAAAAAGCCACGCCCCAATAACCTGACATCTTCCGCCAATCGATCTTCCCCAATATCCCAAGCGCCTCGTCGTATTTCCCCTGCTTGCGAAGAATCGCCGCGGCGGACAAAACAACGTCCATCGTATAGCTATAGCCGCCCCCATTCCTAACCATTTTGATCCCTTCGCCATAGGCCTCCAAGGCCTTTCGATCATCTTTAAGGATAGCCCGGCACGCATCGCCCAGCATCCGCCAGGCTTGTCCAGGCGTGTGTTGGTCATGACTATACTCCGCCGCTTTCTTTAAGTCCGCTGCCGCAGCCGGTACGTCCTGCAATTGAACAAAGGCCGTGCCCCGGCTGAAAAAGGCTTCGCCCCGCGCGCTCTGCGGCCAGCGATCGATATCCTCCGTCTTGAATTCGACGATCAGCTCGCCGTATTTCCCGTTCCCGCACAAGAGGGTCATCCGACACTTCTTTGAAACCGCCGGAATCGGAATGGCTTTGGCCAACTCCAGCGCCCGATCATATT
Organism: uncultured bacterium; assembly: GCA_903925685.1. Taxonomy (GTDB): domain Bacteria; phylum Verrucomicrobiota; class Kiritimatiellia; order CAIKKV01; family CAIYGI01; genus CAIYGI01. Next base: position 1,189 of record CAIYGI010000303.1, read on the forward strand.
GCTTCAGGCGGTTAGCGCACCCGGCCGCCTGCTCCAGGGCGTCTGACTTTTGGAGTGCGCTCGCCGCGCTCGCCGCCATGTTTGTGAAAGCGGTCAAAGCCTCGGGATTTCTGCCCGCCTGGACCAGGGCCAGCGCCGCGCTCCGCTCGGACAGGTAGTCGGCCCGGACAGCGGCGCAACACAACAAAACGACCCCTAACGCGAAGATGATCTTCATCATGACACAGTCCTTTCTTTAATGTCAGCGCATATACAACTTGCCGAACTTCAGCGGCGCCTGAAAACCGGCCGCACCCGTGGGGGAAAAGGCCGAGTTCTCGACCTCCTGCGCATGGACGCTATGACGGCACACATTGAAATACCACGGGTAGGATGCGCTCGGCTTGTTTCCGGCCACGCAAAGCATGGGTTGGATATTCTCCTGCGTCGGATACACAATCGGAATGCGAATTTCCACGCTCCAAGTGTCCCCGTCAATATGCGTGGCCACCTCCGCCTTCGATTCCCATAGCGGATCGCGCCCCTTCTTACAATCGGCGTCGAACAGTCCGCCGGCTGGGCTGATGACGAGTTGATAATAGGAATGATTCTGGGTTTCCAGCAGGATTTCAACATTTTCGCCGTCAAATATTGCCGGATCGTCATGCCGGGTCACAGTGTTGGTCAATGCCGTTCTTTCGGCATCTTTGCCTTTGATCCCGAAATACAGATTGTCGCCGGTCCAAGCCACCTTGAAGGCGGTCGGGTAGTACGCCGTCCGCCCCGTCTCCACTTCCGTAAGCGCATAAGGTTCGAGACCTTGCCAGAACACGTCGTCCAGTTTGCCGTCCAGCTTGATGTCTTTCGCATCACGGGGCCACCCCCGTGTAGCTTCGGGCACAGGATCGCGGACGGTGGCGAGCTGTTTCTGGAGGTTCTTCATCGGGCGCATGTTGTCGGCAATCAGCGCGATGCGTTTGGTGTACACCGAATCGGACGCGACCTTTGCCTGCGCCTTCTCCAGCAACGCAAAAGCCTGGCCGATCTTGTCGGCGTTCTTTCCCATGTACATCCAGTTGGCTTCGCCATAGTCGACAAACGCCTTCATTTCGGCGGCCGCCGGTCCGTAGAAAAGCGTGTAATGCTCGGCCAGCAGCCGGTCAACGTCCTGATCGGCGTCCCACCAGCACTGCGCCGTGACGTACAGGTTAAGAAGCGGGACTCCCAAGTGCCAGCCCAAGGCTTTATCCAATCCGCCCGAATAGACTTCAATGTACTCTCCCAGGGAAATCCCTTTGAGCGCGCGCAGGTCCGCGGCGATGGTGTGCGGAAAGAAGGCGGGGGAGATAAACGGCTGGCCGCTGCCGTTCAGATAGTAATCGTAAACGAAAAAGGGCGTGTGCCCTTTCGGCAACTTCTTCAGCCAGTCCTGGCGGAGGCTGAGCATGTGCTCTTTCTTCTTGGGATCGACGTAGTCGTTGAGTTCGCCACTGCGCGTTTGGCACAGCCCGACGACGATATTGGGGCTCAACTGAGCGATTTTGGCCGGCGGCAGCCGGTAGATGTCATAGGCCAGACAGGAGATCTTCTTGTCCGGATGCGTCTTGTACACCTCCTGGGCAACGCGGTTGACGTAGTCCCACACATAGTCCGAGACAGAACCCTCTCCCCCCCGTTCCGGCGTCCCCTTGTTCCTGCAAAGTTCGCACTGGCATGTGCCTGCGTAACCGTCCGGCATCATGACCGAGACCATCGGCTCGCCATAGAAGTCGAACAGGGCGCGGATATACTTGACGTTCGACGCCAGGAGCCCCGGCGAGGAAAGACATGGCAGGGGGTCGCGCCGCCCATTTCTCATGATGACCAGACTGCCGTCCGCGTTTTTCGCGAAATACTCCGGGTGCGCCTGTTCCATGTCCTCCCTGCCAATCACGTTGCATAGGCCATGGGCGATTCCAACCCCATAATCGCTGCCGATGACGTCCGACGCCCGATTGAATCCCATGCGCAACTGCCAGAGAAGCTCATCTTTACTGCCCGACCAAAACGTTTTGACATACTGGTACGGGTTGCGCATGGCGAAATCCGGCCGCACGGTCTTGTCCACTCGGGGAAGCTCCACGCTCGTTTTCTTCGGCGCGATTTCCCCCAGATCGCCCGGCAGATACCAGCGGACGCCCTGATCCCGCAGAAACGCGTACACCGCGTTAAGCGATCCGTGCCCGTCAGATTCCCAAATACCCAACGTGCGACTGTATTGTCTAAACACAGTCCCATATGGCGGGTTCCATTTCTCGACCTCCACTTTGACTCCCGGCTGGCGCGCGCGCGCCATCAGATCGGGATCCCATTCTTTGGTCAGATATTCGGCATAATTGGTCGAACGCCCGATCCCGCAATGCTTATCATAATCATAAAAAGGCATCGGCGGCGTGTAGTCGCTGTCATGGCCCAGCAAGACCAGCCAGTTCTCTCCCGACACCATTTTGAACGCCCCGTGCTTCAAGCCCTCGTCCGAGATTTTGAGCTTGTCGGTTTCCACGCTCCGGCCCACGTAGATATGCGCGGGCGCGTCCGAACCCGGCGCGTTCGTGATCGCCAGCTTGGCGCCGCTGATTTTTTCGATGTAGGTCTGCAATTCCGCGGCCGCCAGCTTGACCATGCGGGGCGGCTTGTCGGCAATCACGATGTCGGCGTAGGGTTTTCCGTCCTTGACCAGATACGGTTCGCCGAACGCGGGCCTGGCGGCCAGCCAACCGCATATGCCTATAACCAACAAGGCCTCTCGAACCCAATGCGATCCCGTGCTGTTTCTCATCGCAGACTTCCTCCTGGTTGTGGTTGCCGACTCTGCTCTCAGCGCATATTCAACTTCCCGAACTTCAACGGCACATGAAACCGGCCGTCCCCCGTGGGGGAAAAGGCCGAATATTCGCGCTCCTGCCCATGAACGCTCTGGCGGCACACATTGAAATACCACGGGGCAGATGCGCTCGGCTTGTTTCCTGCCACGCAGAGCATGGGCTGTATCTTCTCCTGCGTCGGATCCACAATCGGAATACGGATCTCCGCGGTCCAAGTATCCCCGTCAACATGCGTGGCCAGCGCTGCATTCGATTCCCATAGCGAATCGCGGCCCTTCTTACAATCAGCGTCGAACAATCCGCCGCCGGGGCTGATGGAGAGGTGATAATAGGAATGATTCGGGGTTTCCAGCAGGATTTCAATCTCCTCGTCGTCAAAAATTGCCATATCGTCATGCCGGGTGACGGCGTTGGTCAAGGCCGTCCGGGCGGCATCTTTGCACTCGATGCCGAAATACAGATTGCCGCCGGCCCAGGCCACCTTGAAGGTGGTCGGATATCGCGCCGCCCCCCCCTTCGCCAATTCCTTGAGCGAATACGTTTCGAGACCTTGCCAGAACACGTCGTCCAGCTTGCCATCCAGTTTGAGGTCTTTCGCATCACGCGTACTACCCTGTGCTTCGGGTACGGGACCGCGGACGATGGCGGGCCGATTCAGGATGTCCTTCATCGGGCGCATGTTGTCGGCAATCAGCGCGATGCGTTTGGCGTACACCGAATCGAACGCGACCTTCGCCTGCGCCTTCTCCAGCAACGTGAAAGCCTGGCCGATCTTGATCTTGCCGGAATTATTATCCAAAGAAGATCCATCCCAAGAAGATATATTGGCTTCGCCATAATCGACAAGCGCCTTCATCTCGGCGGCCGCCGGCCCGTAGAAAAACGTATAGTACTCGCCCAGCAGCCGGTTAACATCCTGATCGGCATCCCACAGGAACTGCGCCGTGACGTACAGGTTGAGAAGCGTGACGCCCAAGTACTGGCCCAGGGATTTGCTCATTCCGCCCGAATTGACCTCAATGTACTCTCCCAGGGAAATCCCTTTGAGCGCGCGCAGGTCCGCGGCGATGGTGTGCGGGAAGAAACCGGGGCTCAGATAGTACTCGTAAGTGAAAAAGGGCATGTGCCCTTTCGGCAACTTCTTCAACCATTCCTGGCGCAGATTGAGCGTGCGTTCTTTTTTCTTGGGATCTGCGTAGTCATTGAGTTCACCACTGCGCGTTTGGGCCAGCCCGACGACGATATTGGGACTCAACTGAGCGATATGGGCCGGCGGCAGGAGGTAGGAGCCGTAGGCCAGGCAGGATATCTTCTTGTTCGGATGCGTCTTGTACACCTCCTGGGCGACGCGGTTGACGTAGTCCCACACATAGTCAGAGACACTGCCATCCATCCCCCGTTCCGGCGTCCCCTTGTTCTTGCAGAGATCGCACTGGCATGTGGTCGTGTAACCGTCCGGCATCATGACCGAGACCATCGGCTCGCCGTAGAAGTCGAAGAGGGCGCGGATATACTTGACGTTCGACGCCAGGAGCCCCGGCGAGGAAAGACAGGGGCAGGGATCGCGCCGCCCGTTTCTCATGATGACCAGGCTGCCGTCCGCGTTTTTCGCGTAATACTCCGGGTGCGCCTGTTCCATTTCTTTCCGGCCAATTACGTTGCATAGGCCATGGGCGATTCCAACCCCATAATCGCTGCCGATGACGTCCGACGCCCGATTGAATCCCATGCGCAACTGCCAGAGAA
>CAIYGI010000304.1 GCA_903925685.1 uncultured bacterium
CGCCTTTTTCCGATTCGATCACCACTTGTTGAACCTGGCTTTCAACCCGATCGGCCGACACCAGAAAAGCACCGGGAATCCGCAAGCGACGGAACGCCGCCGATTTCCATTTATCCGGCATGGCAGGGAACACAAACAACGTGCCGTCCTGCTCCTGCACCAGCATTTCATTCACGGCAGTAATCAGGCCGCAGCCAACTTCCAGGAGCGGTGGATTGCCCGGCTTGGGGCCAAACATCGAGCACCCGGTATAATACACGCCCGATTCCCGGCCCAGGAGGCCGGAGGAATCCGCATAAAAATCGACGACCTGCCGGGACAGAATATGTTCCGCTTCGTCGCCCAGGCCCATGCGCGCCAGGGCCGCGGCCGCCCATGGCGCGTTGAAGGTGTAGTAAAAATGGATGTTATCCCAACAACTTCGCACGGTGGCGCGAGCCAACGCAACCTCTGCCGGCGGACTGGAGAAATGGTATTCCCGCGCAGGAAACACCGGCGCCAGGGTGTTCGGATGATGGCACATCTGCGGGCTATCCCATTCGTCCATGTCGAAAATGGTGGTGCCATAGCGAGTCTGTCCGGTGGGATAGTCCGGGAAATTAGCCAGAATTTCGCGCCAGCCGGGAATGTCTTCGGAATCAACCTTCAGGATTTCCGCCGCCGCGATCAGGTGCTTGAACAGCGCTTTCTGAAACGCGAGATCGATCGTGACATTCTTGCAGCAGTTTCCGAAACCCATTGCTCCAGGCGGTGTGTTCCCGATGCCGCGTTCCGGCGGACACGTTCCGAAAAGAAAATATTTCCCGTTTGCATCCTTCCGCAGGAATTTGGCATGGAACTCGCCAAATTCCTTCAGGATCGGATAAATCCGTTCGCGCAGGAGTTGTTCGTCCCGGCTATAGAGATAGTAATACCACAGCAACGAGCAGTACCAGGGACCTACGCAAAGAAAGGGTGCAAAGGGCATCCGCCAGCAGGCGCCGGGAAGATTATACATGACCCGCGCATACGTCCGGGCAATCGGCATGCCCGATTCAACCATTTCGAGGAACGGTTCCGCGAACGTCAGATGGTTGGACGAAAACACATGCTGATACGCCGCCTCAATGTTGACATCGCCGAACGGCAAGTTTATCCAGATGCTCGGATCCTGATGCACCCAAAGCCCATACAATCCCGCCGCCTTGTATTTCGCTTTCATCCCGTTGCCGTTGGTGCAGGCAAAGGCATATTGACTCGTATAATACAAATTCTCCATGAAATCGTCGTCAATTCGGATGGACGATTCCGCCCAGAACCCGGCCCATCGGGCCTCATTCCGGCGCCGAATATCCGGATACTTGGCGGCGCTTGCCAATTCACAGGCCGAATCCAGCGGTGTCCGGCTGTCCAAGCACGTCAGGCACGTCACATAAAGGTTCAGTTCCTTTGAGGATTGCCTCAAGGTCGCGCAAATTTTATCGTCATGAATATCGGTGGTAACCCGGGCACCGACGATGCGCACAACGACGGCGTAGCTGAAATGGTCCTCAAAGGTGTACTCGACCCACAAACAATTGTCGGTGATGCCGAATTTCGGCCGCGTGGCCCGCAGGCAATCATGCGGCGGCCGATTCAGCACAATGCGGGTGACCGGCAAGACATCCGCGCGGGCGGCGAAATGGATAGCCATTACATCCTGGTCCGGATCCACGTCGCAATCCATGGTGTAGCGGGCGGCCCCTTCGGTCAATTGTGCGGTGATCCGGCCTTGATAGAGATTGAGTTCCTCTTTGAAAGCCGTACAAGGCGCCTCGCGCGTAAACACCTGCAAGGTCGCCGGCAGCACGTTCGTCTCTTCCCAACGGCCGGTCTTGTGCAGTTTTCCGATCTTCGCCTCCGTCAGGGAAAACCAGCGGGAAATTGGCTCCTTATGCAGGGCTCCCAGCCGGGCGGCGTCTTTGCGTTCAACCGCTTTCAAAACATCCGGCCAGCTCGGCGACAATTCCGCGTTTAACAGTTGGCCCATGCGAATGGCCGGATCGTCCTGGTTGTAGTCCTTATATTCATCCAGATCCACGTCGAGTTTATTGATGCACCATTCCCAGGGGCTCGGTCGGTAGCACAGGGCGCCGAAACGTCCGTTGCCGCAAGGCAGCGCTTCGCGAATTGTGCGGGGCGGAGTACTAAACACCACGTTATGGCCGGCAAGCCGATGTTGTAGCTTAGTTCTTGAGAGTACCGTCTTCTGGGGGTATGGTTACGCTGAATGCTTGCCTTGTCGAGTCTTAAGTTGAGAGAGTTTTAAGGCGAGGTCTACCCATCGATCCACGAGTTTCCGGAACCGTTTGAAGTTGGCGGTTTCGCGCAA
>CAIYGI010000305.1 GCA_903925685.1 uncultured bacterium
CACATAGCCCATCGTTCCGTCGCGCCCAGACCATCTCACGTTGTTGCGCGCCATGGTCTTCACGAATTCCGCCATATGCTCGGGCGTCCTTTCCGGCACATACGGGCCGGCCTGGCCGAATGTGGTGAAGGTTTCCTCGAAGCCGCAGATCCCCGCGGGAAATTCAACGCCTTTGAGCTTGTCGAAATGGAGTTGCGAGGCAAACTGGATCTTCGGGATCACGTTCGCTGGAAATTTCTTGATTATATCCGCGGATATCGGGGTGTCCTGGTAGTTGAGCACAACGATCTTCACATCCGGATAGTTTTTCCGGATACGTTCCGTGATCTTAAAATACGCCTGCCAGAGCTTGCCGGAACGGGCTCTTGCACTACGCTGTTCATCGGATTCGCCCTTCATTCCGAAAAGCTTGTTACAGTCCTCGCAGTTGCAGCAGCAAAGTCCGATTCCGTCAACAGGGGCGATCTCGATCGTGTTTACGCCGTTTGTTATCAGTTTTTCCAGCGCCTTGTACATAAGATCCTGCACGCCTTTGCTCGTCACGCAATACTGTGTTTCCGTGTGAGGAAGCGACAGATCGCAGACACGTTGTCCGTTTATCAGCGGAAAATATTCCGGATGGCTCTTGGCGTATTCGGCCCGCGGGACGGCATCCTGCCACCTGACGCCCCCCCCGCCGACCCCGCTCAGCGGCGGGAAAAAGTTCAGCGCGATCTGATGGAAAGATTCATATGGGAAGAAGTCATAGTTTGCGAGCATCATCGGCGTCTTTTTGAGGTCGAGGTGTTCCGGCGTCGCAATTTTCTTCACCGGAAGGAAAGCGATGCTCCTCGTATCGATCTTGAGGGAGCCGTCCTTGTTGAACCTGTCCCCGGTCCCAAACAGAAAGCGCACTCCGGCGTATTCGCGCAGAAAGTCGCAGACGCCCTTGACCGTTCCGAGCAGCGCGAGCGGTGTATTTGTGCCCCGGACAGTTCTGAAAGGATCCTTCTTGTCGTTCCCGGCGATGATCAGGTCTTTGTTGACCGCCTTCTGGTAATACGTCCAGTCGTCGTGCTGTTCGACCTTTATGCCGTTCATCTTCGCGAATTCGGTCGCGCCAAGGTAGATGCCGGGCTTGTCCGCCGCCTTCTCGCTTTCCATCACAACGTCGAGCCGGAAGCCGTTCGTCTCAAATGCCGCCTGCATCAGTTTCGCGGCCGCAAAAAGCCATTTGTCAACGATCGCCTCCTTGCCTTTGTCAGGGATCACGATCTGGTAATTGCATCGATTGCTTTCGGCGATCGTCAATTCCCCGGCATACCCGAATCCGCTCGCGAAAAGCAATCCGCCAGACAACAGCCCTGCGAACCAGTTCTTTGTTCTCACATGGTCTCCTTTTTTGTCAACACGGTTCAAGCTACCGCGACTTTCGCTGACTTTCAAGATGCGCTTTTTGACAGCATGGTCGACTCCAGTATTTGCGAGTATGTCAGCTCGGTTCTGGGTGTTAATAAAGTCCATCAATCACCTCGCGAGCAAGGGCCAGCCAGCAGCGGACGCGTGTGGGATCACGCTGAACGGTCTCGACGTCCTTGAGCGTGATGTCTGTGTGGCAGTTTCGGCAGGCCTGCAGGTCGCGTCGCAGGATCGTGCGGATGCGCTCCGGGTCGAACCCGTACCCCACCATGTCCGACGGGCTCGGCCGGTAGCTGAGTACATAGTCACGGCCGATCTGCTCCGCGCACCGGGCCACGTCGGCAAACGGCGAAACCGCGATTCGCCGCAGGTTCGGGATGCCGCGAAGCATGTCGATCTTGCGGGTCAGGTCCTCGCAGCAGCCGTATGCGACGAGCCCGAATTTCTCCATAATCGGCTTCTGGTACGCCAGCAGAAACTCCTCCTGCATGACCGGGGAGACGGTGGTGAACTCCTGCGACGCCATGTACCCCCAGAGTTGTTTGCGGCTGACGCCATTCACGTTGGCGTCCGGGTCTGGCAATTCTTCGGCGTATGGCATGCTCTGGTTTTCATGCGCCGATTGGCTCCAGTCGCCAGCCTGTTCGGCTTCGCCTTGCGTTTTGAGGATGCCATCGGAGATAAACTGCACGAGCGATTTCAGCCACTCCGGGTTGTCGATCATGTCCAGCATCAGGTTCTCGATGCCGCGCAGATTCCCCAGATCAGACGAGATTTCGGCGGTCCACATCCGGTAGGCGGGGGAACGGTCCAGATTGATGGTGAGAATGTCGCCCAGCACGTCACGCACCTGCGTAACCCGTTCGGTGGTTTTCTGCTCGTCGATGGCATGCCGTGGCATGCGCAGTTTGGCAAGATCGCCAGGCTCACGGATGGCGTAGTCAATTTTGAACGAACCGCCAGGTTCGTCGCTGGTATGGCGTTTCATGGCGACGCCCCAACCCTCGCAGGCATGCACAGCGGGCACCGTCAGCCAGGGTTCGAAAATGGAGTCATCGTTCAGACTGCTCCAGTAGAGCAAACGCCGCAAGGTATTCTCCTGCTGGCGCCAGAATGGATCGGCGATCTGACACTGCGACTCTGGCTGTTCGGCCCAGGCGAACGCCCGCAGGTAGATTAACGGACGTTCGGACTTGAGGCTGTTGTGGCGCCGCCAGGTTGCACGACGCAGATTCATCACCGGATCAGCCGCCACGGCGGCATATTGCCTGGTCAGGTCGCGCAACTGGATTCGATCAGTGGATGTCAGGTTCATCGTAGTCGGTTCGTCCTGGTTCGGCGGCCCGCCCTACCAGAATCCTTTCGCCAATTAAGTTGTCCGAATACGAATACTATTAAATTAAATAACTAGTAACTGCTCAGGTAGCCGCCCCAAAGCGGGCGGCCACCTGAGAGTGAATGGCGGTGCGTCCGAACCCGGCGCGTGGGCGAGGCTCACGAGGTGTTGACCGCCGGCACAAAGGGGTTGCCGAGGAACACGCGTTGCAAG
>CAIYGI010000306.1 GCA_903925685.1 uncultured bacterium
CTTGCAACGCGTGTTCCTCGGCAACCCCTTTGTGCCGGCGGTCAACACCTCGTGAGCCTCGCCCACGCGCCGGGTTCGGACGCACCGCCATTCACTCTCAGGTGGCCGCCCGCTTTGGGGCGGCTACCTGAGCAGTTACTAAAAACGCACCTATTCACAAGGTGGATAGGCTGAAGGCGGCCTACAGTCTAAACAACCTGAATACTTGCGGAAGGCCGACATTATTGCAGGTTAGTACCAGACTTGCCAGAGGAAAAGGCCGGCGGCGGGCGCAGTGGGAACGCGCGCAGTGCGTTCGCGGGTCTCCAGAATACGCCGGGCTTCGCCGGGCGGCACGGCCCCTTCCCCAACGCGGATCAAGAGTCCGCAAAGACTCCGCACCATCTTGTAGAGGAATCCGTCGGCAGCCGCCACGATGACGACTTCGCGTCCCCGCCGCATGCAGCGCAGGCGGGTCAGGTGGCGGACGGTGCTGTCGATCTCGCGGCTTGGATTGGCCGCGTAGGCCGCGAAATCATGCACTCCCGCCAATTCCGCGGCGGCGGCGTTCATGGCCGCGACATCGAGCCGCCGCCAGATGTGCGCCCGGTAGCGACGCAGGAACGGATCCAGCACGGGCGCATTCCAGATGAAGTAGCGGTATTCTTTGCCCTTCGCACTGCGCCGGGCATCGAAATCGGCCGCCGTCCGCGCCGCCTTGAGAATCCGCACGTCGTCGGGCAATATCGCGTTGAGCGCCTTCAGCATTGCCGCCGGATCCACCCGCCGCGTCAGATCGAAATGCGCGACCTGACCACGGGCATGCACGCCCTGGTCGGTGCGCCCGCTGCCATGCAGTTTGACGGTTTCGCCGCTGTAGCGCGCCAGAGCATCCTCGATGGTGGACTGCACGGTGACTTGGCGGAGTTGCACCTGCCAGCCGTGAAAGGCCGATCCGTCGTAGGCCACGGTGAGACGATAGCGCGTCACAGCTCCGCCGCCGCTTTCCCGTCCATTTTGGCGCCTGGGGCGTAACCCACACCCCAATTGAACCGCAGATTGACGAATACTGAACCGCGGAATTTCAAAGTCAATCATGTCCTTTCGTTTTCGCCTTGAGATTCATCTGGATTACACGGATAAATGAAGAGAAGATTTGACTACGAAACACGCAAAAAGCGCGAAAATGAGAGTTAAGATGGCATAATGAGATATCCAAGCAATTTTTTAGCTTTTCGCGTGTTTCGTAGTTGAACTAACAGCCCGCCCCACCCTCTTCCGTAAGGTCGTTCCCGCCGTGGGCGTCGAGGTAACTCTGGAGGATGACCTGCGCTGCAAGCTGGTCCACAACCTCCCGCCGCTTGCTCCTTGAAACGTTGGCCTCGATCAGCACGCGCTGGACGAGCCGCGTGGTAAGCCGTTCGTCCCAAGTGTCCACCGGCAACCCCAGCTTTTCGCGCAGGCGCGCCGCGAAAGCGGTGGTCTTCTGCGCCGCGATTCCCTGTGTGCCGTCCATGTTGAGAGGTAGCCCGATCACGATGCGTTCCGGCGCATGTATGGCGCACAAGCGCTTGACGGCGGCCAGGGCCTCGCCTGCATTGGACACATGCGCCGTTTCCAGGGAAGACGCGAGAAAACCGGTGGGATCGCTCAAGGCGAACCCCACGCGCTTCTCACCCAAATCCACCGCCATGATCCGTCCCATAGTTGGCCGCCGGTGAGCGCCTGTTCAAATCAGCTTCATGCACTCTTGCGGAGCCTCTTCCGTCCGTTTGGCCGACGCGCTGCGCCCTTCGCGGCGGAACCGTAGGCCGCTGTAGTTTCCGCCACGCGCGGGACACGTCTGCTACCGTCGTACGTCTCGTAAAACCCCATTTTCCGGGCGTGCTCGGTGGCATCGTGGATTCGCTTGGCCAGCGCTTCTTCGATCGGAAGATGCGCCACCGTGCGGTCGCCCGCCGCCTTCCAGCGCCAGACTTCTCGCAACGCCTTGGAAACCATCGTCTTCTTCATAGGCCCATCACCTCCAGCGGGGTAGTCAACCGCATTGGATAGTAGTATCCCGCTTCCTGACACACCGTCAACACGCGCCGTTCCTTGTTCACGTTAGCCAGATGGTGATAATTCCAACTGGCGAGCACATCCATCTCATGAATTGCGGCAACGGCCAGATGCAGCGCATCCGCGGGTTTACGTGCAGGAATGATACCGCGCCGCACAAAAACCTTAGCGAGATTCAGAATCTCTGGACGCCCATCCATGGCCAGCAATGGCAGACCATACCGACCCAACACCTCATTCAGGGCCGTACGCCGCTGAACATCCCGTGTTTGACCGATCTCATCCACCACCACCGACGAAATGAAACACTCGACCTTCCCCAACCGCACATATTTCTCAAAAAACTCGTGCGTGATCTCCCGTTTCTCCGGCGCATCGTCCGCGAACAGGAAGTTGATCACGGACGTATCGAGATAAACGCGTAGTTTTTTCACTGGAGAATCACCGCCCCCTCACACAACGAAAACCTTAGTCGCCTAAGCACCAAATGGCGTCACCCGGGCCGTAGTTGCCGTCTTCCGTCCCGCTGTTTGCGCCATGCGGTATTGATACACGATAACGCCTGACGGTTCAATCGAAATCCCGACGAACGCAGAGTTCCGAATACTAAAGAAACAAAGCCGACGATTTTCCGCCAGTTTGCCTGTTCCCGGTTGATCTCATGATATACTTTATGGACTGGCGAACTTGACTGGATCAACCCATGATGCCGCAAATGTCTTTTCGTCAAAGGTCTTCTCCGATTCGGGGGTCAACTTTCCGTAGATGTTCTTCCATGTGGAATTAAACCGGTCCTTGAACGTGCGTACCTCAACGTGGACGTGATTTCCGTAAGTAGCGCCCGTGTGTCCAACAAGTCCCAATTCCGTCTTTCCAACCGTTACCAAAGCCCCAATTTTGACCGTGGGTTTCTGCTTCATGTGGAGATGCAGGCTGTAATACTTGGACGTAGCCCCGGTGCCAGGATGTTCAACCATCACCATGTAGCCGAGTGATTTCCAGTTTCTGTCGCTGTCGGTATCTATCTCATCAACCACGATTCCGTTCCGAATCGGATAGATGGGCGAGCCTTCAGCGGTGACAATGTCCACGCCCGGATGAACCAATTCCTTGGTCTTTTCGTGTGGCACTGTTGATGCTACATCGCTCAATTGGATGTCAACCAGTCCATCGGCGTCATAATACCCAGTGCATCGTGTGCCGTGCGTGAACGCACCGAGTTTCCCTGCGGGGCAAATGAGGTGAACGGCGTCGGACGGTGATACAGGTGCTGCGGGGTGATTCTGAAGAGCGGGATCGAGTATGCCCTGCTCGGCAGGTTTGTTCTCTAGTTTTTCACAAAATGCCTGTTTGTTTTTGTAGAGATCAAGACGTTTCTCGGCTCCCTGCGTGACTTCGAGGGGCACGTTGCTGTTCCTCATCAACCCAATAGATTTCTCTTGCTCGGTCACTGCCTCATCAAACTGGTTGTTCCTGGCGTAGGCGGTAGCCAGAGTGCCATGATGTTGCCACAGTGCGGGACATTGGGCGACCGCCTTCAACGCATAGTCAACGGCGCGTGCCCCGTTCCAATAGTTTCTGTCTGGACAGGTCGCATACAGCCAAAAGCGTTCTGAGCAACAGGAAGTCCTTGGTCTGCCGCCTTCTGGTACCATTTGACGGCAAGGGCGTAGTCCTTAGGCACACCTTGTCCTTCCATGTAAAGCCCTCCCAAGCGACTCTGACCCACGGGATCGCCCAGTTCCGCAGCCTGGCGGTACTTGCGGCCGCCTCACTGAATTTCTTCTGAATGCACAATCTTCCTCCGTCAGATAACAACTGCATTGCTATGGTCATTTTCTTATAGAGCATGACTTGGTCGTTTAAAGACGTCATCGAAAGGACAGCATTGGAGAACGCGATAGAGAAGACTTGTGGACCTTGTACGCCTAAAAAACCGGGAATATCCACGCGTACACGGTCGCCGTCGAGGATCTTGTAGTTGCCGACCAAATTGTTATCTTTTGCGCCCACTATTATTATTCCGGCTCCCAGAAACTCCGTGTTGTCTTTTGCGACCACTATCATCGTCCCGTCTTCCAGAAACTCTATGGTTTCATTCCCGGCGGTGTTCAGCCATTTTCCGAGAAGTTCCCTCTTCAAGTCGGCGTTTGCGGTAAAGGCGCTCAAGAAAACAACCGCAACACAGTGGGATGCGAAAAAAGCGGTTCGATTCATCTATATCCCTCCGATCCATTTGCGCGCACTGTGTGCGAACAATTGTCCCCTCGTCAAGGTTCAGACCCAAAGTAACCAGCAATTGTAATTATGGCGTTAGGCCCCCGCGACCTCGTGTCGCGGGTGAAGCAGATTGTTGGGAAACGCGCGCGTTTCCCAGCAATCTTTCGCTCCTGCCGGACAAGCTGGCAGGCGGCGCGGCCATAATGAGAATTGCCGCCAAACAGCAATGGGCATTATTCAACACTTCACTTCTTTCCGATGGCATCCAACTTCTCGGGAATGGCCAGAATTGCGCGCAATATGTCCAATACCAGATAGTTGATAAGGAACAGAACGTAGCCGATCAATGGCAACGCAGCGGATACGATCACCAGCCAGGCTGACGATGGGGCATCCACAATCGAGAATCCCTGACTGCGGAAGAGTTGGATGATGGCTGCAAAGATTCCGAGATCGCCAACAATTACCCCAATGCCAAAAGCGACGGGAACTAGGCGCAAGAGTGTCTTCATGAAGAAGGTGAGGACGCCGATTGCTTCTTCCCCCGCGGTGGATGCCGGAATAATGACGATATTCAGTAGCGACGGGTTGAGGCACAACCAAACCACCAGTTCACCGGCAACGAAGAGTCCCACCCCCGTCCCGAAGAAGGATAACGAGTCCATTCGGATGGCGCCATAAGTGAATCCCGCAAGGGCTACAAGTCCCAGCAGTAGACTCCAGAGGGCGATGCAGGCCAGGAAGGAAGATGACGATAGTTGACTGCCAGACGACCGGATCAGACCGCGCGAGGTGGACGAAAACTTGAATGCCGCGTATTGCGCCACACCGACAATTGGCAGCCACACCAATCCGGCAAGAAAGGGCGACAGTTGGTTTGACTTGAAGGCGCTGACGATTCCCCAGATCAACCCGAGGGCGGCGGCCGCGAGCAATGCATAATGTCCGGCCTTCTCAACCCATGATTCCAACGCCTCGTAACGGGGCGCGGTCATCATGCTTTTGGTCCATGCCAACGCTTGGTCGTCCCAGCGCACTGCCGTGAACGCATCCCACTTTACACCCGGTTCTACAGGCTTTTCAGACAAGTCCATTGGTCACCTTTCTTATAAGGAATGCCAGCACAACCGCATGCAACGCAACGAAATGTTTCAGCATGGTCCTACCGATATTCTCATGGCTTCATCCAAACGTTGCGGGATGGAAAGTCAACTGACGATCTTCCTGGCCCAGCACAAGACGGCGCGGGCGAGGCGAAGCGATTCCTGTCGCTCCGCTTCCGTGGTGACGGGTTCAGCATCGTCTGGGTATCGCGCGGAAACAGCATACTGGGTCAACTTCGCAGCTTCGACCACGGATGTTGGGGGTCGCACGCCCTCCGGCACGCACTCAAGCAGGGTCTTCAAATTGTGCGTAAAGGGAAACTCGACCCGTTGGTGGAGCAGGACAGCCTTGATCGCCTTCTCTGCCGCCTGTTGCGCGTGGTAGCAGAGAACGTCAAGCATGACACCCTTTGGACGCCTGATGGACGCAAGCAAGTAGTCGCTCCGAGCATAACGGAGCCACTCCATGGGACTGCCCGGCAACTCACGTGGCCTACGCGGCGGCATACACTTCCCGTCCTTCCCGCAATACGCACCGGTAGATCAGTCCAGGGTTGTTCCGGTGCTTGTTCAACAGACTCGGGGTCGCGACAATGATGTCAAACGGAATCCCGCCTCCGTTCAGGCGGCAGTACAATTCCTGTGCCAAGCGACGGCGCGGGGTATTCTCCGGCACCACGATCAGCAAGTCCAAGTCGCTGCCTTTCTTCCAGTCGCCGCGGGCAGCCGATCCGAAGAGAATCACCCGCAATGGATGCGCAAACTCGACAATCTGTGCCACCAATTGCTGAACAACCTTTGCAGTTGATTTCATTAGCGCGTCTTCATCCTGCCAGTAAGGGCGTCTATTATTCATAACGAATGCACATTAGACGGTGGCGCGTAATTCGTCAACCTGGATTCTTCGGTGGTTCAACTACATCAAATCCTCATAGCGGCCTTTGGCGTGCAAGGCCGCCAGGAGCTTTTTCAGATCCTCCGCGCGTTCGCGGGTACAGACCAGCGTTGCGCCTTCAGCCTGTACGACGATCAAATCCTTGACCCCCAACAGCGCCGTCAGCCGGCCATTGGCCACAACCAGATTATCCCGGCTGCCCAGTTGTTCGGCGCCCTCGCCCACCAGCACATTACCCTCGGAGTCAGGGGCGAAATGCCGCTCCAGCGCGGACCAGGAACCGACATCGTCCCAGCCGAAATCGCCGCGGGCGGTCCAGATGTTGTCGGCCTTTTCCATCACGGCGTAATCGATCGAGATCTTTTCCAGTCCGCCATATTCAGCGGCCAGCGTTTTCTCCCAACGCGGCGTCCCGATGGCCGGCGCCAGGGCGTCCATCAGCGCCCCCAGCGGCGGACGGAAGCGGCGCAGCGCACGCTCGATGCAGGCCAGGGACCAGATGAACATGCCGCCGTTCCAGACGTAGCGTCCGGACTGCACGAATTCGCGCGCCGTATCGGCATCCGGTTTTTCCAAAAAGCGCTCGGCCTTGTGAAAGACAATGCCGTCTGAATCCGCAACCTGCGCGCCCAGCCGGATATAGCCGAATCCGGTGCAAGCGAAGGTCGGGGCAATGCCGATGGTGATCAGCACATCGTGCCGCGCGGCCAGATCGATCCCGGCGCCCAGCGTGCGTCGGAAGGCTTCCTCGTCGCGCATCAGATGATCCGCCGTCAGCACGGCAAAAACGGCCTGCGGATCGCGGGCCTTGATCAGCGCCGCGCCGAGCGCGATTGCCGCCGCGGTGTCGCGACCGCATGGCTCGCCGATGACGTTTGCCGGCGGCAGCAGAGGGACAACGGCGCGGGAAGCCTCCACCAACGCGGCGGAGGTGATTACGTATATGCGGTCAGCCGGCACGGTCGGCAGCAGACGCCGCACGGCCACCGCCAGCAGCGCTTCGCCGCCTACCAGGGCCAGCAATTGCTTGGGACGTTTTGCCGTGCTCAGCGGCCAGAAGCGTTCGCCGCGGCCGCCAGCCATGATCATCGCGTAGGCATGAGGATTCACCGGTTCGCTCCTTCCGTGGACGGACGGTTCATTTCATACAAAAGACCAAGTCCGGTCAAAGTCAGATTCGGATCGAGATCCACCTTTACATCGAGTCCTTCAACCGCGCGCTCCGCATGTCCCCCAGTGGCGCAGAACACGGCGCGCCGCTCGCCGGAGACGCCGCGCCGCACATGCCTGAAAATCTCGCGCACCATGCCGCGGTAGCCAACCAGCGCGCCGATGCGCATCGCCTCGCGGGTCGTACGCCCGATCGCGCCGCAGGTTCCATCCAGAGTGATGTGCGGCAGCAGGGCGGTGCGTTCGGACAGGTAGTCCAGCATCAGCGGCAAACCCGGCGCGATCACGCCGCCAATGTAGGCGCCGCGGTTGTCGATCACGTCGAACGTCAGCGCGGTGCCGAAATCGGCCACAATCACCGCGCGCCGATACTTGTCCCAGGCCGCCACGGCGTTGGCGATGCGGTCGGCGCCGATCGTCTCGGGATGCGGATAATCGAGCGTCACGTTCATGCGCAGGCGATGGTTTACGAACAGGGTGGTCACGCCGTAACCGCTGCTCAACACCCGCTGCCAGGCGGCGTTCACGCCGGGCACCACCGAGCAGAGCACGGCGCCCGCAAGCGGCCGGTGACCGACGATGCGACGCGCGGCGGAAGATATCCCCGCCGGCTCGTGCGTCGGGTGGCGGATCACGCGCACGATTTCCCGGTCACGGAGCAGGCCCAGCGTGGTGCTCGTGTTGCCAACGTCAATTACGATAATTGCCGGCATGCCACTACTCCAACGGTTCCAGTTCAAGCGACAAATCGACGGCCGTTGCCGAGTGCGTCAAGCCGCCGATCGAAATGGCGTCCACGCCGGTGGCCGCGATTGCGGAGACATTTTCCAAAGTCACGCCGCCTGACGCTTCGAGCGGGCAGCGTCCCGCGCAGAGCGCGACGCAGTGGCGCAACTGGTCGATGGTCATATTGTCGAGCAGCACCCAGTCGGGCTTGCCGTTCAGGGCATCAGCCAGTTCCGCCTCGTTCTCAACCTCGATCTCCACCGGCACGCCAGGCGCGCGCCGCCGCGCGGTCTCCACGGCGGCGGCCAGCGTGGCGATGCCCGCCTGCCGCAGCAACGCGCGGTGGTTGTCCTTGATCAGCACCATGTCATAGAGGCCCATGCGGTGGTTGGTTCCGCCGCCGCAGGCCACGGCATATTTTTCCAGCCGCCGCAGGCCGGGCGTGGTTTTGCGCGTATCCAAGATGCGCGTTTTGAAAGGGCGCACGCGTTCAACAAATCGGCGGGTGCGGGTGGCAATGCCGCTCAAACGCTGCAAATAATTGAGCGCGGTGCGTTCAGCGGTCAGAATCGCGCCCAGCGGGCCTTGAAGACGCAGCAGAATTGCGCCCGGCGCGACCTGTTGTCCGTCGGCGGCCAGCGTTTCGCAAACCAGACGCGCGTCTACAGCGGCGAAAACGGCGCGCGCGACATCCAGTCCGGCCACCACGCACGAAACGCGGGAAAGAATTACGGCGCGGCCCGATTGTCCTTCGGGAACCAGCGCCCGGGTGGTTACGTCGTCTTGACCGATATCCTCCTCGAGCGCGCGACGAATGCCAGCGGCCACCTCGGGGTACGCGCCGATCGGGGTTGGGGTCATGCCCCCACCCCGGCGCCGGATCCGGCCTCCCACGACGACTGCAGATAACAGCAACCATCGAAGACCCTGTCCGTTTTGATTGCGACCGGAAAGGCATTGTCGATCCGGTGATAGTTGGTCTTGTGGTCCCAGGAGTGGACCGAAAACGAGAAGAGGTAAATACCGTTGCCAAGCGCGAGATCGGGCATCTTGAGGCAAAGTTCCCCGATGCCCTCGATCGCAGGCAGGCTCAGACCGGCAATCTGGGTGTTGCTGCCGTGAATCAAGCGCCCATTGACGTCTCCGATGGAAAATCCGAAGACGGGATTTTCGATCCGGCCGCGCGTCCGGTAGCGCACGCGGGCGCACAAGGTGGCGCCTCCGGCGTAGGCCGCCGTGGCGGCGCCCGCGGCATCCAGAAATTCGACGCCCGTCAGTTCCACCGCGTGCGTGCCCCACTCGCTGCGCAAGTCCCCGGTGTTTTGCTGACGCCAGAACTTCTCGTACTGTTCGACGATCAGCGACGGCGCGCCGTCGCCGAGAATCCGCCCTTTGTCCAGAAACAGGATGCGGTCGCTGATGGATTGAATGGTCGGCAGATCGTGGGAAATGATCAGCATCGTCTTGCCCTGTTTGCGGAAGTCGTCCATGCGGTGCAGGCATTTCCGCTGGAAAGGCGCGTCGCCCACCGCCAGCACCTCATCGATCAACAGCACATCGGGGTCCGCCTCGACCGCCACGGCGAACCCCAGACGGATATACATGCCTGAGGAGTAGTGCTTGACCGGCTCATCGATGAAGTCGGCCAGTCCGGCGAAATCCACGATGGCATCGAAGCGTTCGGCGATCTGCCGCTTGTTGAGCCCCAGGATGGAGCCGCACAGATAAATATTCTCGCGCCCCGTCAGGTCTGGATGAAAGCCCGCGCCAAGTTCCAGAAGCGAGGAGACCTTCCCCGTCACCCGCGTCCGGCCGATCGTCGGCTGCATCGTGCCGGCTAGCAGTGCCAGCAATGTGCTCTTGCCCGCGCCGTTGCCGCCGATCAGACCCAGGCATTCGCCCTGCTTCACGTTGAAAGAAATATCCTGCAAAGCCCAGAGCTGCCGGTCAGGGCGCCGCCAGACACCGCGCAAGGTGTCCATCGCGGCGGACTTGAGCGTGCGCATGCCGCGGAATTGCAGGCGGAAGCGCTTGCTGACATGTTCGACGCTGATGACTGCTTGCGACATGTTTTACAATTCGTCCGAAAAGCGTTTTTCCAGCCGCTGGAAGACCAGCGTGCCCAGTATCAAGATCAGCCCCGCCATGCCAAGCGAAAGAGCCATGTCACTCATCGGCGGCAGCGGATATCCCAGCAGAATCGAGCGATAACCGCACAGGATGCCGGTCATGGGATTCAGAAAAAAAGCGGCCTTGAGCCATGGGGCAAGGTGGCTGTGCGTCACCAATTCGTGACTATAAAGCACCGGCGAGAGAAAAAACCAGGCCATCGTCAGCAGCCCGGTGACTTGCTGCACGTCGCGAAAATAGACATTCGCGGCGGCGAGGAAAAAACTCACGCCGGCGCAAACCGCCACGTGCGACAGGAGCATCACCGGCAGCCACAACCAGAGCCCCGGGATGTGTCCCGCGCAGAGCACAAAGACCAGCACCACCACCAGCGAGAGCAAAAAATTCACCAGATTGGCAAGCACCATCGATAAGGGCAGAATCAGCCGCGGAAACGCGCTCTTCTTGATCAGGTTGGCATTGCCCACGATCGTTCCCGCGGAGTCGCCGAGGCAGAGCGAGACGTATTGCCAGACAAAGACGCCGGTCACCAGTATTTCAAAGGATTTCCCCTCGATCCTTCCCAGGATTCCCAGAAAAAGCGCATAGATGCCGATTAGCAGGATCGGATTGACCAGCGACCACAAAAACCCCAGCACGGACTCCTTGTAACGGATTTTGATGTTCCGCACGACAAGGATATGCAGCAGTTCGTGACGACTGAATAATTCTTTGATTAGCGCGCGCATATGCGTGAATCGACGTGACATTCTACGGTCCGCCGCCGGGGAAGTCCAGAGCGATGAAACTTGTCACGGTTCAACCGGGGTCTTGATTGCGATGGCTCGGTGCCGTACGCCAATTTCGAGATGCCCGGCATCGGGACATTCCTCGCCATCCGCCTGGACCGCCAATGGTTGCGAGACCTGGATCTCGAATTTGGCGCCCTGGATATGCGAAGCGACGCGCAGCAAATCTTCCGATCGTTTGCGCGCAAGCTTTGGATTGAAGCGCATGGCAAGCAAATAGCGGGTAAGATAGTCCGTCTGGCCGGTGAAAAGCACGGCGTCAAGCAGTCCGTCATCCGCGTAGGCCTCCGGGCAGAGATCGAACACCCCTCCGTAGATGCGCGTATTGTTGATAACGAGGTTAAGCAAAGGGCCCTCGTACCATTGATTTCCATCCACGACAATTTTCACTTGCGGCCGGTTTTGGATGAAGATCAGGCGGCTTAGCGACAGGGTATAGAGCAGTCGTCCGCGCAGGAACCGGCGCAGCACAGGAATACGGTCCCAACGCCGTTTTTGGGCATTGCGCTCACGCAGCACTTGGGAATCGAGTCCGAGCGTGAGCGCGTCGGCGAAGTAGCGTCCGCCGAAAACGCCCAGATCGAGCCGGTAGTCGGCTCCATGGGCAATTGCCGAAACTGCCCGCCAGAGGTCGCGCGTGGTCACGCTCTCGGGAATATGAAAACCCAGCGACTTGGCCAGATCGTTGCCGGTGCCCAACGGGATGAAAGCATACGGGGGAAGCGTGCGTTCGGGGTGCAGTTCCTGAAAACGCATCAGCGCGTTGATGACGGCCGAATGCGTGCCGTCGCCACCCATCCCGGCAATGACCGAAAAATCGCCTCCATCGGCCGCCGTCAGCCGGGTCACCACACAATCCTCAATGGCCCTGTGGGTGGCCAGCATTTCGTGGTCCAAATGTAGCGTCTGCAGCAACTGCTGCACGGACGGCCAGCGTTGCATGGCCTCGCCGCTGGCGGCCAGCGGGTTGAGCACGCAGAGGACCTTCATGGGCGGTCGTTCAGCCGGCGACTTTGATCTTGCCGGGCCGCAGGACAAGCAGTCGCACCTGTTCGGTGCCGAGTTTGGCCACGGCCGCCTCGGACATTCCAAGCGCGATCAAGCGGCGGCGCTGCACCTTTTCACGGCGGCGGCGATCCGACAACTTCTTGACCGGACGATCCAAGCGTTTCACACCAATCTTGCTAGCCATCTGCCAATTCCTCCCTTGTTCCATTATGCGCGGCGGGTCCGCGAAATGGTAGGCCGTGCGGAACTCGGACCCGCGACCCCATGATTAAAAGTCAATTTCACAAACAGCGTTTTCCCTAAGCAATTTCTTTTTTTACTTGCGCCAGTGTCCTAACAGTGTCATAATGGCGACGTTTTCCGGTACATCGGTTTCATTCGGTACGATACGGAAAGAGGCACAAAATGGCAAGGCGGAAAAAAAAAGGGCGACGATCCTTGACGGCGGCATGGTCTCCGAGTGTGCGCTTACGCGGCACCCTTTGGATGGTTGACTGTGGTTTCGTGTTTGGCCGTGACAAGCGGTTACGCAAGTTTTTCACCGAGGAGATAGAGGCGCGGAAGTGGGCCGCCGCCAAAGCCGACGAACGGCGGACACTGGTGACGGCGGCCGCCGCCGAAGACAAGGCGAAGGCTGATGTTCGCATTGTCACGCTACCCGACGCCGAGCGCGGCGCGCTGCTGGCCGCCTGGCACAAGATCAAAACCGCTGGAGGCAAACCGCGCGACCTGGTGACGGCGGCCGAGCGCTACGTTGCGACGGTTCTAAAGGTCCGCCAGAGTATGACCCTGGCCGCCGCGATTGACGCCTATGTCGAGTCACGCCCGACCCGGCGCCCGGCGACCGTGGCGGACATCCGCTATAAGCTCGATCGGTTTGCGGCGCACTTTGGAAAAGAAACGAACCTTGCCGACATCGAAGCCGACGCGGTTCAAGACTGGTTGCGCGAAAGCATAGGCGCGACTGGCCGGACGTTCAACGCCTATCGCGGCCACGTTCGGGCGCTCTTCCGTTTCGCCGTCCGCAAGGGCTGGTTGTCAGTATCACCGGCTGCGGAGATCGAACACGACGCCGAAGAGCATGGCACACCCGCCACGCTATCGCCAAAGGAAGTTGAAAAACTGCTGGCAACCACGGCCGCCAAGTATCCCGAACTCATGCCATATATCGCGCTTGGCGTTTTCGCCGGATTGCGCCCCGAGCGGGAGCTTGGCAAGTTGTCATGGTCAAGCGTTGACCTGGACAACGCCCGGCTGACTGTGACCGCCGAGAATGCCAAGCGCCGCCGCGCGCGTAACGTGCCCTTGTCAGAGAATGCCGTCGCATGGTTGCGCCGCTACGCCCCACCCCACCCCGCCGCGACGGTTTTCTATAGTCGCGGGAAGTTGCGCGGATTGCGGAAGGCGGCCGCCGTGCCCTGGTCAAAGGACATCATGCGGCACACATACGCCAGCTATCTACTGGCACAATGCGAAGACGAAGCGCTGGTTGCCGCGCGGATGGGTAACTCCGTGGCAATGGTACGAGATCATTACAACGGCGCGCGCAACGCCACCGAAGCCGCGGCATTCTGGAAGATCACGCCGCCCAAGAAAGGCATCATCCAGTTTCCGAAAGCGGAGGTAGCATGACAATTTCCCCACGCCGGCGTGTGCCGGGTTGCAAGGTCCGGACGCGAAAGCTGGCCGCGAAGGTGTAGCCATGATCCGCGCGTAGAGAGAGGGCAGGGAGTGCGCAGGTGTAAATTTCCTAGATGAATCTGAAAAAAGATGCAATTTGGTCTTGACAGGCGATATATTGGTGGTATATCACTATATTCATTATGTCCGCTCGCATTCC
>CAIYGI010000307.1 GCA_903925685.1 uncultured bacterium
ATCCTCGGCACCGCTCGCCGCCAAAGCCAACCCATCATCCCTTTCCTCTTCGCCCTCTTCACTGCCGATATCGCCACCGCCCAAGCCGCCCTCTACGCCGACTCATCTTAAACCTCTGAAAAAAGGGCTAAACTGTTACACTCCCTTGACCCCTACTCCCTGCTCTGTATCCCCTGCTCTGTAGACTACTTCCGCCCTATGAACGGCGACCGTACAGGCTGATGAAGTAGTTCATTATCAAGTATACTATGACTCCAACGCCGCTTCCGCAGAGAGCAAGTACCAGTGGATAGATGGCCACAAGGTTCACTACTGACCACATGCTCGTAACTGTGTGGAACTCCGAGTACAAGTACGCTCCTTCGATCAGAACTGCGGACGGCCAGAAGAACACTAGAAACGACAAAAAACACCTTCCATTCCCTAGGCGTCTATGCCGGCAACGGGTTAGCAACCAGATGATGAACACAACAACTAGCATCAACCAGTCACCCGCCTGAACATAAGAGCCAATACACGGGACATTCCACAAAAAGGGGCCGCCAAGAATCACCGCCACACACAAGGTAAACCCAGCAATCGACGGCCAGACTGCGGCACCAAGAACGGATCCCTGCGGCACAACGTCATCAATCTGTTGTCGCATCATTTGCAACTCGATTCATTCTCGGTTTGTGGCTCATGCCAGTGTCTCAGAATGTCCATAGTTCTTCTCTGCATCCTTAAGTCGCGGCCAGACGTTGGGTTGAAGACATCCACCTCGGTGTCCACCGCATCGGGCCAGCCGTCCTGATCGGTATCCAGCCCTTGCGTCCAGGCGGTGGCCGTCATCGAAACCGCCATCACCATGCCCGCAAGCCACCGTCGTTGTATCATGGGCCTAACCTTCAGACATTGAAAACGCATTGGCACACAAGTCCACTATAAGTGGGCTACGATGTCAATTTTTCCAATGCTTTGTCAAGAAAGAAGTTTGCGAAGAAAGAAGTTTTTCGCTTGCGTATTGCCCATGGAACACGCATGATTTTATCAGTTGGAGCATTTGAGCCGGTGCGCCAGAGCGGCAGGTAAAAGGCTTGGAAATATTGGTGTTACTTTTCAGGCGGTTTCCGCTTGGGTGAGTGGGATTTCCGGCTTTGGAGGAACGCCAGGCAAGCGAAGGGGTCGTATGAAAAGAACTATCGGTTTGTCGATCGCGGTGTGCGCTGCGCTGGGCTTCGCATTGAATGGCGTGGCGGCGGAGCGGGATGCGTCGCTCTGTTGCGGGACGAAGGCCTGCGCGATGTGCCACAAGAAGGATGACGTCGGCAACCAGTTCGCAAAATGGCAGGCCAGTCCGCATGCCAAGGCGATCGAAACGCTGGGCACGGCCGAGTCCAAGGCGATGGCCGCGAAGGTTGGCGTGACCGATCCTCAGAAGAGCGGCAAGTGCTTGAAGTGCCACTCGACGGCCTATAATTTTACCGAAGAACTCCAGGTCAAGGCCGTGGGCGACGCGCCCGCCAAGATCGTGGTCGAGGACGCCGTGACATGCGAATCGTGCCACGGACCAGGCAAGAACTACAAGGCCAAGGCCGTGATGCTCGACCGCGCGCAGTGCATCGCCAACGGCATGGTCTACCCCGCCACCAAGAGCTGCACGCTCTGCCACAACGAGCAATCGCCCGCCTGGAAGGCCGACCGCTACACGACCAAGGACGGCAAGAAGGTCGGTTTCGACGTGGAACAGGCCTACGAGAAAATCAAACACCCTGATCCCGCCGTTAAAAAATGATGCTGTGATCGAGGCGTCAACAGACACGGAAAAGGGCGGACGCTGTAGTCCGTCCTTTTCTTTCAGAACAGATGCGTAAATCATGCAAGAAAGATGCCGCAGGTCATGAGTGATCAGATTCAATTGCCGTCCCCCACCCTGCCAGCACGCGGCGGATCGGGACCGGTCGAGTTTGTCCTGTCCAGACTGGCTTCGTTGAAGTTTGCCCTGACGGTGGTGGCGCTGATTGCGCTGGCCTGCGTTGTCGGCACACTGATTCCGCAGGGCCCGCAGCAGGTTGCCGCATATCTGGAACGCCACCCGGGCGCCACCAGCGGCATGAATCTCCTGTCATTGCTCGGCTTGACGCGCGTCTTTTACACCTGGTGGTTTGTGGGCCTGCTGTTCGTTTTCGCCGCCAGCCTGACGGTTTGCACGGCCCGCCGCTTTTCAATGATCAGGCGCAGTGCGGGCGTACAGCGCGCCCGTGTGATCGGATCGTTCATCACCCACGTCGGACTGCTGCTTGTTCTTGCAGGCGGCGCGGTGGGCGTCATCTGGGGACAGAAGGGCATAATCCAGTTGCACGAGGGCGAGAGCGCCAGTCAGGCGGAGGGCCAGGAGGGTTCCATGCTCCTGCCATTTACAGTCCGCCTGGCCAAATTTGCGCTGGAATATCATGAGAACCCCGCAGCGCCGGTCGGGAACGACAAGCTTCTGGTGCAGTGGTCGGCAAAAAAATTCCGGGCGGAATTCCCGATCGATTTGAAGGTCGAACATCCCGTGATTCCTCCTGATGCGCCGGCAGGCGCGGAACCGCCGTTCAAGGTCAGCGTGCTGCGGTACGTTTCCGATTTTTCCCTCGATGGTTCGAGCGGCGAGGTAAAATCCCGTTCCGATAAACCGAACAATCCGGCGGTTCAAGTCTCGGTGACCGGCGGCGGACGCACCAACACCCAGTGGGTTTTCGCGCGCTTCCCCGATTTCAGCGATCATGGCGGAATGGCCGACGCGACGGATTCCATGCCGCTGCAATTCCGCTTCGAGTCCGCGCATGCCGTTGTCGCGGCCGCGGGCCGGCAGTGGTCGATCAAGGCCTTTAAGAGCACGCTGGAAGTTCTTGAGCAAGGCGTGGTGGTCGACTCGCGCACGATCATGGTGAACTCGCCCTATTCCCGGCGCGGGTATACCTTTTATCAGGTAAATTACGATCCCAACGATCTGACCTGGAGTGCGTTGCAGGTGGTGAAAGATCCAGGGGTTCCCGTCGTTTATGGCGGATTCATTCTGATAATGGTTGGCCTGACGGTGGTCTTTTGCGTGAGCCCCTGGCTCGACGCGCAGCGCCGGACAAAGGGGGGCATCTCATGAACCTGCTGTTTAACCTGGGCATGGCGGCATATTTTGCCGCGCTGGTGTGCGCAGTCGTATGCCTGATATCGAAGCGCAAACTCTTCGATCTGCTGGCCAATCTGCTGATCCTGGCCGGACTGCTGACACAGACGGTTTATCTGGGGCTGCGCTGGCAGCAGGCCGGGCGGGCGCCCTTCAGCAACATGTTCGAATCGCTCGTGCTCTTCGCCTGGACCGTCGCGGTGGTCTACCTCGTGCTGCGGATCCGCATCAGGATTCCCTGGCTGGCGGCGGCCTCGGCGACGCTTTCCGCCCTGGCCATGGCGCATGCCAGCACCTTCGAGTCGGCCATCCAGCCGCTGATGCCCGCTTTGCAAAGCAACTGGCTCTCCTTCCACGTCATGACATGCTTTCTCGGTTACGGCGGATTCGCCATTTCGGCGCTGGTCGCGGTTGGTTTTCTGGTCGCGGATCGCAAAGGGAGCAATGTGCTGCCCGAAACCAGGGAGACGCTGGAGACGATTCTGTCGCAGACCATCTCCTTCGGCTTTCTGTTTCTCACGCTGGGCATCCTGACCGGCGCCGTCTGGGCGAACTCGGCCTGGGGCACCTACTGGTCCTGGGATCCCAAGGAAACCTGGTCGTTGATCACCTGGTTTGTCTATGCGGCGTTTCTGCACTGCCGTTTCATGCGCGGCTGGCGCGGACGCCGCGCAGCCTGGATTTCGATCATCGGTTTTCTTTCCGTGTTGTTCACCTATTACGGGGTCAATTTCCTGTTGACCGGGTTGCACAGTTATGCCTCCTGAGCTGAAGCTTATATTGGACAAACAAAAGACGACAAGGCGGGTAAAGATGCGAAGCAAACTTTTATTTCTGGGCGCTCTGGCAATCGCTTTTACGTCCGCGCAGTTCGCCGCGGGAACCAACATGGTCTGCGCGGCGGGAGCGGAGGAAATGGCGGACGCGCCTTCGGCGGTATTCAAGGGCAAGGTCATGGAGACCATGAACGCCAGCCGCTACACCTACGTGCAAATCGATACCGGCACGGAAAAAGTCTGGGCCGCCGGGCCGGTGGTGACGGTCAAGGTTGGCGACAGCGTTTCGTTCAGCGCAGGCATGCCCAACAAGAACTTCCTCAGTCCCACGTTGAAACGAAAGTTCGACGCAATCTATTTCGTGGAAGCGATAGTGACTTCGGGAGGCACCGCTACAGGCAACCCAGCGGGCGCTCCCGCGCTGCCTCCGGGACATCCGGCCATCATGACGGCAGCAGGCAATGCCGCGTCAACGAACACCGCGATCGAGCCGATCCGGAAACCGGACGGCGGTAAGAGCGTGGCCGAAATATGGGCCGGCAAATCGAAGCTGTCCGGGAAGCAGGTCGTGGTCCGCGCCAAAGCGGTGAAGATCGTTCCAAATGTCATGGGCATGAATTTTCTGCACCTGCGCGATGGAACCGGCCGTGAAGGCGAGAACGACCTTGTGGTTACCACGAAGGACGAGGTGCAGGTTGGCTCGGTTGTCACCGTCAGGGGCATGGTGAAAACGGACAAGGACTTCGGCTCGGGCTACAAGTACGCGGTCATCATCGAGAATGCCGCGATTTCAAGGCAAGATTACTAATTTTCCCATTACAGATGCGCCAGCAACTGCGCCTGGCTGGCAAGCGGTAACTCGCGCAAGTCGGGAATGTCGAAGCGGTTGCCGTCGACATCGGTCAGGATATAGCGGTGCGGTTGCGGCCGCAGCATGTTCTCGCGTAGATTGCGGATGCTGAAATGGCAGGTGCCGCGGTCGGTCTCCACCTGGCACTCGAGAATTTCGAAGCGCTCGCGGATCCAGATCACTCGGCGCACCACCGGCACCACGTAGCGCCGGCGCAGTTCGTCCATCACGATGGCGCGGCTGGCGCGGTCGAGTTGCGCCGGTTCGGCCACCAGGCCGATCTCATCGTTCTTCTCATTGCGGATGCTCAGGAAGCGCTCCGGCTCGGAGAGCGGGAACGCACGCCAGACCGAGATGTTCGTGAAGGGCGCGGCGCCGTCCACCATGGCGTCGATCCGCGCCCCTTTGCGTGTCAGGCGCACCTTGGCGGGGGCGAGATAGCGCAGCCCGGAGGTCTCCGTGACCGTGGGAGCGTGCGCGGCAGGCGCGGTGGTGGGTGTGTCGGCCATGGGAGAAACATACAGCACGAAAGCGATCCAAGCCAAGCGGGAATCAGAGCAAACGCGGAATATCAAACCAGGAACTCCGAATCTCGAACGGTTGTTCGCCAACAGCCTTCTGTCCTCAGCCTTACCGCGCGACCCCCTTGACCTTGGCAACGTCCTGCTGCATCTGGACCAGGCGGTGGAATTCGCCCTTCTTCTCCATGAGTTCGTCGTGGGTGCCCATCTCCTCGATCTTGCCGGCCTTGAGCACCACCAGCCGGTCGGCCTTGAGCACCACCAGCCGGTCGGCGTTGCGCAGCGTGGTGAGACGGTGGGCGATGGCGAAGGTGGTGCGGCCGTGGGTGAGGCGCGCGATCGCCTCCTGGATCTGGCGCTCGGTGTCGATGTCCACCGAAGACGTGGCCTCGTCGAGGATCAGGATGCGCGGGCTGTTCAGCACGGCGCGGGCGATGGCGACGCGCTGGCGCTCGCCGGCCGAGAGCGCCTGTCCGCGTTCGCCCACGGTGGTGTCGTAGCCGTCCGGCTTCTGAACGATGAAGTCGTGGGCGTTGGCGGTCTTGGCCGCGGCCATGATCTCCTCGCGCGTGGCGTCAGGCTTGGCGTAGCCGATGTTCTCCGCGATGGAGCCGTTGAAGAGAAAGGTGTCCTGCGGCACTACGCCGATGCGCGAGCGCAGGTCGTGCTGCGGAATCTTGCGCACATCGACGCCGTCGATCAGCACCTGCCCTTCCTGCGGGTCGTAGAACCGGCAGACGAGGTTGATGAAGGTGCTCTTGCCGGCGCCGCTATGCCCCACGAGGCCGATCATCTCGCCGGCCTGTCGCAACATTGCACTTGTAGATTACGGATAACGTAGTATAATCCACTGCTGTTACGGTTTCCATACAACCGAAGTCAAAGGAGCCCTGCCATGCAGATCGGATTGCCGCGTGAGATCAAGAAAGAGGAATACCGGGTCGGACTGACGCCGGCGAGCGCCGGGGAATATGTGCAGCACGGGCACGTCGTGATCGTCGAGTCCGGCGCGGGCCTGGGGTCCGGCTTTGCCGACGCCGAATACGAGGCGGCAGGCTGCCGGATCGAGCGGGACAAGCGGAAGCTGTTTGCCGCCGCGGAGATGATCGTCAAGGTCAAGGAGCCGCTCCCCGCCGAGTACGGGCTGTTCCACCCGGGGCAGATTCTTTACACCTACCTGCATCTGGCGCCGGACCGGCGGCTGACCGAGGCGATGCTGGCGGCGCAGGTGATTGGCGTGGCCTACGAAACGGTGCAGGAGTCCGATGGATCGCTGCCGCTGCTGATTCCGATGTCGCAGATTGCGGGGCGTCTGTCCGTGCAGGAGGGGGCAAAATACCTGGAAAAGCCGTTCGGCGGCCGCGGTGTGCTGCTGGGCGGCGTGCCCGGCATCCGCAAGGGGAAGGTGCTGATCCTCGGTGGCGGCATCTCCGGGACGAACGCCTGCAAGATGGCCCTCGGGATCGGGGCGGAGGTGACGATTCTGGACATCTCGGCCCGCCGTCTGGCGGAGCTTGACGACATCTTCAGCTCGCGCGCGCAGACGCTCTATTCCAACTCCTACAACATCGAGCAGGAGATCAAGACCGCCGACCTCGTGATCGGCGCCGTGCTGATCCCCGGTGCGGCCGCCCCCAAGTTGGTGCGGCGAGAGCAACTGCGCACGATGAAACCGGGCGCGGTCATCGTGGACATCGCGATCGACCAGGGCGGCTGCATCGAGACCTCGCACCCGACCACCCATTCCAACCCGGTTTTCGTGGAGGAGGGAATCGTGCACTACTGCGTGGCAAACATGCCGGGAGCGGTCAGTCTGAGCTCGACGCTGGCACTCACCAGCGTCACCAACCGCTACGGCCTGAAGATTGCCGACCAGGGGATAGCGAAGGCGCTGGCCGGGAGCAAGCCGATTCGCGCCGGGCTCAACTGCTATCTCGGGAAACTCACCAACCGCCCCGTGGCGGAAGCCCATCAACTACCCTACGCGGAGGCGCCATGAACGTCGACACCATCGACCGCCGCATCGTGGCCCTGCTCAACCGGGACGGACGCATCGGCTACAAGGCGATCGCCGCCAGGCTTGGGATCTCCGAGGGGACGGTCCGCAACCGCCTGCGCAAACTGACCGGCGCCGGGAAGCTGCGCGTCGTCGGCCAGATCAACCCCGACGCGGCGCCGGACAAGCAACTGATGCTGCTCGGCATCCGCATCGCCTGCTCGAAAGACCTGTCCAAGAAGGCCGTCGAGATTGCGCGGCTGGATGGCGTGATCTCCGCGCATATCACGGCCGGCCGCTACGACATCCTGGCCGAGGTCTGGGTGGATGCCAAGGGAGGGTTGATCACTTTCCTCGGGCAGACCCTGGCGAAGATCGCCGGCATCGCCTCGACCGAGAGTTTTCTCGTGATGAAGAGCTTCAATAAGTGGATCCCGCGGGCGGATCTGTAATCCCAGGATGGTTGGTAACGGCCTGCGTAAGTCGCGCGGGCACGTCCGACATGCGTTTCCGCTGGCTGCCGCCATCGCCTTCATATCGAACAGTTCGGATGCTAACCCGAGTGCTGACACTGGGTTTCGCTTGACCAGCACCGTAGGACTGTCTCTTATGTGCAGAAAACAGAAAACGGTCTTTAAACGTAACTGCTCAGGTAGCCGCCCCAAAGCGGGCGGCCACCTGAGAGTGAATGGCGGTGCGTCCGAACCCGGCGCGTGGGCGAGGCTCACGAGGTGTTGACCGCCGGCACAAAGGGGTTGCCGAGGAACACGCGTTGCAAG
>CAIYGI010000308.1 GCA_903925685.1 uncultured bacterium
CTTGCAACGCGTGTTCCTCGGCAACCCCTTTGTGCCGGCGGTCAACACCTCGTGAGCCTCGCCCACGCGCCGGGTTCGGACGCACCGCCATTCACTCTCAGGTGGCCGCCCGCTTTGGGGCGGCTACCTGAGCAGTTACATCGAGTTAACCATGGATTACGGAAAGAGCGGAAGATTTGACGCAAAGGCGCTAAGGCGCAAAGAAAAGCGTTTGTTGGTTTTAACTCAAGAAGGCATTCTTTATTGTGATGATGCGTTTGCCCTGCAATCGCGCTTTGCCGCGCGGCACAAAGAGGGCATAATGAGCGCCCGGTGAAGGAGGTTGGCCATGGCGGTAAATTTCGTGGAGCGGATTGACGACGCAGTGCCGCTACGGCATGTGCTGCTGAGCGTTTCTGACAAGCAGGGCCTTGACCGGTTTGTTCCGGAGCTGGCGCAACTTTGTCCGGCGGCGCGGTTTTACTCGACCGGCGGCACCTTCACGGCGCTGCAGACGATCCTCGGCGCGGCTGCCCGCGGCCGGTTAACGGCGGTCTCGGACTATACCGGACAGCCGGAAATGCAGGGCGGGCTGGTCAAGACGCTCGATTTCAAAATCTACCTTGGGCTGCTGAGCGAGACTTACAATCCCGCGCATGCCGCCGATCTGGCCCGCGTCCACGCGGAGGCCTTCGATATGGTGGTGGTCAATCTCTACCCTTTCCAGCAGACGGTGGCCAAGCCCGGCGCCACGCCGGAAATGGCCCGCGCCAACATCGACATCGGCGGACCATGCATGGTGCGCGCCGCGGCCAAAAACTATCTGCGCGTGGCCTCGGTGACCAATCCCGCGGATTACGACGGTGTGCTCCGGGAGTTGCGCAGCACGGGCGGCGCGCTATCGCTGCAAACGCGTTTCGAACTGGCGCGCAAGGCTTTCGCGCACACGGCGGCATACGACGCCGCGATCGCGGGTTATCTGGAAAACCGCACCTTGGAAGAGGTGCGGAGCGTCTACAGGTTCGGTTAGGAAGGCGGCCATATGTTCGAAGTCAGCGCCCACACCCACTTTTCCGCCGCCCACCGGCTGGTCGGTTATCCCGGCGCCTGCGCCCGCATCCACGGCCACAATTGGGATGTCGAGGTGTTCCTGCGCGGCGCGACGCTGGACGACTTGGGGATTCTGTGCGACTTCCGCGCGGTCAAGGCGGCGCTGCACGATGCCTTGGAAGATCTTGACCATGCCGACCTGAACGCCGTGCCGGCTTTCGCCGCGCGCAATCCCACCTCTGAAGCGCTGGCGCGCCACCTGTATGACAAACTGGCCGCGCAGCTTAATACTCCCCGCTGCCGTGTTCAGCGCGTGGCCGTTTCGGAAACGCCCGGCACCGTGGCGAGTTATTGGGCCGATGACGACACCGCCAGCCAGCGTTGAAATCAGCGAGACCTTCGTCTCGCTTCAGGGCGAATCCACCCATTCCGGCCAGCCCTGCTGGTTCGTGCGGCTCTCCGGATGCAATCTGCGCTGCCGCTACTGCGACACCGCGCGCGCCTGGGAGCGCGGGGAACGACGCGCGGTGGCGGGGTTGGTGGACGAGTACCGCGCAAGCGGCGTCGCGCTGGCCGAGATCACCGGCGGCGAACCGCTGCTGCAACCAGGATTCCCGGCGCTGGCGGCGGCCCTGCGTGACGCGGGGCCGGGGCCATTGCTGGTGGAAACGAACGGCGCCTGCGATCTGCGGCTGGTCCCCGCGGGCGCGATCGCCATCATGGACATCAAGACCCCCGGCAGCGGCGAGTCGGAACGCTTCGATCGCGAGAATCTGCGGCGGCTGCGGGCAACGGACGAAATAAAATTTGTAATCACAAGCCGGGAGGATTTCGACTGGGCCGCCGCGCTCGTGCGCGCCGAAAGGCTGGAAACGCGCTGCGCGGCGGTGCTGGTCTCGCCCGCCGCCGGACTGGTGGAGGCCGCCGAGTTGGCGCGCTGGCTGTTGGAATCGCGTCTCCCGGTGCGTCTGAATCTGCAACTTCACCGATTGGTTGGGTTGGCTTGATGTTTCCTGAGGCGCCGGTGTTCAGTGTGTTGGCGTTGATCTGTGTAGTTAGGGGTGTGTCAGTTTACTTCACCGTCGCGGGCGGGGTGGGACGCAGCTTTTCGACTTTCACGCCCTTGGCGCGCAATTTGAGTTCGAGAGCGGCAGGATTATCGGAACCCAGTTGGTAGGATTTCTTCCAGGCGCCCACTGCGCCGCCGTCGCCCAATTTGTCCAGAACGTCGCCGAGGTGTTCCAACATTATCGCATCGTCCCCCTGCAGCGCCACCGCCTGCCGGAGTGTGGCCGCCGCCGCCGCATAGTCTCCCAGCCGATACTGGACCCAGCCCAACGTGTCCAGATAGGCGGCGTTGTCCGGTTCCTCCGCCAGGGCGCGCTGCACATATTCCGCGGCACGGTCCAGATGGACGCCTTTATCGGCCCAGATATAGGCCAGGTAGTTGAGCGCTTCGGCGAAATCAGGGTTCAGCCGGACGGCTGCTTCGAAGCGCTGTTCGGCCTCGGCGTTGCGTCCTAGTTGTTCCAGCGCCACGCCGTAGGCGAAGAAAAATTCCCGCGCCAGCGTGCCGTGCTGGAGCGATGCGACGACGCGCGGTTCCAGTCCGGCGAAAACCTTGGCCGCCGCCGCCGGCTGGCGCAACGCATTGAGCAATTGCCCCTGATAGTACGGCAGCTCCAGGTTGTCCGGCATCCTGCGGATGCCGTCCTGCAGCAGACGCAAGCCGTTGGTTGCATCGCCCGCCGTGAAATAAAGCTGGGCCCGGCGCGCGAAAAAATCTTCGCGCGGCGGTTCGCACTGAAGCGCCGCGGTGAAACAGGCATCCGCTTTATTCGTCAGCGCGAGCACGGTGTAGGCGACGCCCGCCTCGAAAATAACATCGGGGTCCTTCGGCGCGCGCTGCCGCGCACCGGCAATCAGGGCTTCCGCCGCGCGTTGGCGGCCGAGCGCGCCCTCGGCGCTCGCGGCCAACAGCATCCAGAGCGGCGTATCGGGTTGGCCCGCGCGCAGCGCCGCGAGCACTCGCAGCGCCGGTTTGGGTTGTGCGCTCTCCAGCAGGAATCGCACGAGATCGTCCGCGTATTGCCACAACCCCGCGTTATGCCCGGGTCGGCGCACTCCTTCGGCCACCACGTCGGCGGCGTCGGCAAAGCGTTTTTGGGCAAGCCGGAGCGAAGCCAGGCGGACATAGCCATCGGCATCGTCCGGCCGGCTCCGGATCAGCCAGCCGAATTCGCGCGCCGCCGCGCGGTCCTGGCCGACGATGTGCAACGTCATCCCCAGCGCGGCATGTATCCGCGCATCCTCGGGATGCGCCTCAATACCGCGCTCCAGAATGGACCGCGCGTCGCTGGTGCGGTTTTTTGAAAGGGCGGCGGCGGCGGCGGCCAGTACGACATCGGCATTTCCGGGGTCGAGCAATGCCGATGCCTTCAAGTGAGCGGCAATTCGATCGTTACTGTCGCGGGCGCCTTCGGGCACCGTCAAGGCGCCGCCAAAATGGGCCAAGGCATCGGCTTGCCGCAATGCGGAAGGAGAGGGCAGGAGCGTCCGGTCGATTTGCGACGGTGCAAGCGAAGGCGCCCGGGAGGTGGCGCAACCGGACAACAAACCGGCCGCCATCGCCAGCAATAAGCCGCGGCGTACCCGCACCTCCAGGGAATTCCGGTTTGCGCTACTTGTTCTTGTGGCGCATCGCCTTGCGGCGCTTTTCATATTTGTGCTTCGACATTTTGGTGCGCCGTTTCTTTTTAATTGAACCCACGAGTTTGCTCCTTTCTTAAAAACCGCCGCCGATCAGGGGACGACCTTGTTCAGCGGCAATTCGATGATACCTTCCGCGCCGGCGCGCTTCAATGCCGGGATAATCTCGCGGACCACCTTTTCCTCGATCACGGACTCGATCGCCACCCAGCCCGGCGTGCTCAGCATGTTCACCGTCGGCGCGTGCAGCGAAGGCAGAATGCCCGTCAGGGCGGCCACCATTTCCTTCGGCGCATTCATTTTCAGCATGACCCGCGTTTCCGCGGCCAGCGCGCCCTGGAGCAGCAGCGCGATCTGCTCCACCTTGCGCCGCTTCCAGGGATCGCTCCAGGCCTGACGATTGGCGATGAACTTGGTCGTGGACTCCAGCACCACGTCCACAATGCGCAGATTGTTGGCGCGCAGCGATGCGCCGGTTTCCGTCAGTTCGACGATGGCATCCACCAATTCCGGAACCTTGGCTTCAGTGGCGCCCCAGGAAAACTCGATTTCCGCCTGCACGCCATGCTTGTCGAGGTAGCGCTTGGTCATGCCCACCGCCTCGGTGGCGATGCGCTTGCCCTGCAAATCCTGCACGGAGCGGATCGTCGAATCGTTATGCACCGCCAGCACCCAGCGTACGGGCCGCAGTCCCTGCTTGGCGTAGACCAAATCCGCCACCTCATGCACATCCGAGCCGTTCTCGCAAATCCAGTCGTAGCCCGTGATGCCGGCGTCCAGCATGCCGTGTTCGACGTAGCGGCTGATTTCCTGGGCCCGGATCAGCCGGGCTTCGATCTCCTTGTCGTTCACGCTCGGCATGTAGGAGCGCGTGCCGGCCGAAACCTTGAAGCCCGCCTTCTGCAACATCATGAAGGTGGCTTCCTGCAGGCTGCCCTTGGGCAGGCCCAATATCAGTTTGCTCATGCGTTCTTTCCCTCGGATCCATCCCCGCCATGTTCAGGCAGGCAAGCAAGGTATCTTACGCAACCCCGCCCCCCCGCGTCCAGCGCCTTCTTGTTGCCGATATGACGATATGCCGGATTCGTTGTTAAAGCGACAGCAGCTCCAAAATCTCCTCCATCGAGAGATGACCGACAACGCCGGCTTCCTGGGAAAGCATGGCCTGGATCAGGGTCTTCTTGCGCTGTTGCAGGGCCAGCACCTTTTCTTCAACCGTGCCGCGGGTGATCAGTTTCACGCTGTACACCGTGCGTTTCTGGCCGATGCGGTGGGCGCGGTCGGTGGCCTGATCCTCGACGGCGGGATTCCACCACGGGTCGAAATGGACGACCATGTCGGCCCCGGTCAGGTTCAAGCCGGTGCCGCCGGCCTTGAGGCTGATCAGGAACACGGGAATGGTGCGGTTGCCGTTGAATTCATGCACGACCTTCTGGCGCTCCTTGGTGGCGCCGTCGAGATAGCAGTAGGTCAGACGGCGGCGGTCAAGCTCGTGCCGCAAAATCTGGAGCATGGTGACGAACTGGCTGAAGACCAGCACCCGGTGCCCGCCGTCCACGGCCTCGTCCAGCAGTTCGAAGAAGAGGTCCATTTTGGCCGAGGGATGGGCGGGCTTGAGGTTGGGCAGGCGCAGCAGGTCGAGATGGCAGCAGACCTGGCGCAGGCGCAGCAGGGTTTTCAACACTTCCATACGCGACTTTTCAAGCCCCTGTTTCGCCACGAGGTCGGTGATCTTCTTGCGCGCCGAGGCCAGCAATTCGGCGTAAACCGCCTTCTGGTCGGTGCTGAGCGTGCATTGCGCGATGCGTTCGATGCGCGGCGGCAGGTCGCGGGCCACGTCGGCCTTGAGCCGCCGCAGCAGGAAGGGCTGCAGTTTGCGGCGCAGTTTAAGTTGCGCCGCCTCGCCATCCATGTCGCCGTTGGCGATCGGCAGTTCGTAGTTGCGCCGGAAATTTTCGTGCGATCCGAGGTAGCCGGGCATCAGAAAGTCCATGATGGACCATAGATCCGAAACGCTGTTTTCGAGCGGCGTGCCGGTCAGCACCAGCCGGTGTTTGGCGTGGATCTGCTTGACCGTGACGGCGTTCTGGGTGGAGCGGTTCTTGATGTGCTGCGCTTCGTCCAGCACGACCACGGCGTATTCGTGTTGCAGGTGGCGCGCGATGTCGCGTCGCACCAGGGCGTAGGAGGTGATCACAAGATCGGCATTCGGCATGTCGTGCCAGAGCATGTGGCGCTCGCTGCCGCTGATGGCCAGAACTTTCATGCCCGGCAGAAACCGCTGCGCTTCCTCGGCCCAGTTGTCAACCAGGCTGGTCGGGCAGACGATCAGCGTGGGACGGCCGCGGGCCGTCTCGTTGACGCGCGCCAGGCGCAGCCAGGCCAGGGCCTGGACGGTTTTGCCAAGGCCCATTTCGTCGGCCAGAATGCCCGCGAAGCCGTTGCCCTCGAGGAAGCGCAGCCAGCGTACGCCATCCTTCTGGTAGGGACGCAGCACATTCTCCAGGCCGTCGGGCATCTCGATGTTTTCCGGCTCGCGCAGGCGGGTCATCTGTTCCGCCGTGACGCGCCAGGCGGGCGGCGACTCGATGTCCACGCCGTCCAGGGCGTTCAGGGAGGCCTGCACATAGGCGGCGTAAATCATCGGCATTCTGAAGGTGCCCGGACGCTCGCCGGCTTCGCCGCCGCAATCGCGGAAGACGTCCATCAGCGCGTTGATGGCCTGGGCGTCGAGCAGCGTCGGGTTTTTGCCGGGTGCGCCGAGGAACGATTCGTCCTTGCGCAAGGCGCGCTGAATATCCGCCGCGGAGAGCGAGGTGCCGTCGCGGTTTTCGAAGTCGAATCCCACCTCGAACCAGTCCTGCCCCGACGGCGCGTTGATGCGGACGACCGGCGTGGCATAGTCCGCTTCCTCGGCGAAGCCCGCCACGCGGCCTTCCAGTTCCACGCGCCAGCCGAAGCGGCGCAGGGCGGGCATCTGGCTGCCGATGAAATTGAGCACCTCGCGGGTGCCGATGATCGGTTCAACCTTGTCGCCGCGCTCGCCGCCCTTGAAACCGTGCCGGGCAAGGATTGATAACGCGGCCTGCTCGGCCGGCAGGTTGCGCACGGTATAGCGCATCAGGTCGTGTTCGTCGGGAATCGCGAAATGGCTGAGCGGGTCGGGCTTGTTGGCCACCAGCGTGTAGCCGTTGTACTGTGCGAAGAGCGTGGCCGCGAGCGAGGCCGGACTGCCCCGCACGCGCAGTTTGAAGCGCGGCATGGCCGGCTCGATGGTGAACAGGTCGGAGGACAATTCGCTCGCCACGCGCAGGAAACGGCTGAGCAGCGGCAGTTCGGTCTGCATGAATCCCGGCACGGAGGAACGGGCGATGCGTATCAGACCCTGATAGGCCTGGCGCGCCGGAGTGGGCAGCAGCGCCTCCAGCGGCCAGAGATAGTCCTGGCCGACGATCCAGCCCGACTTGGCCGCGATCAGGTAAAGCGGCGCTTCGGTCGCCTCGCCCTCCGGCTGCATCGGGCGTTCGGTGTGAATGCGCAGCAGCAACTCGCCGGACTCGGGGTCGAGATCGAGTTTGAGAATCGAGGCCAGCGGGGTCGTGGCGATCGTGAGCTTCGCGTGGCGCTCGGCGTCGCCGATCGTACGGCCGCGAAAAATCTCGATCAGGTTGACAAGATCGTCGAGCGTAACTTCGACCCGCCCCATCGCCGGCCCCGCGACAATGTCTTCCAGCACGAAAAGCGCCGCCTCGTCGGTTTGTCCAAAGGCCAGCGGCACGTCCCGCGGAACGAGATCAAGCGGCAATTCCGATTCGCCCCAGACCGCCGTGGCGAGCAGCGGGATGCGTTGTCCCGTGCGCGCGGCCTCGCGCCAGCCCTCGCCCAGCGTGAGGTTTACGCCGGCGCGCACCGCGCCGGCCTCGCCCGGCTTCACGCGGCGGATGTAGGCGGCGTCGCGCACGCGGGTGACCGCGGACGTGGCGTGGATTTGCTCTTCGACACGCAGCCGCTCACGCTCGGGATCGGCCTGGGCCTTCAACAATTGCAGGCAGACCGCCACGGCGTGGGAACAAATGATGCCGCGCTCGCGGCTGTCGCGGCAGGGGCAAAGATTTTCGGCCGTGCGGTCGTTCATGATGCGCAGCCCGGTCTTGAGCGGCCGGTTGCTCCAAAGAATCGTGCCGGTGATGCGCGGCGGGGTCCAGACCGCTTCCTTCACCAGGCCGCGTTCGAAAAGCGTGGTGGCATCACGGAAGACCGGCTGACCGGCCCAGTCGAGGAGAATCTTGCGTGTGATCGGCAGCGGCATGTGTAACTCGCAAACTTATGAAGCAGGCGCCCGGCGCGCATGGTTGGCAGTGGGGGCGGGGGCGCTCAGCCAACCGGAGGTCCAGCCCTCCAAAGTCATGGTTTGCCGTTCGCGGAAGCCCAGCGTCCGATAGGCGTCGCGCACGGCGGCATATTGATTTTCGAGAATGCCGGACAGAATCAACTGTCCGGCGGAAGCCACGCAGGCGGCCACCGTCGCGGCATGCTCGATCAGCACGGAAGCCAGGATGTTCGCGACGACCGTTTCCGCGCGCCAGTCGGCGGCCGGGGCCGCGAGGTCTCCCTCGCGGACCGTCACCGCGGCGGTCACGCCGTTGGCCGCGGCGTTGGCCGCGGCGATGCGCACCGTCACGGGATCGTTGTCGACCGCCAGCACGCGCGCCCAACCCAGGCGCGCCGCGGCGATCGCCAGAATACCGGACCCTGCTCCCAGATCGAGCAGCCCCCCGGCCACGCTGCAGCGCGCGCAGGCGTCAAGCAGGCGCAGACAGGCGCGCGTGGTGCCGTGCTGGCCGGTGCCGAAACTGAGCCCCGGATCGAGTTCGATCACGATTTCGCCTGGCGCCGCGGCGCAGCCGGTCCAGGTCGGCTTGACCCACAGACGTTCGGAAACATGCTCGGGCTTGAAATGTTTTTTCCAGCTTTCCGCCCAGTCCTCGGGCGGCAGCACGGCAATCGCCGCGGCGGCTCCGGCGCCCGGCGAGAGCGCGTCCAACTCCGCCCGCAAAGCCGCCAGCGCGGCCTCGGCGGCGGACGGCGTGGCGTGAAAGCTCTCCAGTCGGCCCAGCGGACGATCCTCGTCGAGCCAGACGGCCAGCGCCAGATTTTCCACCATCTCCGTACGCAATTGCACGGTTTCGGCGACGGCGCGGGTGGTTTCGGCGCGGACGACGAACAGCGCCGCGGGCGCGAGGCAAGCATCGGCGGTGGCGTTCATGAATTGCCGCCATCCGTTGCGGCAGGCGGGAGGTAACTGCGCGAGCGCGCCGTTCCGACGGCGCCCAAATCGGCGCGGGTGTGTCCGGCGGCGGCCAGCACCTCGTCCGTGGTCTTAAAATGGCACTTTACCGTTTCGAGCAGCACCTGCGGTCCATGCTGCTTGACCAACTCCACCGCGGCGGAACGGGTCATCCCCGAAGCGCCCTTGGGCAGGATAGTCTTGTACGTTTCGCCGATCCGGCGCAACGCCAGCAAAAACCCCTCGCGGGCCAGGATCGAGGCGGCGGCGACGGCGGGATCCGATTCCGCCTTGTGGTACTGGACGAATTCGATCTGCCGCCCGCGCTGGAGCAGGGCGCGGGTGACCAGCGAGGCGGAACCGAACTGGTCGGAAATCGCGCGCTTGCAGCCCGGCAGTTTTTCCAGGGCGTTTTCCAGAGCGCGCGCATGGCCCCAGGCGAGAATCGTGTTGACGCTGCGCATCTTGGCGTAGAGTTCGTTGTAGCGCCTGGGACTGATCGCGACCACGGCGTATCGCACGCCCAAGCGCTGACGCAGCGCGGCGGCGGTCTCCAGCAGACGGCGGTCGCTGGCGATTTTCTTGCTGTCGCGTACGCCCAGATCGTCGAAGACGGGGATCAGCTCCCGGTCCACGTAGGCCGCGGCAATCACCAGCGGGCCGAAAAAATCGCCCTTGCCACTCTCATCCACGCCCAGATGCGGTTCGAAGCGGGCGGGATCGAGGAGCTCTTCATAGCCCAGACGGGCGGTGCGGAGGATTTCGGGTTCGAGCACGAATTCGACGAACGTCCGCGCCCCCTTGCCCTGTATGCAGCATTTCCCGCTGTTGTAGAGCGCAATCCGGCACGCTTCGCCATCGGCGGCCACCGTCGTGTACGGCACGTCCACCAGCCGGTAATTCCCGTCGCGCAGCACTTTCGCCAGACGCGTTTGCTGCTCCGCATCGAGAAGCGAGGTGAATGATGCATTGCTACCCATGTGAGCGTTTAGTTTTACCACAACACCCAATTCGAATCAACCCTTTTTTGCAGCTATTTTGCAGCTACTCAGATGATCGGTGTTCGGTGTAGAGTAGGCGGCAGGGAGGGGCGCATATGTTCGAAACACGTAAAACCAACGTTCCTACGCCCGACAAGACGGCCGAGGGTTCCACGATTCCGGACGCTGCCGCGGGCGCAACCGCGGAGAAGTCCGTCAGGATGCTCGCGCAGGCGCTGGCCACCGCGCAGATGTACGGCGTGGTCCATAAGGTCACCGCAAAAATGTTGGAAGACGGGTTTCCGATTCTCGCCGAGAGTCTGGAAAAAATCGGCAAACTGACGCTGATGATTACCGACACGGGCCTGATGGTGAACGGTACGCCTCTTGCCAGCCGCAGCGGTCAAACCGTCGGACTGACACGCCGCATGCAAGACATCGGGCTGCCCACGCTCACGCTGAATCGCGGCTTCGGTCAGCCGGAATTCGAAAAGCTGCTGGCGGTGCTGACGGCGCCGGCGCCGGCGGGGGGCGGCTCCACGCCCCAGGTTTCGGCGCAGACCTTGCGCGAAGCGGGGTTGTCGCATGTATCGACCAACGCCTCGGGGGCGATGCGCATGGTAGAGGACGACCAGGGCATACGGCGGGACGCCCCGCGGCGGCCGAACGCCGGCAACGCGCCGGCCGCGCTTTTGGAGGAGGCCCGGGCCTTTCTGCAGGGACATGCGGCGGCGGATCGCGCCGCGGGCCCCGGCTTCGATGAGACCGTGGTTGATGGACGGACTCTGGCGCAATTGCTGGTCGAAGTGGGGCGCGCCTTGCAGCCGGGCGGGCCGGAGCGGTCCGCGGCCGACATACGGACAATCTTAAACCGCGCCGCCAGCCAGGCGCAGGCGGCGACGGCGGCCGCGCAGAAGACGCTGCGGATCATCGAAAGCAAAACGCGCGATCAGACCCAGGACACGGCGGAGCACAAGGAACTGATCGCGCTGATTGCGGAACTCGCGCAGGAACTCAGCCAGCCCCTGACCATCGTCAACGCGACGATCGATATCATCCGGCGCGCTCCCCCCGCCGCCGGACAGGAGGACCAGAACGAATTGTTGTCCATGGCGTCGGATAGCGGCAAGCGGCTGGCCGAGCTGGTGTCCCGCCTGGTTCAGATCGCCGGCACACCGAAAACGCTGAGCCCGGACGCGGACCGGCTAAAAACGATTTATCAGACACCCGGGACGTAAGCTTGGTTTCGGAAAGGCATGGCGATGCGTATTTTATTTGTTGGAGACATTGTGGGCGGTCCCGGACGGCGGGCTTTTGTGCGTATTGCGGGCCGCATGAAACGCGGCGGCGAGGTGGATGTGGTGGTGGCCAACGCCGAGAACGCCGCCGGCGGCAAGGGACTCTCGCGCGCGATCGCCGAGGAGCTGTTCGACGCGGGAGCGGATGTGCTGACGCTGGGCGACCATGCCTGGGATCAAAAGGACATCATTCCCTACCTGGCCGTCGAACGCCGCGTGCTGCGTCCGGCGAACCTGCCGCCCGGCTGCCCCGGCGCGGGACTGTTGTCGCTGGACACCCCGGCGGGACGGATCACGGTCATCAACCTGATCGGACGCGTTTTCATGGGGCCGAATGACTGCCCATTCCGCACCGCGGATGCGCTGCTGGCAAAGGAGCCGGCCATGGGCAAGGTGATCGTGGTGGATTTCCATGCCGAGGCGACATCGGAAAAAATCGCGTTCGGACGCTATTTTGACGGCCGCGTGTCGGCGGTCGTCGGCACGCATACGCATGTGCAGACGGCGGACGAGACGATCCTGCCCAAGCAGACGGCATACCTT
Organism: uncultured bacterium; assembly: GCA_903925685.1. Classification (GTDB taxonomy): domain Bacteria; phylum Verrucomicrobiota; class Kiritimatiellia; order CAIKKV01; family CAIYGI01; genus CAIYGI01. Next base: position 11,847 of record CAIYGI010000308.1, read on the forward strand.
ACCGACCTGGGCATGACCGGGCCGAAGGACTCGGTGATCGGCCGCGACGCGGCCACGATCATCCAGCGTTTTCTCACCGGCATGCCGTCCAAGTTCGAAATTGCCGAGAAGGACGTGCGCCTGGAAGGGGCAATCGTGGATGTGGACCCCAAGACCGGCCGGGCGCAGCGCATCGTACGAGTGCAGGAAGCCGTGGAGTGAATGCTGAGGTAGTTTAGGCCGAAGTTCCAGCGTCTTTTGATGCGCTTTTCATGCTCAAACCCTTGATGGCAGCGTGTTTGCTCACGAAACTGGCGTCTTTTTCCGTTCCGTTTGTCCCCATGTAAATACTCTCAATAATAATAATTCGCTTGCATTAGC
>CAIYGI010000309.1 GCA_903925685.1 uncultured bacterium
ATCCTTTGTGGGACCGTTTGTTCGCCCCAAAGAATTCACCACGCCGCTTTACTTGTCACGCGTCAAAAAGTGCCATGTCATTTTCCGGGCAGTTCGCAAAAACATGCGTAATTACAGCACGGGATCAGGAAGTGTGAACATGGGCGGCAGCGTTTTTGGGGAGTCTGCTTCTTGGAGCAACGGCATGGGGACAGTCGGAAACGCACACGAATCTCCAGGCCGTCAATGCGAGCGGGGTTAGCACATGGGCGGGAACGTATCCGTTCACAATCCGGGGCGTCATCTTGAACGATCCCGAGGAAATGCTGGACATCACATGGGATTCAGGTGCTGTGAGCGGCAACCGCATGGGGGCGCAGTGGCAGATGTTCTTTCAGACCATGGCGGGAAGCGACCGCGGAGGAACAGCCTGCTGGATGGGCCAGAACTACAACAGCCTTGGCCCCTTCATTCCGGAGGGCAATTTCTACTCCGAAGCGGCGTGGTCGAACGAAATGTACCGTGTGAACTACGACGCCAACACCCAGCACTATTTCCGCAAGGGGGACCTCGTGGAGATCACAGCCAAGAAGTCGCTTTTCTACGGAGGCAAGCAGAACGTCAACGAGGGGCACCGGGTGACCAATGCCAACGATTTCGCCGTAACGCTGATTCAGGCTGGCTACGGACTTCCCGACCCGGAGGTCATACGCCTGTCGGACCTCATGAACGTGGACGACGGCAACCCCGGGACGCACGAGGACATTTTCGATCAGACCCGTCAAACCGGAGGCGAGCATTATCAGGGCATGCGGGTGCGCATCGAATCAATCCACATGGCCACAAACTACTACGCATCGAGCGGATGGGGAAAGACGAATTGGGGTGATCGTCTATGCACCGTCACGGATGGCGAAGGAAGATACTTCAGCCTGCGGATGCCGCTTGCCAACCTGGGATGGGTTCCGGCGGATTGGTTTTCGGCAGTGGGCATTATCAATCAGGAGTCGGGCTCGGGTACGGACGGCACTTTTGGCTACGAACTGTTCGTGCAGGAGATCGGGCCGACCATCCGGATGGTCCAGAGCGGCGGGACGATGCTCATGTACTGGTCCGCGACTTACACGAACTATGCCTTGGAGTATTCGACAAACCTGACGTCCACATCCGGATGGCAGCGCGTCGAAACGCCGCCCGTGAAGTGGATCTCCGTTGAAGAAAATCCCGCGACAACGGGCGATCCAGCGCGATTCTACAGGCTGAAGCAGCAGGAATGAGCAAGCGGGGGTTCGCACTATTGGAACTCCTTGTCGTCCTGGCGATCATCGGGCTGCTTGCCGGACTGCTCCTGCCCGCGCTATCGGCGGCGCGCGAGAAGGCGCGAGTGGCCAAGGTGAATGTCGAACTACGGCAGATCGAGGTCGCATTGGAGATGTACTTCGAGGATCATGAGCGTTATCCGCCGGTCCGCGTTTCGTGCAACACGAGCGAGCGGGACCACTGGTGCCAGTTGCCGCCTGAACTGGTGCAAGGCGGGTATCTGTCTGGCGGCGGAAGGGACGGAATGTCGTGCGGCATGGAGGACCCTTTTAATCCCAGCCACACGTACAAGTACGCCGCGATCGGTCCCTACCTGCTGAACGGGTCGCCTCAGGACGAGAACTTCGCCATATTCCTTCCCGCGGACTTTCCAACATGCCAAAGCCAGAACGGTTGCTATCGAGACGATGCGCAGGCTCCTCTGGCCTGGGTGGTGTGGAGCTTGGGTCCCCGCCAAAGCCTGAGCAAGGCTCTGCATGCGCGGTCGCCGGTTCCCGGATTCACGTGGTATCGCGGATCGGGAGACAACGGCGTGATCGCGCGCATAAAACCCAAAGAAGGGAGTTCTTTCCAGACACCATGAAACGAAAAAAAATCGCGCCGTTGCTGCTCTGCCTGCTCGGAACAGCAGTCCTGGCATGCGCTGCCCGGCAGTCCGAAGGGACGTCCGTTGTCGTGACCACCACCTTGATCGAGACCGCCATGCGCGACCTCATGGGGAGTGACATTTCGATCGTACGCCTGATGCCCCCCGGCTCCTGCCCCGGCCATTTCGATCTCGATCCAGGCCAAGTCAAGTACCTCTCGTCCGCCGCCCTTTTCATCCGCCACGATTTTCAAGCCGGCCTTGACGCGGGGGTCGCGAAGTCGGGACTGGAGACCAACCTTATCGTCGGCATCGCCTCACGCGCCGCGTTCACCATTCCCAGCAACTACTTGGCCATGTGCGAGGAACTTGAGACCCGCCTTGTGACAAAATGGCCGGACAAGGCCCCCGGCATTCAAGCCCGTTTGGCCGACGTTCGGCGCAAAGCCGCCGCCGCGGAAAAGCGGATTTCCGGCCGGGCGGAACGGCTGGCGGACAGAAAAGTGCTGTGCGCCCGCTACCAGCGCGATTTCTGCCAGTGGATGGGCTTGAGCGTCGTGGCGATTTTTCATGCCGGTTCGGATGAGTCCGCCTGGCAACTCAACCGGGCCGTGGATATGGCGCGGACGGCGGGCGCCGAAGCGGTGGTCGGCAACCAGCAGTGGGGACCGCGTCACTTGGAGGCGCTGGCTGAGGCTTCCGGCTTGCCTGGCATCATGCTCAGCAACTTTCCCGACAGCGGGGAGGCGGGCGCATACTGGCGGCTGCTGAACGCCAACGTCAATGCCCTCCTGAAAGGATTCCCGTGACGGCGGCGGTTGAGATGCGCCAGTTGACCGTTGGACATCGTCGAACGATCGTCTTGGACCATGTGTCGCTTGCCCTGCCCAAAGGCGCTTTTCTGGCCGTTCTGGGCCCGAACGGCGCCGGCAAGACCACCCTGCTGAACGCGATCCCTGCCCTCACCCGGTTCTCGGGTTATCTCAAGGTTCTTGACTTGGAGGTTTCACGGCTCTCGTCGTTCGCCCGTGGTCGTCTGCGCAGGCGCATCGGCTATGTTCCGCAGTTGCATACGCGGGTTGACGCGGTCATGCCGCTCTGCGTTCGCGAGGTGGTCGAAATGGGCCGCGCCGGAGTCAGGGGGCTGGGCCGATCGTTGACTCCGGAGGACCGGAAAATCTGCGACGATGTGATGGAGCAGGTGGAGCTTGACCGCATCGCCGACCGCGCTTTCGGCGTGCTTTCCGGCGGCGAACAACGGAAGGTCCATCTGGCGCGCGCCCTGGCGCAACAACCGGAGCTTCTTCTCCTGGACGAACCCGCGGGACATCTCGACTTGCGCTGGCAGGAGGCCATTACGCAACTCATCGGACGGCTTTGGCGGAGCTTGAATTTGACGGTCATCATGGTCACCCACGACCCACGGCACCTGCCGGCCGGAATCACGCATGCGGCCATCTTGAGCGGCGGTCGTTTGATCCGCATGGGAACGCTGGCCGAGGCCATGGACGCCGCGCTGTTATCCGATATTTACGGGTTGCCGCTGCGCATTCTTGAAACGGATGGACGGTATGTCGTTTTGCCGGAGGCTCTGCGATGACGGCGCTTCAGATCAAGTGGATGCTGACCGCGCTGATTGGCGGGGCCGGTTGCGGCTTGGCCGGCTTCCTTCTGATCTCGTTGAATCTTCCGTTCATGGGCGTGTGCCTGGCGCATGCCGCCCTGGCGGGCGCCGTGCTGGCCTACTTCCTCGGGACACCAGTTCTTGCCACCGCGCTTGCGGCATCGCTTGGCGTAGCCGCGATCGTGGGACCGCTTGCCGACAAAACACGTACGCATGCCAATACGGTCATGAGCATCCTGTTTTCGCTGACGCTCGGGCTGGCCTTTCTGGGAATCGGACTCATGCAGGATCGCCGCTCGGAACTCTTGGGCCTGATGTGGGGCAACCTGTTGCTGGTGCGCTGGGCGGACCTGCCACCGCTGGCCTTGGCATGGTTATTGCCGCTGGTTCTACTGATCGTCTTCGCCAAAGAGACCAAAGCGGTTCTGTTCGACCGGGAGATTGCCCGTGCCTGCGGCATTCATGCCGCGGCGTTCTACTACGCCATCATTGCCATGTGCGGCTTGACCGTCACCGTCAACCTCAACATCGTCGGCGGGCTGATGCTGTACAGTCTGTTGACCAATCCGGCGGTCGCGGCCATGCAGTTGGCGAAAAAATACCGGACCGCCGTCGCCGGGTCCATGCTGCTGGGCGCGCTTTGCGCCGTTGGCGGCCTCATGCTGTCGTTTGCCCTGAACTGGCCGGCGGGCGCGAGCATTGTGCTGGTTTCTTCACTCGTATATGCGGCAGCTCTTGGCTTACACTCGTGTGTAGCGCGGGATGCCGTGGAAACAAGCAGGAGTTGGTGATGTACAAGAATGAATTCTTTGACCGCGTTGCGGTTAGCGACGACCCGCTGCTGTTTACGGACGCGGATCGCCGGAAGGTGGAACAACTGAAGCAGCGGCTGGGCGATCTGGCCGGGATGCGCGTGATCGAGCCCGGTTGCGGCGTGGGGCCACTGACGGAATACCTGTCCAACTGGGTTGGACCTTCGGGTCGCGTACTGGCTTTCGACGCCAGTCCGGGCATGGTGCGGGAATGCCGTCGTCGGCTTGGACATCTGCGAAACGTTGAGATTGCCGAAGCCACCATGGAGACGGTGCAACTGAGGCCCGCGACTTGGGACTTGGCGATCCTATTCCGCGTGTTCCCGCACTTCGACGACAAGGGCGCAATCCTTCGGCGTCTGCGTCCCTGCCTTGCGCCGGGCGGGCGACTGGTGATTGCCAATCTGGAAGGCAGCGCACGCCTAAACACGCTTCATGCGGGTTTCTCAGAACCTGTTCGCCACGACCGCATGCCATGTTTGAGAAGTACAACCAGGCTGCTCGAAGAACACGGATTTCAAGTGCTATCAGCCACCGATGTGGATGACGAGTTCTTTGTACAGGCGAGTCCCGCACAAAAAGTCAGCACGGGTGAGCAATGAAAGCGGCAGCGTGACACGCGATGGCATGATCTGCCGCGAAGCCATGAAAATAGGCCATGAAAATAGGCATTGACGGCAAAGCGCCTGTCGCGTATGTTTGTGGTTGATCTTTGTCAAATCATTTGGCGGGAAGACAAACGGAAGTCCGTGAAAATCGGACGCGGTCGCGCCACTGTAAACGGCTACGAAACCGGAATAATCACTGTTTCGTTGCGAAAGACATGAGTCGAACGCAAGGAAATGGGAAGAGTCGGGAGTAGGTTGGAAGCCGTAAGCCAGGAGACGTGTCTTCCCTCATGTTTAGTAATCTTTCGCGATGGAAGAGGATAAACGGGCGGATTCTAGGCCTCCCTTTCCCCAGTCGGAAAGCGGAGGCTTTTTGTTTGTGCCTCCGCCCACCGTCGAGTTTCTCGCGAAAGGCGTTTTGCTTCGTGAAAACACAGAAAGGTGGGCGGCATGAAAAGGTTGTTACGGCGGTTGGCGTTGGCGGGTTTGGCGACAGCATGGTTCGGCTCCGTGGCCTTGGCGGATGTCACGGCCGATTTCTCGGATCTCAGTCTCGGCGCCAATCAGTTCTGGAATGGATCCGATGGCGCCGGAGGCTTTGACAGCCAGGCGATCCACTTCGGGAATCAGTTCACGGACTGGGGCTACGGGTACACAAGCTGGGCGGGCTTCTCGTACTCCCGCGTGAACGATACCTCCACACCGGGATACGGCAACGAATATGCCGTCATCAGCGGCACCGGTGTGGGGGGCACAGGTGTTTATGCGGTGGCCTACGACGACGGGCCGTGGGGTGAATCCGACGTCATCACGCTCCCGGTTCCCTGCGCGGTGGATGGCTTCTACATCAACAACACCACCTACGCGACCCTCGCGATGCGTGACGGGAACACGTTCTCGCGCAAATTCTGCGCGGCGAGCAACGATTGGTTCAAGGTCACGATCTCCGCTCAAGATGCGTACGGCGCGGTAACGGGCACAACCGATTTCTACCTGGCCGATTACCGGTTCGCAGACAGCGCCCAAGACTACATCGTAACGAATTGGACCTGGGTCGGCCTGACCAATCTCGGTTCGAACGTGAAGTCGCTGCACTTCGCACTCAGTTCAAGCGACAACGGGATGTTCGGCATGAACACGCCCGCCTATTTCGCCCTGGACGACCTCGCCACGCTGGAGTCGTACGCACCGGCTGCCGAGGAACCCGGATCAACTGCGGTAGAGATGAGTTCGAATGCCCTGATACGGTGGGCCACGGGGTGGACCAACTACATCGTTGGGGCCAACTGCGCCGCCATGTGGCAGACGCCCAACCTTGCAACCGGTGTCGCGGTTGGCACCTCCTTCGACATTTGCTGCCTCGGTGAGGGTGGACGAATCACGATGACTTTCGACCCCCCCATCAAGGACGGCCCGGGCAATGACTTCGCCATCGTTGAGAACTCGATCAGCGATACGTTCCTGGAATTGGCCTACGTCGAAGTCTCGTCGGACGGGACCAATTTCTTCCGGTTCTGGAACCGCTCCCTTACCCCTAACCCCGTGGGCCCGTTTGGCGAGGTCAATCCGGAAGACGTTTACCATTTGGGTTGTAAGTACCAACAAGGCTACAGCGAACCCTACGACCTGGGGGAGTTGCGCGGAACACCCGGACTGGACGTGAACAACGTCCGGTATGTGCGGCTGCTCGACATCTCCGGCAACGGCTCCTGCACGGATTCCGTCGGCCACGTGATCTACGACCCGTACTTGTGCACAGGTTCGGCGGGATTCGATCTGGATGCCATCGGGGTCTTGAGCAACAACTTCCAGGAGGTGTTCGTCGAGGCGCTCCAACCGGCGATCTCGCGGCGGACATCGAGTAACGGTGTCTTCCGCCTGACGCGAAAGACATGGGATGCATCCGCGCAACTGAACGTGGCGATCGTTCTGGGCGGCACGGCGTCGAACGGCGTTGACTACGCCTGGGTCACGAACACCGTGGTTATTCCGGCCGGCGTCACCACCCGAAATGTTGTCATCGCCCCTGTGCCGAGCGCGCCTTCCACGGGCAATGTGACGGTTACGATGCAGATACTGTCAGGTCCTGGTTACGTTGTCGAAACCAATGGCTCCGCAGAGTCCATTGCCCTTTACGACGAACCCGGGGTGTCTCTGGCGTTACCATCGTCCATCGCCTCCCGGGCCGGCGACAAAACGGGCCAAGTCGTGGTGGCCCGGAACGCGGTGGCTTCCGACGCACCGCTTGCCGTGCACCTGACCCTGGACGGCACGGCCACCGATTCGGATTATGCCGGACTGACCAACTGCGTGACTTTGCCTCCCGGCGTCTTGTCCACCACGCTCTATGTCCGGGCGCTCGCCAGTACGTCTGTGAAAGGCGACAAGGTCGTGTGCGTGCATCTCGCGCCGGACGCGGCCTATTACGCAACGGCGAACACCCAGGTTGCGATCACCATCCAAGATCTGCCGATCAACAACTGGCTCCTGAATATTGCCTACCCGTCCTTAGACAATCTGCCGCTCACGGCGGGTGATTACTGGAACGGATCGGACGGGTCCGGGGGCTTTGCGATCAACGGCATCTACTTCAAGAACGCCTTCACCGACTGGGGTTACGGTTACACAAGCTGGGCCGGTTTCGCTTACTCCCGCGTGAACAATACCACGACTCCCGGGTACGGCAACCAGTATGCCGTCATCAGCGGTGCCAGCGTGAGTGGCACGGGAACCTACGTTGTAGTCTACGACGAAGGACCGTGGAGCGAATCGGACATCATCACCCTGCCGTCGCCGGCACACGTGCTTGGTTTCTACATCAACAACACGACCTACGCGGCCCTCGCGATGCGCGACGGCAATTCCTTCTCGCGGAAGTTCTGCGCCGCCAGCAACGATTGGTTCAAACTTACCATCTCAGGAAATGACGTCAACGGCGGAACGGTGGGATCGGTCGACTTCTATCTCGCCGATTTCCGCTTTGCCGACACCAACCAGGACTATATCCTAACAACCTGGACCTGGGTCACCCTGACCAATCTCGGGTCGAACGTGAAGTCGCTGCATTTCGCGCTCAGTTCCAGCGACAACGGCGCCTTCGGCATGAACACGCCCGCCTATTTCGCCATGGACGATTTCAGGGTCGATCCCAATTCGCCTGCATTCGGCGACACCGTTTCGTGGGATGGCAGTGGAGAGGCGAATCTGATGCTCTACGCCCTGGGACGCGCACCGGGAGATGCCTACGCCCCCGATTTGGCGCCGACGAACGGCGCGCCTTTCTTCGATGTCACGTATCGCCAGCGGGCGGACCTTCCAGATGCCGGGATCGGCGTCGAGGCATGCACAAATCTGTCCGGCGAAGTTGCATGGACAACCAACGGTGTTGTCGAGACGGTGGTCGGCGTCGATTCTGGCCTGGCGACCATGCGCGCCCGTATTCCGGGCAGCGATACGAATGCCGCCGGGTTTGCCCGTCTGCGCGCCTGGCGGAAGTGAAGTGGCTGTCATGCGACCGGGCAATTTCCAACGTTGTGAACGCGGACACCCGGTGGCCGGGTTCACTATACTCGAATTACTCGTGGTGATAGCGATCATCTTGCTGCTGGCGGGGCTCCTGCTTCCGGCCGTAAATGCGGCGAAGGAGAAGGGCCGCCAGGCGTCTTGCATAAACAACCTGCGGCAACTCTACCTCGCCAACAGCATGTACGCGCTTGATCACGGAAGCTACGTTCCCGCTGCTGCGGATATGTTCGGCGCGAATCGACAGCGTTGGCACGGCTCCCGGACGTCTTCGAGCCAACCATTCGATGGCGCCAAGGGGCCGCTCTCCCCGTATCTTGGTTCCTCCCATGCCATCCGCGAATGTCTCAGTATTCATAGCTACGTAAAGGATGTCACGGGCGCCAACGCATTCGAAGCTTCGTGCGGAGGGTACGGTTACAATATGAATGGCGTCGGATCGATGGGCTACGACGCTGGAGGTGCGGCAATGGGGCGGGACCCCGCCGACATCCAGTATCCCGCCGGGATCGTGATGTTTTGCGACACGGCATTCCCGCAGCCGTATGGCAATCCAACCTATGTTATCGAGTATTCCTTTGTGGAATCCTACATGTTTCCAAACGGCGGTCAGGCTCAGCCTTCCATCCATTTTCGTCACAACGGCTATGCCAACGTCATTTGGTGCGATGGTCACGTGTCGTCGGAAAAGATGACCCTGAACTACAGCACGCAGTTCGACAAATTCAAAGTCGGTTGGTTTGGGGCGCACAACAACGACCTGTTCATCCCTCAATAACCGCACCTCACGCCCGTTGACACGAGGGTGGGGACTGGCATAACATCACCCTGTTGTTTGCTTCCGGTGCCAATGAAACGCTGCACAACCATTTTTCTGGCGCTGCTGTTCGCAGTCGGCGTACTGTGGCTCCCGACGTGGCACAGGGCACATTGCGCCGACTGCCACGATGGGCACGATGCCGATCACTGTCCGATCTGCCGACTCGCCAGCGCACCGATGCTCGAAACGGCAACGCACCTTGAGCCGGTTGCGCAAGCCCCCATTTACTTCCGAATCGATCTTCCGAAATCACTGACTACATCTGCCCCCCTGCGCGACCCCACTCAGGCGCGCGCTCCTCCTGTCACCTGACATTTTTCTCCGTCAGGCATCACGCGACGCCGGCTTGTTCGCCCTCGTCGTTGTTCATTGATCACCATTTTCAATACAGGAGTAGATGTGAAACGACTATTTTTACTGCTTGCCATTACAGCCATATTGGCGCCCCTTATAAGCTTCGCGACCGACGACCGGCCGCCAACCAACACGGTGGAAGAACTTCAGCAACTGCGTGTGCGAATTGATGACCTTGAGAGAAAAGTGGCGGAGGCTAAACCTGCCGCGCCCGCGGCGACGATGGGCCGTGCGGGTTCTTCGTACATGAATCTGAGTTTCGACGTGCTGGCGAACGCCGGCTGGGCGTCCACGCCAGACGTGGAGGGGTTGCAACCCGGCGGTCATGATCCATCGCAAAGCGGGTTTTCCCTCCGTAACGCCGAACTTGCGCTCGACGGCGCCGTTGACCCGTACTTCAAGGGCTTCGCCAATATCGTGCTCATGACGGATGCCGATGAAGGAACCGGGATCGAATTGGAGGAAGCCTACGCGCTCTCCAGTAGTCTGCCGGCCGGGTTGCAGGCCAAGGTCGGCCGGTTCTTCGCGGAGTTCGGTCGCCAGAACAATCAGCATCCGCACACTTGGGCGTTTGTGGATCAACCGCTGGTGCTCAATCGGATGTTTGGAGAGGATGGTCTCCGACAGAATGGCGCGCGCCTTTCATGGCTCGTGCCCACGGAACACTACACGGAATTCACTTTCGGCGTGTTCAATGGCCAGGGCAGCGATGCTTACAGCTTCCGCTATACCGGTGAGGCCGGCGCTGATGGCGTTGACCGCCTCTACGGCCGGGCGACAACTGACCGCAATCTCAGCAGTGTTGGCGATTTACTCTTCGTGCCCCGGCTTGCCACCTCATTCGAACTGACCGATTCGCAAACCCTCCTCTTAGGCGCCTCCGCGGCACTCGGTCCGAACGACACGGGCGATGACACTCATACGCTCGTCTACGGTGTGGACGCATTCTGGAAGTGGAAACCGGCGAATGCCGAGGGGGGGTGGCCGTTTGTCACATGGCAGACAGAAGTGCTAGGCCGCAACTTCGAAGCCGGCGCAGACACCACGGTAGGCTTACCGGCCGAGACCCTGCATGACTGGGGCGCATATTCTCAACTTCAGTGGGGGTTCATCCGCCGCTGGGCAGTGGGCTTGCGCGGCGAATACGTGACCGGTAACAAGAGCGTGAGCGAGGAGGCAACGGCGGAAAGACCAACAGAAGAACGGGTCTCCCCGAACATCACATGGTACCCGACCGAATTCAGCAAATTGCGTCTACAGTACAACCATGCGTGGCGGGAAGACGCCGCGGACGAAGACGCCGTGTGGCTTCAATTCGAGTTCATGCTCGGCGCGCACGCCGCGCACAAGTTCTAAATGAATCAAGGAGTATGCGATGAACATTCAACAGGAAGTAATGAGGATTGTGTTCCGAGCTCAGGAAGGTACTGCACCGACGCAAGAGGAGTGCGCCTTCCTTCTGGATCTTCCAGAAGCTTCATTTGAGGCGGGATTCTTGAAAGTCGCGGCTGACTCCATCTCGCGCGCGAAGTTCAGGAATCAAGGAATCCTTCTGGGGCAAATCGGCATTGAGACTGCGCCGTGTCCCGGCGGATGCAAGTTCTGCTCTTTCGGAGAAGACCATACGAAGTTCGCCAAGTCTCAAATGCCTGACGACGAGATTCTGCGCAGAGCTATGGAGTTTACCGTTAGGGGGGATTTATTCGCTCTATTCTTGATGACTATGCATGAGTTCAACTTCGATCACCTCCTGCGCGTGGTCGCCATGGTTAAGAAAGCCGTTCCGCAACAGGTCCAGATTGTCGTCAACATCGGCGACTTCGACCGAGTTAAAGCGGATGAGTTAAGGGCCAGCGGGGTGAACGGCGCTTATCATGTCTTGCGTCTGCGTGAAGGCATAGATACGAAACTTAGTCCGGAGATGCGTGTTGCAACAATACAGACCATTCGGGATGCCGGTTTGGACTTCTACTACTGCTGTGAGCCGATAGGGCCGGAACACACCGCTCAGGAAATGGTGGACCAGATATTCGTCGGCATTGAGATGGGGTGTTTTCAACACGCCGCGATGCGCCGCGTATTTGTGCCGTCCTCCCCTCTGGCGCATCACGGACAGATTACTGAGAGGCGACTCGCGCAGGTCGTGGCTGTCGTGTCTCTCGCAACAATGAATGTCACGGAGACGCAGAGTATTGCGGTACATGAACCAAATCTGCTCGGCCTTGTGGCAGGTGCGAACACCGTTTATGCGGAGACCGGCGCGAACCCGCGCGATACCGCCGCCGAGACATCAGGACATCGCGGTCTGGACATGCATGCATGCAGGGAAATGTTGTATGAGGCCGGATTCGATTCTCTGCTGTTTGGAGACAGGACAACACAACAACTCAACCACATTTCAGCAAGTATGTAATAAAGGCATTGAAAATAACCGACACACAGGAGATATGCATATGAAGACCAAGACTTTAATCAACACGATTATTCTGACAGTGGCCCTTTTCTTCGGGTTCACATCGTCCAGCCATGCCAAACTGAACGTCGTCACGACAACGGCCGATTTCGGGGCCATCGCCCGCGAGATTGGCGGCGATCTGGTCGTAGTCAGCGTCCTTGCGAAACCGACCGAAGACCCGCATTTCGTTGACGCCAAACCCAGTTACATCGCCAAACTCGCCAGGGCCGACATCCTCATTGAAGGCGGGGCGGAACTGGAAATGGGCTGGTTGCCGCCATTGATTGACGGCTCCCGCAACTCCAAGCTCGCATTGGGAAGACCGGAACATGTTCTGTGCGCAGAAGGTCTGGCACTTCTTGAAGTGCCCGCAACGTTGGATCGTTCCCAAGGCGACATCCACGCAATGGGTAATCCTCATTTCATGACGGATCCCGTGAATGCCAGCCGCGTCGCCGAACGCATAGCTGCCGCCCTCAGCGCGACTGATCCGGACCACGAAACCGCGTATCGGCAGAAACTGGACGCCTTCGTTAAGCGTCTGGACGAGAAAATCACTGCGTGGCAAAAGCAAATGGCGCCATTCAAAGGCAGGACCGTGGTCGCCTATCACAACTCGTGGCCTTACTTCGCCAACCGCTTTGGTGTGAAGATTGATCTTTTTCTTGAACCGAAACCGGGTATTCCTCCCACGCCGGCCAACTTGACGGATGTGGTGACTCGCATGAAAACAGAGCATATCGGCGTCATCGTGGTTGAGCCCTATCAGAACCGGAGAACGGCCGAAAAGGTGGCGGCAGCGACAGGTGCGACCATCGTGGACTTCGCACAGTTTCCCGGCGGCGTCAAAGGCACCGAAGGGGGATATATCGAACTGATTGACTGTCTGGTCAACACACTCGCCTCCGCTTTGAAAAACAGCGGACAGTCAAAGGAGTAGAAACCATGAACGAGGCATTTGAAATCATGAAGTGGCCTTTTCTGGCCTGTCTGCTCCTGCCGGGGATTCTGGTCTATTTGGGGCTGCACATCGTGAAGCGTGAGATCATCTTTGTTGACCTTGCGCTTGCCCAAGTCGCGGCCTTTGGAATCTGCGTGGCCATCCTCCTGGGCCATGACTCCCACGATTGGCAGACCACCGCCTGGTCGGCAGCGCTTACTTTTGTGGGCGCGGGCATTCTGACGCTAACCCGCCCCAGCGGAAAGCGTGTCCCACAAGAAGCGCTGATCGGCATTGTCTACGTGGTGGCGGCGGCGGCATCGTTTCTGTTGTTGAACCGTAGCCCGGAAGGCAATGAAGAACTGCGAAGGACACTCGTCGGCGAGGTTTTGCTGGTGCGTCCGAGTGAAGTCCTTCGCACATTCGCCCTGTTTGCGGCCGTTGGCGCCGTACATGTGGTCTTTCGGCGCCAGTTCCTGCTGCTCTCGTTCGACCCGCAAAGCGGACGTGCCCAAGGGTTACGTCTGTGGTGGTGGGATTTCCTGTTCTACTTACTGTTCGGTGTCGTCGTGATGAGTTTTGTGCGTATTGGGGGCGTCCTATTGGTCTTCTCCTATCTCATCATCCCCGCCGTCTGTGCCAATTTGCTTGCGACCTCGTTACGGACACGGCTTGCAGTGGGCTGGATCATTGCCACGCTGGCGAGTGTTGGAGGACTCTACGCCTCCTATCGCCTTGATCTCCCCACCGGCGCGGCGGTTGTCTGTGCGTTAGGGTTGGCGCTACTACTCACGGGGATCGGGAAGGGTATGCGCCGGATTGCTGGTTAGTGATCAATAAAACGAGACGAACGAATGCAAGCACGGGGGCATAAGGTCTGCCCTCCGTGGGGCGTAGTGTCTGCCTCGAAACTGAACCGCTGCGCCGTGTGGCCTCCCGCCAGCCATCCGCCATCCGTCCGATTCGTCCGAAACGTCCGATACATCCGCTTTACCCTCTGCCCATGCGCACTGCCTCACTGCCGCCACCTTCCCAAACCTCCCGCTTGACACCACCCCGTCCCCGGCGCACCATCCACTCATTGCGACATTATGAAACTGTCTAGTCTTGCCATCTATTTCGTCACTGGTGGACTCTTTACCGCGGCTATTGTTGCGCTGGAAGAGAGCGGCCACCGGACGTTGTCTGGCTTCGCCACGCTAATGCCTGTTTTCACCCTCGTCGCGTATTTCTTTATCGGCGAGGCCGCAGGAGGCAACGCGGTCAGTCAGCATGCGAAATGGGTGCTGGTCGGGACTCTGGTGTCTTGGGTGCCGTACATGCTTGGGGTCGCTTACCTTGCGCCGAGGATTGGCGCTCGCAATGCCATTCTTGCCGGACTGGGTATATTCCTCATCCTGGCGCTCTCCTATGTCGCCATCGCCAACCGCCTGAAATTGTTTCAATGACAATAGTTGCCCGTTCCGGCGCAAAGCGCCTCCACGCCCGACCGGCTCCCCATGTGGTACAGCGACGCCCGTGTTACGGCAACCCCTCTACGGCGCGGCCTGTTCACAGTCCCGGCGCTACGCCGCTGGCGCGGCTCGCGCCTATCCTGACCTGCGGTGCCTCGATCACAACCGGGACGCCATCGTTCCGTCAACCCCTGTACGGCACGGCTTGTTCACAGTCCCGGCGCGCGTCCGCTACGCGGCCTCTCGCCTATCCAGACCGCCGCGCCGCCGTCCGGTCGTTCCGGCGCTGCGCGCCTCCACGCCCGACCGGCTCCCCATGTGCCAACCAGCGACGCCTGCGTCCCGTCCCGGCGGCGCCGCTGACGCGCCGCCGCCTAACCTGCCCTGCGGGGCCTCGGCCGCCCGCCCTGCCTCCTGCTTCGCGGTCATGCGGAAGCGCGTGGATGTCACGGCGGCTGCGACAAAAGGCCAGCCGCCGCGCCACCCCGCGCCAACTCCGCGAACCACTTGCAGCGCGGCGACTACGCCGCTTAGGCGCGCATCACGCGGTCTCTTCGCACTACCGAGATCCGACATCAGAATTCCACTCCGTAACCGGACACGAACAAAGTTTGTTTTTGACTTTCACCGACGATTAATCTAGCTTCAATGTTTTCAGGGGATGGAGTCCCCCGTAACCGTCCGCATCAGGCGGACTGATGACTCCTGCTTCTCAAAGGCAGGAGTTCAGTTTCAAGAAGAACCCCTGCCACAGCGGCAGGGTTTTTTTTGAATCTTGAAAGGCAGTAGCGCGGTTATGGAGAATACTTGGTTGACATCTGCCCTCTGGATCGGATTGGCGCTGGTGTCGTCGCTGATTTCTATCCGGGTGGCGATCTCGGTAGCACTGATCGAGATTGTAGTCGGTGCGTTCGCCGGGAATTGGTTGGGCCTCGCGCCGAATCCCTGGGTGAACTACCTAGCGGGTGTGGGTTCGGTCCTGCTCACGTTCCTGGCTGGCGCGGAGATTGATCCAGCCGTCATACGGAAGCACTTCTGGTCCAGCGTGTTGATTGGTTCGGCCGGTTTCTTTATTCCATTTTTCGGTGTCCTTACCTACACACGGTTTGTTTCCGGATGGACATGGCCGCAGGCGGAAATCGCGGGAATGGCCCTCTCCACCACCTCGGTTGCCGTTGTGTACGCCGTCATGGTGGAGACCGGCTACAACCGGCACGAGATAGGCAAGATCATCCTGGCGGCCTGTTTTATCAACGATCTGGGGACAGTCCTGGCGCTGGGGGTGT
Source organism: uncultured bacterium (assembly GCA_903925685.1). GTDB lineage: Bacteria > Verrucomicrobiota > Kiritimatiellia > CAIKKV01 > CAIYGI01 > CAIYGI01. The sequence goes on from CAIYGI010000309.1 coordinate 15,761, forward strand.
TGTTTGCGAACTACAATATGTGGCTGGTGTTATTCGCCGGTGTCACGGCCTTGGCCATGTGGATTCTGCCCAGGTTTGCGCCATGGTTTTTCAAAAGGGTCGGGAACCGGATCAGCGAGCCGGAGATCAAGTTCCTCTTGTTCGTTCTGTTTGCGCTTGGTGGGTTAAGCAACATGGCCAAGAGTGAAGCGGTACTGCCCGCTTACCTTATCGGCATGGTCATGGCACCGTTCTTCCTGAAGGAACGGGTGATGGCCCAGCGTATGAGAATCATGGCTTTCACGCTCTTGACCCCGTTCTTTTTCCTAAAAGCGGGCGCGCTAGTGAATTTCGGCGCTGTGGCGGCGGGTGCCGGCTTGATTCTTGTGCTGTTTGGGATGAAAATCACGACGAAGTTCATCGGGATATGGCCGTTGACAAAAGTGTTTCGCTTCCAAAGGCGGGAAGGAATGTATATCACACTGCTGATGTGCACCGGTCTGACGTTCGGGAGCATCTGCGCGTTGTTCGGACTGTCCAACAACATCATCAATCAGGACCAGTACACGGTGCTGATCACTGTGGTCATCGCAAGCGCGGTGATCCCGACGATCATCGCCCAGCGTTGGTTCCAGCCAGTAATTGAAGGGGATGAGGAAAAGGAGAAAAGCGATGCATAAGAAGATATTGCACGGGTTGGATGGTTCAGCGGGGTCGTTGAAGGCGTTGGAAGAAGCACTGGAACTGGCGCGACTCTACAGCGCTGACCTTCACACAGTTTCGATCAAGGAAGTCCCGCATTACACGGAAACCATCGGTGAGTTCATCGAGGAAAAAGAATTGATGAACAGCGCGTTCAAAGATGCCCTGAAGCAGGCGGGTGAAATGGCGGCTGCCAAGGGCGTTACGATCCACTCGCATGTCATCGTGGGCCATGAGGTAAAGTCCATCGTGGAGTTGATCAAATAACGGGGATTCGATCTTCTGGTGATCGGGTTCATGGGGCATTCGGCGGTTTATGATCGTGTGATGGGCAGCACATGCCAGAGCCTAGTTCGGCTCGCGCCTTGCACAGTCCTCGTGGTCAGGTGAGGAGTGACTGGTGAGATGCCAGAGACGAGGGCATAGTGGTCTGCCCCCGAATTATAACTTACCGTGATTCGTTCGAGTCACGCAGCCTCACCCGCCCGAACATCACAACCGCGACGCCGTCCTCCACCCAACCGCCCCAACCGCGCCGCCGCCGTCCAGCGACCCTCTGTACGGCGACGCCGCTCACAACCACGCCGGACCGCTGCGCCGCCGCTCGGTCGTTCCGGCGCAGAGCGCCTCCACGCCCGACCGGCTCCCCATGTGCCCCCCGCGACGCCTTCGTTCCGTCGAACCCTGTACAGTGCGGCCTACTCACAGTCCCGGCGCCCGGCCGCTACGCGGCCGCTCGCCTACCCGGACCGCCGCGCTGCCGCCTAGGGCGGCTCCCCATGTGACAACCCGCGACGCCTGCGTCCCGTCCCGGCGGCGCCGCTTACGCGCCGCCGTCTAACCTGCCCTGAGGGGCCTCGGCCGCCCGCTCTGCCTCCTGCTCCGCGATGATGCGGAAGCGCGGGGATGTCACGGCGGCTGCAACGGAAGGCCAGCCGCCGCGCCACCCCGCGCCAACTCCGCGAACCACTTGCAGCGCGGCTACGCCGCTTAGGCGCGCATCACGCGCGTCATGGCTGCCACCCCCACGCGGCTGTTCCAGCGCGTCAGCTTCACGCGCTTCCACATCCGCGCGTGGCCCCCGTCAGCCAAGCCACGCGACATGCGCTTAATATAAGACCGGCCCTAAATCCGGCAGTTCAGCGGTCACGGCCCTTAACGGTCGCCGTCACCGCTGAAATGCCGACGGGCCGGAATACAACTGGTCTTGTGCCGCAATCGGAAGAGCGGCACCGCACCAGTCTTGCCCCGCAATCGGAAGAGGCGGGGCCGCACCAGTTGCGCGGCGCAATCGGAAGAG
>CAIYGI010000310.1 GCA_903925685.1 uncultured bacterium
CCGCGTCATCCCCAAACCATTCCACAAACTCCTGGTACGTGCGCGGATAGTCGATTCCGGCCTTGGGTCCTATGCGGTCGTCCATGCCCACGGACACTACACCTTGTGGTCGTTTGCGTCAAGTGGATACCCCCTTTTGTAGAATTTGGGTCTCTCCATCTGCATGCCGCACCTCTCTATTTGATAAACCACGGCCCACCGCCGTGCTTCACGGGCAATAGGATGGCAAAACAGATGGCATTTTGGGAATGGAAGAGACGGCAGATTTTATGTAATATCCGGCACAGGCATGAGAAAATGGGACGACAACGCGGGCGGGGTGTTTTTCGGCGGCGAAAGAAGCCTTATTCCTCATTTGATGAATTCCACGCGCTTGGTTCGCCGTCTGCCGCACCGCGCCCACATCCGTTACCCCAGGCAATGGAGCATGGACTATCACGTGGAAGCGGCCGGCGAATTCAGCCTCGATGGCCACCGCTGGCGGCCGCGCGAAGCCCATACGGCCCACCTGTACTCCGCCGGCTGCGCCTATTGGGAGCGTAGCACCCCGGCCGACGTTCCGTTCCACGAAACGTATATTATCTTTTCGATCGAGGATTCCCGCGACCTGGATCCCCTCGTTGGCCCCGGCCAGGGGTTCTCTCGTTTCCTCGATCCCGAGGGGTTGCTGGCGGCCGCCTTCGCCCACCTGGCGGGGAGTGGCGGAGCCACGCGCTCATGGCGAGGGCAGGCGGATTTCTACGCCATTCTGGACCTGTTACTGGCCGCGCAGCCGATGACCGGAGCAGACCGCCTGATCACCGCCGGCATACCGCTCCCATCCCGGCAGCTGGCGGAACACGTAGAGGCTCAAATCCGCGAACACTATCACGAACCGCTAACGCTGATTGCGATGGCGCGCAAGGCCGGCGTCAGTGTCTCCACGCTCACGCACCGTTATCGGGTCGAGACCGGCGGACGCACGCCTATCGGGCGCCTGATCGAGCACCGGTTGGATGTCGCGCGCGGGATGCTGCTCAAGGGTACATCGTTGAAGGCCGTGGTCGCTCACACCGGATTCTACGACGAGTTCCATCTCTCGAAAGCATTCAAGCGGCGTTTCGGGTTTCCACCGCGTCGCTACACCAGACTACATGCCGCCGGCGAGATTCATTCTGGACAGACTGACCAGGCGAGTCACCCTTCAACTCATTGGGTTCGCAACACAACCACACCGTAGCTCGTGACTTGATGGGGTTCAATGGTCACCAGGCAAATGCCATCGTGTGTTTGGATACGACAGCCTACGACAGGTTATGACAGCCGTGGCAATTCCAGCATACTTTCGTTGTCATGCCGTCTATGGCCGCATCACGTTGAAGCCCCGGTTGATCTTGGCGTATTCTGCAATCTGACTGGGCGTGGCCAGTCGCAGCCGTAGGCATTCCCGCACGGACTCGATGGCCACGTCGAGCCCGATCTTGTTGCGATACTTGAAGCAGTCGGCCACGGTCTTGCCCGGATTCGTGATGCGGACGACCACTCCTCCTATTCTGTGTTCCTCAACGCCTTCCGTTATCGCCCGCTCTGAGAACCTGACGATTCGGAGTCTCGGATATTCGAGCTTCGGCCTGCGGTCTTTTGAGCGAACAGCCAGCCAAACGTCATGGGATGGTTTGATCCAAAACCGACGGCCGAGAAGAAGGCGGTGGCCTATTACCGGCACTCGGCGCAGGACAAACAGGAGTACAGCGTGGAGATCCAGCAGGAACATGTGCGCAAGTTCGCCGCCGACAACGGCATTGAGATCATTAAGGAATTCGCCGACCGTGGCATAACCGGAGTTGTCGTCAAGGACAGGGATGCCTTCAACGAGATGATCCAGGTCTACGTGGAGGGCGGAAAGGAGAAATTCGACTACGTGCTGGTGTTCGACGTTTCGCGCTGGGGACGCTTCCAAGACGGCGACGAGTCGGCGCATTACACCTGGCTGTGTTCGAGCCGTGGCATAAAGGTCATCTTCTCCACCATGGGATTCCAGAAGGAGAACGATCTCTTCTATGGCGTCTACCTCAATTTCGAGCGCTGGCGTGCCGCGCGATACAGTCAGGAGCTTTCTGAGAAGGTCTGGAAAGGCTGCTCCAAGATAGCATCCTACGGCTATTGGGCCGGGGGCATGGCGCCCTACGGAATGCGCCGCCTCCTTCTGGATGAGCAGAAGAAGCCGGTACGCGTACTGGAACTGGGAGAGCACAAGGCCATCCATAACCAGAGGACTACCTTGACACCTGGCGATGATGGCGAAGTGGAGACGATCCGCGAGATCTTCAGGTTCTTCGTCAACAGGCGCCGGCCGCCCGATGCCATCGCCGCCATGCTGAATGGCCGTCAAATCCCCTCGCCGGGCAAGAGCGCCTGGACCCGGTCGGCGGTCTGCGCGATCCTGAGGAACGAGATCTATGCTGGCACAATGGTCTGGAACAAGACGTCCCAGAAACTGAACACGAGAATCATCCACAATGTGCCGGCGAACTGGGTCCGAACCGAAGACGCATTCGAGCCCATCGTGCCGAAGCCGCTATCGCCGATCCTCTGCTTGACGAGTCCCACGAAGCGGGGCGGAAAGACAACGCTGCTGCACCTGGTTGGAAGCCTCGTCCCACGCCCATTGTTCGCGGCCAACATCACTCCGGCGGCCATCTACCGGACGATAGAGCGGCATGTCCCGAGCCTACTCGTGGACGAGGCCGACACTTTCATTAGCGGGAACGAGGAACTGAGGGGTATCCTGAACTCGGGGCATCTGCGTTCAGCTGCCATCGTGGTCAGGACCACCCGGGGCGATTTCGAGCCAAGAACGTACAGGACCTGGTGCCCCAAGGTGGTGGCGCTGATCGGACGGCTTTCCGACACGATCGAGGACAGGGCCATCATGATCCCCCTGAAACGCTGCGTTTCGGGCGAGAAGCCGGAGCGGCCCAGGTTTGATTCCCTGGATCAACTGGTCCCGCCACAGCGACGGGCATGCCGTTGGGCGAAGGACAATGTTGCGCGAATCCGGCATGCCGATCCATGCATGCCGGTCGAATTGGGCGACCGGGCGGCCGACAACTGGCGCCATCTCCTGGCCATCGCCGACCTGGCCGGCGGCGACTGGCCCCGCCGGGCTAGGATCGCAGCCGTCGCGCCGTCGGATTCGCTGGTTGACCATGAGGAGAACATCTGTGAACTGTTGCTTCGCGACATCAGAGACCTGTTTGAAAAGCGCCGCACGAGCCGGATGTTCAGCGAGGAGATCGTGCTCGCGCTGGCGGACATGTATGACCGCCCCTGGCCCGAATTTGCCCACGGCAAGGCCATAACCAAGGCAAAGCTGGCCAGATTGCTGCGGCCATTCGGCATCCACACCATGACGTTCCGTATTGGGCGCGACCTTCGAAAAGGCTACAGCGCCGACAGCTTTCGTGATGCATTTTCCAGATATGCCCCTTCGACAAGCGTAACACCGTTACAGAACATACATGTTGACATCGGGACACAGGCATGACGTCGTCTTTCGGAGCATTTCGGCCGTCTATCGGCCTGCCTCAACGGCAGAGAGTTGTTACGGTGTTACGGTTGCGGTGCTTCAGGAAGACACCTTCGCGAAGCGTCTACCTGTGTTGATTCGGATCGTGTTTGTTTACCTGGCGCATCATGCCGGATGCCTCATCCATTTCGTAACCCCCTGTGCGTGACAGGTGGTAACTTTGTGGCGCGTTGTTCGTTGCCGACGCGCCGTGGCCTTGGATGTCCTGCCCAAAACGAATCAGCATCTCCTTCTGAAAACTCCAGACATCCTGTTGATAGGCGACCATTTTCAGAAGGCTGGTGAGATGCATGCGTTCGGTTGCGAGTTTGACCACCGGCCCCGAGATGACCTGCCCCACAGGGAGCCGGCGGGGAACGGCGGCACGGCGGATCTCCAGCTTTCGGCAGTGCTTGACTGCGGCGAGGATTTTCTTACCCAGTGTACCTTGGGCGATCTTGAACCCACGCCTCGTTGGCCTTCGGCTCTTTGAGTTGAGCAGTGCCTTCAGGCCATACTCCGCATGCAAAACTTTCAAGGCCGCTCGGGCCTGCCGAAGCTGGCCGTCCAGCACGTTCCACTTTGGATTGGGGACCTCGCGGGCGGGATCGTCAGGTTCCGTCGCGTACTCGACGAGGGCGTCGAGGGCATATTCCTCGAGCAAATACTTGAAGAAGTTTTCCTGCCGCCAGCACTCAAACATACGGTACGCAACTTCGACGGCGGGAAGATCACGCCGACTTGTGACGATGGGCGTCTGATGGCCGTTGGATGAAAGTCGTGTGACTTGGCGCAGTCGCAGTTTGCCCTCCAGGAAATGCACTCCTTGATCCGCCAGCGTGTACTCGATCGCGTGTCCGTTGATCACGCCTTTATGCCGACGGAATCGAGACTTTGGCAACAGCCGGAAGCGACCCTTACGATACGTCAGCAAGTCGAAGCCCGCCGCCACAAGCTTGGCGAAAAGCTTCGGGCTCCAACCTCCGCGGTCGAAGACCACGGTCAGACGCCGCTTTCCGAGCAGGGACTGCGCTTCGTTCAGGAGTGTCGGCAACATTTTCACCAGACCCGCATTGGCCTCGGCGGTGACGACAAAAAGGGGGTCTCCGATCTCGTCGTTGACCCAGTAGTCCGTGGTCGCTGGCATGGGTAGGCGCATCTGGGCGACATGGGCTTTGGGCAGTATCGCCTGCCCGTGGAAGACACGCACATGTCCATCGACATAGAGAAACCCCATCAAGGCCCCGCGTGCCGCGACGCGGCGTTGGGCAAGTGCTTGACCAAACTGCGTGGATCGCCCGAGTCCGGCCAAACGCTTCAGTTTTCGCCGGAGGGTTTTCACCTCGGGCGCACGATCCAACCCCAGGATCCGGCCCAGGGTGTCCGGCGGATGTTCTTTGAGTCCTTCAGGTCGCTTGATCCGCAATAACGCCATGAGCACCAGCGACACAATCGTTGTGCGAAGTCCAAAAAACGCGGGTCCAATGTTTCCGTAAACTTCCTGGGCACAGTCGATGACGCCACTGGAGACTAAAGCAGGCATGGCCAGGAGCACTCCGGCGCCAGGTATCGCCGTTCCAGGACGAAAGAGCGGGACCGCATCATCGAGCAACCCCAGATAAGCCATGAGTCGGTCGAACCGGCGGTTCGACGGATCGTTGTCCAAAGAGGGAACCAATGGCAGGTCAGAAGACGAAAAAGCGGACAGGTTTGGGTTCGAGGTTGGCGGTGATGAAAGACCATCACGCGGAAAAGCGGACAGGTTTGGGTTCGCACCCACGAAACGATCAGTGGCTCTTGTCGCGGGCGCTTCGATCCATCATATGGACCAATATCCACGGCCTTCACGAGACATTAGGCGTGGATACTTTTAGGGCGAAACAGATGCCCCTATGTCAGGAGGTCTGCAGGCAGCGGTTGTGGCGGATTTGGAGCACGGCCGAGCTGTTGGTGCGGCGAATGCAGCATTCGCAGCCGATGTGCCCCGGTTCGCTCTATCTGCTGCGTCGCCGCTGCGGGAAGCCTACCTGCCGATGTCGGCAGGGGGAGTTGCACGCAACCTGGGTTGTGACGCGAAGCGAGCAAGGGCGGGTCAGGCTGTACCGCGTGCCGGCGAAGGATCTGGCGCGCGTGCGCCGGTTGACGGGCGCTTATCGGGATTGGCAGCGTGCGCGCGCGGCGCTGGTTAAAATCTCGGCCGAGATATTGCGGCAACTTGATGCGCTGGCCGAAGGGCGATTACAACCGTGGCCGCCGCCAACGGAAAAGGAGTCAAGCGATGGACCTACAGATCATCGAGCATCACCCTAAACTGGTGTTGGACGCCCTGCGGCGCGGGGAATTCGACGCGCTGGAGATCGTCGGTGAAGCCGACGAGAAAGAGTTCTTCGAGCGGCTTTTTCGCGAGAAGTTGCTGGAAAAGTTGGCCGCAACCAATGCCTACCGATCGCGAGAAGAAGGAAGTCCCGCCGTGGTTTATCCTGGCGGGCAACATGAGTTTGAAACTGCACCATGAGAACTCTTTTCTGGCCTTCGAACGGGTGATTCGCTGTGGGGGGGTATTGAGGCCTATGAAGGCTCCTGCGTGATGTGGTTTGACGAGCACAACCACCCTGTTAATTACGAGAAACTCAACCCGGCAGAGCGTAAGAAGGCCCATCTGGAACGCTGTTACAAACTGGTGACGCTCCTGCACTTGCGCGGAAAACAGCCCTGTTACGTCTATGCGGCGGTGGCCGTGGTCAGCGGTAAAGACCACGAACTGCCGGTCCTCGACCGACTGATCGAACGGTTTGTAGGTGCCGTCGGGCGTGGTGTGATTAAGAAGCTATTGCTTGATCGGGGCTTTCTGGACGGCGAACGGATCAGTCGCTGGAAACGGGACTTGGGCATCGACGTGGTGATTCCGATCAAAAAGAACATGGATCTGTGGACTGACGCATGGTCCCTGGCCGCCACGGAACCGTGGATCGAGCAACCGGTGGTGCCACCCGCTCCCGTACCGCCCCCGCCTCAGCGCCCCGATCATCGTGTGCAGCGGGAAGCGAAGCGACAGCGCACTCTGGCTGAACGCAAGGCGCAGACTCCAACCTCTGCGCTGGAACGCAGGCGCGTCTCGGTTCGCGCCTGTGTTATCAAGGATTTTAGCTCCTGGTCTTCCGCCACCGTGCCGATTCATGTGGCTGGAGCAATCCATGCTCGAACCGGTGGACCTGTGGCGTCCACCATAATCCCGTACTGAACCCGTTTGCCTACTGTTCAGTGTCGCGGTAACAACCAGTTGTCCGTCGGACTCTGCCTATTACGCGTGAAAACCACCTCGAACCTTCTCGCTACGCCCCTTTGATCAAGTCGTTCGGAAGGTGGCGCTGGTACGCAATCTCTCGCGCCGCACTGCTTGCCGTCAACCGCGCCCCATCCCGGC
>CAIYGI010000311.1 GCA_903925685.1 uncultured bacterium
CCGCGTCATCCCCAAACCATTCCACAAACTCCTGGTACGTGCGCGGATAGTCGATTCCGGCCTTGGGTCCTATGCGGTCGTCCATGCCCACGGACACTACACCTTGTGGTCGTTTGCGTCAAGTGGATACCCCCTTTTCCTTTTTAGAGATAAGACATCGCTTTTCCGGCTTTGCGGGCACTGCCGCCGCAGAAACCATCCCGAACGGCTGAACTAGCGCTTTCAAAGCAAGTATGACACTAAAGTGGAAACGGATTGTCAAGCATAGGGTTTGAAGTTAACAACGTGTTGTTATTGACATTCCTGGCTAATTACTTCATGTTGTTCTCGTTACGCGCGAGGCAGGCAAAATGGAAAAGCGAGGCGCTATGAAACGATCGGCATCAGTTTTTCTCGACGGTTGGATCAAGGGCCAGAACCGCAAGCCGCTTGTCTTACGAGGCGTTAGGCAGGTGGGAAAGACGTGGATTGTCCGTGACTTGGCTCAACGCCACGGGCGGAAACTGGTGGAACTGAACATGGAACGCCGACCGGAACTGGCGGATCACTTTCGTGCGAACAATGCCCGCCTTGCGGTTTCCGACCTTGCGGCCGACCTTGGCATTCCCATCTCTCCCGAAACCGCCCTGCTGTTCATTGATGAAATACAAGCCACGCCCCACCTGTTGGCGTTCCTCCGCTGGTTTCGCGAAGACATGCCGGAGATGCCCGTCGTGGCGGCCGGATCGCTGCTGGATTTCGCGCTCCGCGACCATGAGTTCAGCATGCCGGTCGGACGCATCGCCTACTGTTATCTGGAACCGGTGTCGTTTTACGAGTTTCTCGAGGCATCAGGCAACGAGCCGCTGAAATCGGCGCTTGCCGCCGCCGCGCAATCCCTGGATCTGAACCCCCGGCTCCACCAGCGCGCACTCGAGTTGTTCGCGGAGTATTGTCTCGTCGGAGGTTTGCCGGAAGTCGTCTCGGACTGGATCGCCAAGCGGGACGATGGACGACGACTGCAACTCCAGCGTGACTTGATCGCGACCTACCGGGACGACTTCAACAAATACAGGAGTCGCATCCCGGTCGACGTGTTGCGCCGGGTCATGGATGCCGTGCCGCGACAACTGGGCGGCCGGTTTGTCTACAGTCATGTCGATGCGGAGGCCAAACATCGCGACATCAAGCAAGCCTTGGAGCTGTTGCGACTGGCCCGCGTGTGCCATCGCGTAGAACATACGGCAGCCAACGGCCTTCCGCTGGGCGCCGAAACAAACCCGAGGACCTTCAAGGCGATCCTGTTGGATGTTGGTCTGGCGTCCGTCCACCTGGGACTTTCGCGTCTTGATCTGAAGGATCTGAGCACCGTGGTCTGGGCCAACAAGGGAGGGCTTGCGGAGCAGTTCGTGGGACAGCACCTTCGCTGCCTGTCACAGGCCTACGAGGATCCGAGACTCTTCTACTGGCAGCGAACCGAGGGAAGGCAGGGCGAAATCGACTACATTATTCAACAGGGAAGCCACGTCATCCCGGTCGAGGTAAAGGCAGGCAAGGCCGGAGCGATGAAGTCCCTTCACGCGTTCATGCACGGCAAACAACTGCGCCAGGCCCTTCGCCTGGACATCAACCCGCCATCCGTCCAGAATCTCGATACGCAGACCACAACCGGCGAATCCGTCAGGTATCGCCTCCTCTCCCTCCCTTTGTACATGGTCGAAAGCATCCCCACCGCACTGTCGGGATTGCCGGCCGTGTCGGTTTAGTGGGCAGGTTTCTGGCGCCTATTGTTGAGGTGATGCGACTTCCCCGGTGACTGTGGCCGACATCCTCGACGAAGCCAAACTAGGCGCACGTCTCGCTTGAAAGCGAGGGGAATGGGGCGGAGGGCGGGAAGTCAGAGGCCCGATGGATGACGGGGGGTTGGTCGTGACAACGCAGTTTCGCTAACTTGTGAACTTAAACTGGCGCTTCTTGTTCTGGGCGCCGTTGGGGTAACAGTTCAGACGTGTTCCCGCTCCGCTCGCTCCGCGCCTTGCTAAAGTCTATTTCGAGGACCCTCACGCCCTTTCCCGCCCCGGTCCGGTCGGCATGGCTGGCAGTAAAGTGACCAGGATCAGCGGCTATGCGGTTACGGAAGCAGGATCGCGCCGGATTTGCCGGGGCGTCCCGATATCGCAGGACCGCTTTTCCTCGCCTCATCAATGAACGCCTCAATATTTTCCCAGGGGACAGCAGGGTCCAGGATATGCGCCGGTGCCAGCACCAGTCCGCCGCTGGCTCCCAGCAGCTTAATGGTTTCACGCACGGCACGCCTCACATCTTCCGTTGTGCCGTGCGGCATTACTGATTGCACGCCGATCCCGCCCCAGAAGGAAAGACGGTGGCCATACTGCTCTTTTATGCGCCGCAAGTTATTGCATTCTGGCTGCACGGGGTTGAGCACTTCAATACCGGCATCGAGCAAATCATCAATCACATCCTCAACCCGGCCGCAACAGTGCATGAAAATGACAACATCCGGATTCACGGCCTTGGCGGCCGCCACAATTTTCTTCACACCTGGCTGTATGAAGTCCTTGTAGATTTCTGATGACATCATGCGCCCCTGCTGTGTCACAATATCATCGCCAAGCCTGATTATATCTACGCCTGTTTCCGCGAACACTCGCGCCTGCCTTACTCTTACATCCGTGATACGGTCACAGATGGCATGCGCAATCTCAGGCTCCAGGTGGAAATCGGTCATGAATGTTTCCATGCCGCGCATCAACCAGGCTCTTTCAAAGATGGTCTGATACATTTCGCCGCAAACAGCATAGCCGCGCGCCTGATACGCCTTAACCGCGCCTGCTACTTCAGCATAACGGTACGCCGCGCCAAGGTCTGGCCATGCGAATGCGTTGATCTGTTCGGCATGTTCCATTTTTTCAAGCGGGTGATACTTGTAGTTCGGCATCTCGTAGGGCGTGGGGACAGACCCAACGCCCCACTCGTCGAAAGTCACTTGCGGCTCCAAACTTGAAAAAAACGCCGAGAAGTCCGTCCTGAGGCGCGTGGGTCCGGGGAGAACGAAGCGCGTATCAAAATCGAAATATTCCTCTGGCAAGAGTACCGCCCCGGTCTTTTCCCGGTAAGTTTTCATCAGCAAAGGCGTAAAAGCGCCCCAGCTTATTTCGAAAGGGACCCTGTCCGGCTTGCCAAGCCTTTTTAGTGTTTTGAGGACACGTTCTCTCGGATTCATTTTAGCTCCTTCAACAAGGCGTACAATCAAAACAGTTTCGACATGTTTATCCCGCTTTGCGCTTCAATTGTATCCGCACCAACCAAAAGATCTTCCCCGATCTTTTCAGTCAAACTGCCGGCAGTGCGATACAGCGCCAGGACGTTCGCCAGCGGCGACCCAACCTGTATGGCATGCGTAGGTCCGAGAAAGAGACCACCCTTCGGAAATAAGGCAAGCCGGCGCTTAACCTCAGCAACAACGTCTGCCGGTGTGCCGAACGCAATTGTGCTTTGCACGCAGACACTGCCGCAGAAGGTCATTTTCGAACCAAACCGGCGGGACAACTCCGCAATATCCATTTCCGGCACTGCGGGCTGCACAACATCATAAACATCGAGGCCCAACTCCATCAACCTTGGCAGAAAAGCAATCACACAGCCGCACATGTGCATCATCGTCCGCGCACCATAGGAGTGTACCATATTAAAGTACTGCTTGAACTTGAGCGCAAAGTGTTTCTCGAAAATCGCGCGGCTGATCACCTGCGCCTTCTGTGTGCCCAGATCCTCGCCGATGTGCGTGAAATCAATCAACCCACCTGCCGCCTCCAGCACCCGCCTGTGCATTTCATTATAAAACTTGAAACGGGCATCCATGATCTCCAAGTACACCGGGTCGTCTGTGATCAGATCCACGAGCACCTGCTCGGTCCCGCGCGCCCGTGCGATGCTGTTGATAAAATCCATGTCGCCAGCGGTCCCGAAACAAATCGCAACACCCTGCGCGCGTAGTTTTTCGCACTGCATTCTTATCGTCGAGTAATCGAACCAGCCGGCCGATGGAAAATGCGAACGATCCAGATCCGCAAGCCGCTCAATGCCCGCAAAAGGCTGGAAGCTGGTATAAGATTCCCGCCCGCGAATTCAGCATACCTGTACCGCTCGCCCCAGTAACCCTCGACACTGCCATCGGGAAACGTCCGTAATTCCGGGCCTATATACCGTGGGGCAACATACCGAAAATCGTCTCCGACGACCCTGAGCAGTTGTTCCATATTTGCCAGCCCGAAATGATCCATGAGCATCCGGTTCACTTCCGGGGTTGCCTCATGCTTGACCGGTATCCTGTCATAGCCGTCCCGGTTGAGTGCCGAAAGAACCCGCTCTCTTGATGTCAACGTCTTCCTGTTCATTGAATTGCCTCCGGGTTACAGTGAAGCTTAAAGAGAGAAAAAAAGGAGATAAGAAAGAGATAAGAAATTGCTTTTCCGCGGTGCGTGCGCGAGTGCCGCAGAAACCATCCCGAACGACTGAACGAGTGCGTTCACAGCTGGTATGACACTAAACTGGCGCCGGATTGTCAAACTAAAGTCTATTTCGAGGGCTGATAATCACGCCCCCGGTCGTCATTGCATCTCCTTTTTGTTTCTGTCGCCAACGTTGTCAGTCAACCGGCGAGCTCCCGCGAGCTAGGCTGCACTGGCGTGTTGGTAAGTCATATTTTCAATCTCCATCCATGAAAAAAGGCGCCCGAGACCGCTGTGACACGTACGATTCTTTCATCCTTTATTTCAAGAGCAATGAATTAACGTTGATGCGTTCCTGGTGAACGACCTTCAACTGAGAGGGCAGAAGAGCAGCGGTTCGATCCGAAGTGACGGCGAAGTCTGCCCCCCATTGTTTTCGGAGGCGATCTACGCGGCATGTTCCTTGATGCCTGATTTCAGTTCGGCGAGGCTGACTTTAGGTTTTACGCCCAGCGGAAGCAGACTGGCGATCATTCCCGTCACAGCGCCAGCCAACAGTGCCATCGGCATGATCCAGAGAAAACTCAGTCCCTTATGCCCGGTCAAGGCTTCCCAATACCCGATCGCGACAGCGACAGTCATCGCGCAGACTGTTCCGAACACGGCGCCAAAGGCCGTGGCCCAAGGAATGAACAGCGCCATAAAGAACAGAACGAACAATGGCGCGACGAACAGGTTCACGACACGGAAGCACAATTCGAACAAGTTGCCTTGCATGAAGGCGATCCAGAAACTAATGACCACCGTCACCGCGCCGATGGCCACCGAAACGTACCTGGCCAATTTCACGTGTTGCGCTTCAGCCATCTTCTCTTGGCGGAAGTAGTCCACGAAATCGATCGTGACAACCGAACTGGCTGAACTTACGCCAGCCGAAAGGCTTGACATGGCCGCCGCCAGCATTCCCGCCACCACCAGGCCGCCTAACCCCGCGGGCAACTGATAGCTAATGTAGCGCGGAAAGAGCTGGTCCGCGTTGGAAACGATCCTCTGTCCATCGCCCAGCGCATGCGGATTGGCGGTGAAATAGGCCAGAAGCGCCAACCCAAGTACTGCCAGAAGCAAAGCAACCAGTATGTCAGCTCCCAAGGACCAGACCAGAGCCCGCCTGGCGGTCTTCACGTCCCTCGTTGCCAGGTACCGCTGGATGACCATCTGGTCGGAACCCGACGTGCATACGAACCAAAGATAGGTTGAGAGCACCATCCAGCCAAGGGTAATCCGGCCTTCGGTCTGGAATCCAAAGCGGGGTATCTCCCAGTTCGGCGCCCATGAACTGGGCCACCAGTTGCCCACACCGCCCATGGCGACGCTGATCATCAGCAGGGCGACAAACGCCCCCGCAAAGAGGATCAGCGTCTGCAGCACGTCCGTCCAGACCACCGCCTTGAGGCCGCCCATTGTCGTATACACCAGCGTCACCAGGCTCAACACAATGTAAACCCACGGCGCGGCACTTTGCGGCCACCCCAGCAAGGGCATCAACACCTTATCGGTCGTGGCATAGAGGATCGCCCCCATCCACATCAGGCGCAACAACAGGAACAGCCCGCCGCCGAGCAGTCTGGCGCTCGACCCCAGCCTCAAACCGAGAATCTCATATGCGCTGGTCACTCTCAGCCGCATGAGGAATGGAATCAGATGCCATCCGATGGTATAGGCGGCAAAGGGATACGCCATGTAAGCGCAAAGATACATCGGACCGTTCTTGATGATTTCCCCCGGCGTTACGCGGCAGGTTGCGATATCAGGAGCGCAGTGGCAAAGAAGCGCCGTTCGGCTCTTCCACTCCGTCATCCAAGATCCTGGTTAAACCGAATAGTCTGGCTGAACGGCAGGCCCGCCGTGGTGGCGGCAAGCCGGGGC
>CAIYGI010000312.1 GCA_903925685.1 uncultured bacterium
CCGCGTCATCCCCAAACCATTCCACAAACTCCTGGTACGTGCGCGGATAGTCGATTCCGGCCTTGGGTCCTATGCGGTCGTCCATGCCCACGGACACTACACCTTGTGGTCGTTTGCGTCAAGTGGATACCCCCTTTTCCTGAAAAGCATCGAGCATTTCGGGTGCTGCCGCTGGAGCTGGAAAAGAGCGGCCGCCGGGCTGACCGGAATCTCGGTTGGACGGGGGCTGGGGCCGGAAAGTGAGTCGGATCTTGGCTCCGTCAGTATCGCTACCGATGATGGCCAGGGCCTGACCTTCGCCGCGGGCTATTCCGCGAGTTTGCTTCGACCGATTGCGGAAAATCTGGCTCATCTGCTGGAAGAATCGCGCGTTGCGCGTGACTTCAATCCCAAGGTATACGACGGCGATACGGATGAAGGTCAACCGGCGGACGAGGCTGAACCAGTCGAGGATGAGGAGCAACACCGGCCTGGACGACATGCCCAGTCGCGGCCATCGGTCTCGGCCGGCAGCAGCAAGGTCGAGGAAGCGATCATGCCGGCCAAGACCAACATCACTCTCCTGCCGCAGGCGCATGGCCTGGCCATCGCCATTCCAGCTTCCGGTTTCAAGGGCGCCTCACTGATATTGACGCTTGTCGGCGCCCTTTTTGCCGGTGTTCCCTGCGCAATCCTGGCGGGCATCATTTCCAAAGCGGGCAAGGGCAATCTCGGAAGCTATCTGTTCCTGAGCCTCTTTATGGTCGTGGGCATCGCCTTGCTGCTGAGCGGCATCAATGCCGCTAGACTTCGATTCATGCTGGCGGTGGCGGCGGACCGGGTGGCCATTCGCCGCATCGGGTTGTTCCGGACCAAAGAACAGACGCTTACCCGCGCGGAGATTGCCGCGATTCATATCGGTCCGAGCAATGTGTCCGTCAACGATGTCCCGGTCATGGAATTGAAGATCGATCGCGCCGGGGACGCCGCGACCGTCGGTCTGCTGATCAACCGCAGCGATGATGAAATCAACTGGATCGGCGGGCTGCTGCGTCAGACGCTGCAGGTGGGGACGGAGCCCCGCTTCGAGCAGAACACGGGCCCCGATGCTGCCGTGACCCAGCCGGCCGGCTCGAAAATCGTGATTCGACGCCAGGGCGACATGTGCGCCTATGTCGTTCCGCCGTTGGGCTTGTTCAAGGGTGCGGCGCTGGGCGCGTTTATCTTCAGTTTCTTCTGGCTGGGCATTGTCGCAGTTATGATGACCGTGGTGATTAGGAGTCATGAATCCATCGGCATCCTGCTCTTTCTTGGCATCTTTTTGGCGGTCGGACTGACGATGCTGGCCTACGCGATCAAGAGCGGGCGGCAGCGTGTGCTGCTGGCGGTGACGCCGGAACTGCTGGCCTATGAACGCAGCAGTCCATTTGGGACCAGCAAACGTCAATTTCAACGATCCGAAATCTCCGCCATCGGCGTCGGACCGAGCGGCACCTCGGTCAATAACAAGCCGTTACCCGAGTTGAAGGTGGAAATCGGGAAACGGGGGAAAATCGGCCTGTTGCAGGGACGTTCGAGCGCCGAGTTGGTCTGGCTGGCCGCGTCGTTGCGCTCAACCATAGGGGTCGGCAAACCGGTTCCTCGTGCTTGACGGGATGCCCATAAAAGGGCATAAGTTACCTTTTACCGCGATCGAATGGAGCGTGATGCCGTATGTCCCAGCATTCCAGTCTGAAGTCGGTGGGCAAGCTTTCCACCAAGCGCAACGTTCTCAAACGGTTCGAGCGCGTTGACCTGCTCACCAAGCGCGGCAAATGGGCCGTGGGGAAGCGTGGCGTTGGACTCCCCAAAACCAAGCCCGAATAAGTTGCGGCTGCACGTCTGGATGGCGCAGTGCGGCGCTGGTTCGCGCCGCGCCTGCGAAAGCCTGATCGCCGCCGGACGCGTCGCCGTCAACGGCAAGGCGATCACGCAAATGGGCGTGACCCTCGATCCGCGCCGCGACACGGTCGCACTCGATGGCCGTCCGCTGCGGGCGGAACGGCGCGTTTACCTGCTGCTCAACAAGCCGCACGACGTGCTCTGCACCTGCCACGATCCCGAGGGGCGGCGCACGATCCTGCAATATCTGCCGCAAAATTGCGGCCGGCTTTATCCCGTAGGCCGCCTGGACCGCGACAGCGAGGGGCTGCTCCTGATCACCAACGACGGCGCGCTGGCGCTGGCCATGACGCACCCGCGCTACGGCATCCAAAAGGTCTACGAGGCGCGCGCCGTGCCGCCGCTGCCGGAAGGCGCGGCGCAACGTTTCCGCGACGGGATTCTGGACGATGGCGAGACGCTGCACGCCGATTCGTTGAAGGAACTGGGCAGCGATGGCGACGGGATGTACTACGAAGTGACCCTCAGCGAGGGCCGGAACCGGCAGGTGCGGCGCATGTTCGCGGCCGCCGGGTCGGAAGTGACGGCGCTGCGGCGCGTGGCTTTCGGTACATTGCGGCTCAAGGGCATACGTTGCGGAGCCTGCCGGGAGCTGACCCGCGCGGAACTTGAAACCCTGCGTCAAACGGCGCTGGGCGAGGGCCCTGGAAAAACCGGGGCGGGAGAAAAAAACAATGAAGAAGAACATCGGACGCATCGCACTGGCCCTGGCCGCGCTGTTGGCGGCCCCGGCTTACACGCAAACCTCGTTCGTCGTACAGGCGACAGCCGACCGCGTCAGCCTGCGCTCGCGCCCCTGGCCGACGGCCGAAGTGCTGGCCCAGGCCGCCGAGGGCGAGCGGTTACAGGGCCGGAGCGAGCAGGGCGAATGGATCGGCGTCAGCGCCCCGACGGGCCTGACGCTCTTCGCAAAGGCCGAGATGGTCAAGGACGGCGTGGTGGTCAAGGGCCCGCTCAGTTTGCGCGCTGGACCAGGGGTTAGTTATTCCCGCGTCACGATTGTCCCCACCCGCGCCAAACTGGCCGTCGCCGGCACCGCCGGCACGGGCGATTGGCTGCGCGTGACCGCGCCGACCGGCACGTTGCTCTGGATCAACCGCAAGTTCACCGCCAGCCCCGGCGCCGCGCAGGCGGCCCCGGCTCCGGCGCAACCCGCCATGGCCACTAACGATGCGCCGGCGGATAATGGCGAAGGCCCTGTGTCGGCGATCGTGACGTCGAACGGAATGTCGGCGCTCACGCTGCGCGCCGCCGCCGCCACGCAACCGGTGCCGTTCGCGCCGCCGCCGCCGGAACTCGTCCGCCGCGGACTATCAGTCGCGCTGGGGCAGGGGCGGCTGGTTGCCGTCGAAGGCGTCTTGCGCGAGGTTCACGGCTGGTTCGGAAAGGTGACGAATTACAAACTGATGGCGGACGAGACGGATCAGGCCGCGATCGTGGCCTATATCTTTGCCGACGCCGGCACGCTGTCCGCCCAAACCGGCCGCCTGACCATCCGCGGCCGCGAGTACCTGCTCGAAAAGAGCAACGTGCCCGTGATTGTGCCGGAACCCTGAACACCCCACTCAGAGTTCCGTCTGCTCGCCAAGTTCCACGACGCGGTTGGGCGGCAGGCCCAGGAAGTTGATGGCCGAGCGCTGGTTGTGGAAGAGGTAGGCGAAGAGCGCCTTGCGCCAGTGCGGCCATTGCACGCGGCCGACCAGGCGCAGCGTCTGGTGGCCCACGTAATAACTGACATCCCGGCCTATGTTGAGTCCGGCCATGTTGCATTGCTGCAGCGTCTCCTGAACATCGATGCTCTGCATGAAGCCGGTGCGCACGGTGACGCCGAAGAAGCCGCTGCCGAGGGGCTGCACGGCGACCCGCCGGAAGGTCGGCACGGTCGGCACGTTCTCCGTCACCGCCGTCATCACCACCACCTGCTCATGCAACACCTTGTTGTGTTTGAGGTGATGCAGCAGCACGCGCGGAACGATGCCGGGCTCCTTGCCCATGAAGACGCCGGTGCCCTTGACCCGCGGAATGCGGTCGAAGTCCAGATGCTGGACAAAGTCCACGAGTTTCAGGGCATCGGCGCGCTCCTGCTTGCGCATGAAGCGTATGCCGCGCTTCCAGGTGATCATCACCAGGAACACCCCTGCGCCCAGCAACAACGGCACCCATCCGCCATGTATGAGCTTGATCATGTTGCCGATCAGGAACAGCCCGTCGAGCAGCAGGAAAACCCCGGTGATCGAGAGCGCCTGCCAGAAGGTCCAGCCCCAGATCTCGGTCTGAACCTTGAAAATCAGGACGGAGGTGACGGCCATGGTGCCCACCACGGCGATGCCGTAGGCCGCGGCCAGGCTGGACGAATCCCGGAATCCCAGCACGAGCGCGATGCAGGCGAACATCAAGGCGGTGTTAACCTCGGGAATGTAGATCTGGCCGGGCATGGTCTGAGAAGTATGCACGATCGTCAGTCGCGGCAGATAACCCATCTGAATCGCCTGGCGCGCCATGGAAAAAGCGCCGGAAATCAGCGCCTGGGAGGCAATCACCGTGGCCAGCGTGGCGAGGATCACGGTCGGGTAAAGCCACAGTCCGGGCGAGAGTGCGTAAAACGGATTGCCCATGGCGGTCTGGCCCTGGCTGAGCAGGATGGCCCCCTGTCCGAAGTAATTCAAAACCACCGCCGGGAAGACCACCCCGTACCAGGCCAGCGCGATCGGACGCCGTCCGAAGTGTCCCAAGTCCGCAAAGAGCGCTTCGCACCCCGTCACGCAGAGCACCACGGCGCCCAGCACGATCAGCCCGTGCAGGCGATGCAGGGCAATAAATTGCACCGCATACCAGGGGTTCAGGGCCGCCAGGATGGCGGGCTCCTGGGCGATGCCGTAGACCCCCATCACGGACAGGGCCAGGAACCAGACCACCATCACGCTCCCGAAAACGCTGCCGATGCGGGCGGTGCCGTTCTTCTGGTGTAAAAACAGGGCGATCAGAACGCCCAGGGTCAATGGCACCACCAGGGGGCGGAAAATCGGCGTCGCCACTTCGAGTCCCTCGATTGCGCTCAAAACCGAGATGGCAGGCGTAATGGTGCCGTCGCACGTCAGCAGCGCCGTGCCTACCAGTCCGAGCATGACGACGATGCTCCCGCCCATGCGATGACGCGGGGCGCCCGGACGCGGCAAAACCAGCGCCATCAGCGCCAGCACGCCGCCCTCGCCGTCGTTATCCGCCCGCAGCACCACCGACAGGTACTTGATCGTCACCACCAGGATCAGCGACCAGAAAATCAGCGCCATGACGCCCAGGATATTGGCCGGCGTCAGCGCCACGCCGCCATGCGCCGGGTTGAAGCACTCGCGCACGGCATAGAGCGGCGAGGTGCCGATGTCGCCATAAACCACCCCCAGGGCGCACAGCAACAGCGGCCACAAAGGCTTCCCCTCCGAGCGGTCGCAGGTCACCGGAAGGGCGACCTTTCCAGCCCCGCCGGAAACGGCGGGACTTTCGATGTCTGATGATTCGTAGCTCATTGGAAACTAGAAGCTTGCGTTTCGTCCCGCCTATCGTCAAGCGCTAACAGCGCTAACAGCGTTAACCACGGTAACCTGTCATGCCGGGGAAGCGTTGCGTTCATGGTGTTCCTCAATACCTTCCCAATTCCAGCCCCCGTTTAACGAAGTACTGGTATGTCTCGTAATTGACCGTGGCGGGGATCGAGTGATCGCTGTGCAGCACATACCCGAAGTGGCCCTTGACGACCGGGATCTTGGCCTGCAGCTCCGCGTCCACCTTGCGCAGGTCGTTCGAGTAGAGCACCCGCACGTCCATGCCGCCGATCAGCGACAGGCGCTCGCCGAAGTTGCGGTAAATGCGCGTCAGGTCCATGCCGGCTTTGACTTCGATCACCTGCAGCGCATCGATGCCGGCCTCGATCATGCCGGGCAGGAGCGGTTCGACGAAGCCGCAGGAGTGCATGGCAACCGGGATTTTGTGCGCGTGGGCGAAATCGCAGGTGCGGCGGTGGGCGGGCTGGATCAACTCCTTGTACATTGCGGGGGACATGAAGGGCCGCTCCTTGAAGCCCATGTCCTCGTAGAACCAGATGCCGTCCGGCCAGCCTTCCTCCGCGAAGAGGATTTCCTGAAGCTGGATCGTAAGCCGGGAGTAGGTGTCCACCATGTCGTGAATCCAGTCCGGATCGTCGGCCATGCCCATCAGCATGTATTCGTGGCCGCAGACGGGGTGCATTTGTTCGAAGACATTGACGCCGCTCCACATGAAAAAGCGCTGTTGCGCCTTCGCCTTGGCGCGGGCTTTACGATAGGCCTCGAAATTAATGCGCCGCCTGTCGGGCGTCAAATGCGGCTTGATCAGGGTTTCCCAAGCCTGGCGTTCCTTGACCGCGAAATCCACATGCTCGGGTGTGGTATCGTGCAATTTGTGGCGGCGCAGCAGCGCGCCATTGCCGTCGCGTATCAGCCGGGTCTCGTCGTTCTCCTCGACCGTCACCGGCTGGAAGTCGAGATCGGCGATATAATTAAAGGGCCAGCTTAGCGACATGTCGTAGTTGAAATGCTCGCTCAAATCCTCGCCTTCGCGGATATGTCCTTCGGCGGTCCACTTCTTCTGCGTGTCGCCCCAGAAATGCTCGAAAATTCCGATCCGATCCACGGGCTGCCGTTTAAATATGCGCCCGATGCGTTCGATGCCGGTCATGGACATGCGCGCCGATCCTTTCTCCACATAATACGCCGCCGAATGCGGCAGACGCTGAAAAGGAAGACAGTAAACATGCCGCACCACGCCGTGTCAATCCCGACGCAAAGGACGACGTAAAGGAGAAAGTGTTCGGTGTTCAGTGTTCGGTGTTCGGGGAAGAGGGAAGAGAGTTCTGAGAAGCGGATTACGATTACGATTAAGATTAAGATTACGAAAAACGTCTCGCCCCTGTTTCACCTAGCTGCTTTTGATCCAGAGACAAACTGAACCCTCCACCCTCCACCCTCCACCCTCCACCTAACACCTACCACCTACCACCTTCCCCCTCTTCTTTCCCCCTTGCGTCCGCGAGGTTTTTACGGTTTCCTATCCATAGGAGTTGCGACACATGAACGACTGTGCTGTAGAACGAATTATTTTTTCGGCGGAGCAGATCAACCGGCGCGTAGCGGAACTCGCGGCACGCCTGGCCTCCGATTACCCGCCCGGCGAACTCGCCACCGTGGCCGTGCTCAAGGGCAGCTTTATCTTTGTCGCCGATCTTGCGCGTCAACTCTCGGCCCACGATGTCCACCTGGCCATCGATTTTCTGACCCTGGCCAGTTACGGCCGCGGCAGTGTCTCGCCGGGCCGCGTGCGCATCGAGGAGGATAGCGTCCTCGATGTGCGCGACCGCGACGTGCTGCTGGTGGACGATATTCTCGATACCGGGCGCACGCTGCGAACCGCCGTGGACCTGCTGCGCGGCCGCGGCGCAAAGTCGGTGCGCACCTGCGTGCTGCTGGACAAGGCCGCCCGGCGGCAGGTGGATATCCAGGCCGACTACGTGGGTTTCCCCTGCCCGGATGTCTTCGTCGTCGGTTACGGCCTCGATTATGCCGGCCGCTTTCGCGAACTGCCCTACGTCGGGGCAATTTCGGTACCGGGGCAATGAACACATTCATGGCCTTTCTGAGCAGCGCCGCGACCGCGATCATCGCGGCCATGCTCGGGGCCTGTCTGGGCGCCTTTATTCCCTCGCTCCACATCCTCAATCTGCTGGCGATACTGGCGCTGGCCGCCCAGGCTGCGCTGGCCGCCGGGACGCCGTTCCCGCCGGAAATAATGATTGTGGCCGTCGCGGCCTTTCTCGCCAGCTGGTCGCTGGCCAATACGATTCCCGCCGTGCTGGCCGCGGCGCCGGACGAAGGCGCGCTTTTCACGGTGCTGCCGGGGCAGCGCTTCCTGATGGAGGGGCGCGGCGCGGAGGCCGTCTGGCTGACCGTGCTGGGCGGCGTCGGCGGCCTGGCCTTGCTGCTGCCGGGACTGCCTTTCGCGGCCTTGCTGCTGCCGCCGCTGCACGCCATCCTGCGGCCGCACTACGGCTGGATTCTCTGGGTCTTGATTGTCTTCATGCTGCTTTCGGAATGGCCCAAGGGCAACTATCCCGGTCCGGCGGGCTGGCGCAAGTTGGCGCGCGGCTGGCGCGGACTGGGCGCCGGACTGCTGACCTTCCTGCTGTCAGGATTGTTGGGCATGATCCTGATCTACCGCTCGCCGCTGCCGCCGGCAAACGCCTTCCAGAATCTGATGCCGGCTTTTGTCGGTCTGTTCGGTGTGCCCGGACTTTTGTTCACGCTGATCTCGCATCCGCAAATTCCCCTCCAGCACCAGCCGCGCACGCTGGCACTGCCGCCGCGTCTCTGGTTTCGCGGCGCCGCCGCCGGTGCGCTGGGCGGCGCGCTGGCGGCCTTTCTGCCGGTTGTCACCGCCGGCGTCGGTGGGTTGCTGGCCGGGCATGCCACGGCGGCGCGCGACGAACGGGTCTTTCTCGTTTCGCAGGGCGCATCGAAAACCGTTTACTACGTGGGCGCGCTGCTGCTGCTCTTTGTGCCCGGCCTCGATATTGTGCGCGGCGGCGCGGCCTGGATGCTGACGGGCCTGCATGCGACGCGGCCGGCCGAGGACGCCGGACTGGCCCTCGGCGGCGTGGCGCTGGCCGTGGCCGTCACGCTGCTGCTCATGCCCTCGTTGTTGCGCCTGACGCTGGCGCTGGTGACGCGGCTGGGCAGCCGGCGGCTGGCGCTTGCGGCGCTGGCGCTGCTGCTCGTCCTGGTCGGCGGACTGACCGGCCTGCCGGGTCTGTTTGTGATGGCTGTCGGGAGCGGCATCGGGCTGATTCCGTTGCTTTACGATTCGCGGCGCCTGAACGCCCTGGGCGTGATTTTGCTCCCGCTGGCCTTGAATCGCGGCGCCGCCGGTCCCATCGTGGCCCGCTGGCTGGGGTTATTTTGAAAGGCATCTCCCATTTCATGACCGGGCTGGCGGCCACGTCGTTCTTTCCCGTCGCGGTGCGGGCGGCGGCGGAGGGCGACCCGCTTTACTTCATACTGGGGGCGGTTTGCGGGCTGCTGCCCGACACGCTCGATTTCCGGTTCGCGCGCTTTTGGCACCGCCATACGCTGGAGGTCGTTCTCGATCCCAACCAGCCCGATCCCGCCATGATCGCGGATGCGGTTGCGCAGGCTGTAGCCCTGGCGGTCGCGCGCGAGACGCCGGTCACGCTCAAGTTGAACACCGCGCGCCTCAACGCCAATGCCTGGCAGGCCTACAGCGTATTCTTCGACCGTCCGCAGCGGCGGGTCGTCGCCACCTGTACCGGTCCCGTCACCACCGGCGGCGCGCCGCTGCCCGACAGCGCCGCGCCCACGGCCGCCCGCAACGCCACGGCCACGCGCAAACTGGCCGCCGGGGTCGTGCCGGATGGCGATCCGGAGGTCAAGGTGGACATCTTTGACGGGCCGACGCTGCGCTTTTCCAAACGGGGCGCGGATGAACTGGGTATGGAATTTTTGCCCTGGCACCGGGCCTGGTCGCACAGTCTGGCGCTGGCCGCGATGCTCGGCGGCGTGCTGGCGGCCAGTTGGTCATGGACGGCGGGCCTGGTGGCCTGCGCCGCCTGGAGCGCCCATGTGCTGGCGGACCAGCTTGGCCACATGGGCGCCAATCTGGGCTACCCCTTCACCCGCCGCCGCATCGGCGGCGCGCGCCTGCATCATGCCGGCGACGGCTGGCCCAATCTGATCACGGTCTGGACCAGCGGCCTGCTGATTCTCTGGAACCTGGCGCGCTTGACGCCGACCTGCCCGCTGTCGCCCGCGCTGCTCCCGCTGCTGGTCTGGGGCGGCGCGGCCCCGCTGCTCGCCGCCTGGGCGCTGGATCGCGCGCTGGCAGGACGCAGTCAAAGAGGGTGGAAGGTGGAGGGTGGAGGGTTGAAGGAGAAGAGGGAAGAGCGGGGAGTGAACAGTAGGCAGTAAACAGTGGGCAGTGGGTACGACTATTCTGGCACCCGTGCCCGTGGGGTAAAAAGGATTGGACGATGCGGTTATTCGGTCTTGAGCCGGCAGTTGTTCGTGCATTGATAACAAATCGCCTATTCTGATAAGGGGGTATCCACTTGACGCAAACGACCACAAGGTGTAGTGTCCGTGGGCATGGACGACCGCATAGGACCCAAGGCCGGAATCGACTATCCGCGCACGTACCAGGAGTTTGTGGAATGGTTTGGGGATGACGCGGCA
>CAIYGI010000313.1 GCA_903925685.1 uncultured bacterium
CGCTCCAAATCCGCCACGAAACCAGCCCCGTTCGTCTCGTTGCGCTCCTCCTTGCCCGCTCCTCACGCTCGCTCCGCCCACTCCGGGGGCGTCACGGCCCTTACGCGCGGATTTGGGATCCGATACCGCACTTGACTTTTCGCCTCCGTTCTGGTTCCATCTTCCCCATGGAAGCACATCCATGAACCGAATTACGACGAACCCGGCCCAGTGCGGAGGACGGCCCTGCGTTCGCGGCATGCGCATCCGCGTCAAGGACGTGCTCGACATGCTGTCCGGAGGAGCCACGCAAGAGGAAATCCTCAGTGACTTTCCGGACTTAGGGGTCGAGGATATTCGAACCTGCATCGCCTACGCGGCCCGCTATGTCGATCACCCCGTGTTGGCGGCGGTCTGACCTGGGAAAGTTGCGGTGACCGATATGGGTGTGGACGAAAGATTCATTGGCGAGATCGTGAAGCGCATACTGACGGTTGCCAAACCGGACCGTGTGGTGTTGTTCGGATCGGCAGCAACAGGGCAAGCGAACGCTGACAGCGATATCGATCTTCTCGTGCTTGAGAGCTCGCCGAAGAATTTGAGGCGAGAAAGCGTGGCCGTGCGCAGCGCCTTACGCGGGCTGGGTATGGCCTTTGACGTCATCGTGATGAAGACGGATCGTTTCGAGGAGAGTAAGAATGTCATAGGTGGTCTCGCCTATCCGGCGCACCGACAGGGAAAAGTCATTTATGCGGACGCCTGAAGAGGTCAAACACGAACTTGTGCAGCAATGGTTGGCAAAGGCCGGGCAGGATTTCGGACTCGCCGAACATCTGGTTGCGGAACGATCGCCGTACCTACTGGCTGTCGGATTCCATGCGCAACAGGCTGCGGAGAAGTATCTGAAGGCGTTTCTCGTTCACCATCAGTGCGCTTTTCAGAAGTCTCACGACATTGACGAACTGCTTGATCGCGCGGCAACTCTCGATAAGGCATTTGCGGAATCGCTCAGAACCGCCGTTGCGCTCAATCCTTATGCCGTCGACGAACGCTATCCCGGCGATTACCCGGACATAACGGAGAACGATGCGGTGGAAGCGCTCGCCTTGGCCAAGATGGTGCGCGACGCGATTCTCGGGCAGGCTTTTTGAAGAGCGCATCGCAAGTGTTTTGTTATTTCACCAATCAACTCCTTACGCCATCCAACCGCATCTCGACGTGGCCATCGGCGCGTGTCCGGAACTCCTGCGTGGGGTGTCACTGCCGCTCCGTGATTGCCCAGTACATCATCCCCAACCCGTTCTCCGTCGAGAAGATGCGGATCAACCAACCCGGCGGCTCGATCCCAACCGCCAGACTGCCCGGCTGCTCGACTCCCCACCCCCCGCATTCGCCGCGCTGCCGGCTTCCAACCACTGGCGTCCCGCCCACCTGCTCGCCTGCTTGACACCGCCACGCCACCAGCCCATCATCCATCCATGCTTCAATTTCGCGTGTACATGGTGGATGCCAAGTTCTGCGCGACTTGTTCTTACTGGCCCGGCGAACGGGAGGTTCAGTTATTCCAGTTCAAACCGATGGCCGTGCGGGCGTTTACGCGCTCGAACGCTGGCCAAACGACAACCATATTCTACGCCTCTCGCAACCCGCGGGGTCTCCGCGGCCGGCCTGGGCGGACAGCATGGGCAACGCCAACCTCGGGGTCGATACCGCATCGACCAATGCGCCGGGTAGTTTCGATGTCGTTTTTCCAGACAACCGCCCAGCCTGGACAACCGGCCCCCTGGCAGATCCTGAGACGGTGCTGAAACTCGCCGACTCGCCGCTGAGGCGGCGAATCGCGCATGAAATCCTCACCGGCGCCTCGGCCGTCTGGGTGCTGGTCGAAGGGGCGCAACCAGCGACCAACGCCATGCTGCAAGCGAGGGCGGAAGCCGCGTCACGCAAGGTCGTGCAGGAGATCAAACTGCCGGAGACGCCGGTCTACGACCCGGCCAACCCGGATTCGCCCCCGCCCAAGATTCAGGCAAACCTGCCGTTGCAGTTGCGTTTCCCATTTTTCAAACTGGGATGGAAGGATGCGAACGAAAGCGCCTTGTGCGAACAACTGCGTGCCCTCGCGCCGGAGGAGGCGCCTGACAAGCCACTGCTGGCGGCAATCTTCGGCCGCGGACGGGCCATCGTACTGGCCGGTTCGAATCTGGAGCCGGGTTCCATAGAGGGACTGGCCTCGTTTCTCTGCAGCGACTGCTCCTGCCAAACCAAGGAGCTGAACCCCGGAACAGACCTGCTGATTACAGCCAACTGGTCCGACGCGTTGGCGTCATATCCGTCCGGCTCGGTGACGCGCCTGCCGGGCGGCGGCGCCTTCCTGCTTGGCGGCCCCGGCGCGCCGCCGGCGCTGGTTGTCGCGTCCACTACGTCGTCCGCCCGCAAGGCTGTGCCGTCCACGCAGCCTCCGACATCCGCCCCCGCCCGTTCGCCGGTCTGGCTCATGCCCACCGTGCTCGGATTGCTGGCGGCGGTGGTGGTGGCGGGGCTGGTGTGGCTGTTCGGCGGAAAACGCTGAACGCGGTTTGGTCGATCGAATCCCGCGGGTAGTTCGCGCCGCCGCGCCCCTCATCCACCGTAGGGGCAGGCGCCGCTGGAAGAGCAGCTGGAGCAGGCGGCGGAAGGGGTATGCTCGTGCTTGTGCGCCGGCGCCGCGCCAACGCTGAAGGTCGAAAGCACCTTGCTGATTTTGCGCGCTCCGCAGGCCGGGCAACTTTTGGGCACATCGCCCGCGTTGCGCACCAGCCGCTCCAGACGTCCACCGCAGGCTCCGCACTCGTATTCGAAAATCGGCATGCCATATTCTCCAGTAAAAAAAGCCGCCCCCTTGCGGAGGCGGCTTTTCACATCGAACGATCGTACTACTTGAGGACCGATTCCTTGCAGACCTTGGCAACACGGAATTTCACAACCGTCTTGGCCTTGATCTTGATCGCTTCGCCCGTGGCCGGATTGCGTCCCATGCGCGCCGCGCGCTTGACGAGCACCAGTTTCCCAAGTCCGGGAATCGTGAAGCCGTTCTTAGCGCCCTTGTACGCCATCGTGACCAAGGCCTCGATGCAGCACCCGGCCTGCTTCTTCGTAATTCCGACCGCTTCCGCCACGCCTGCCAAAACCTGACTCTTCGTCATTGCGTTTGCCATACAGGTTCTCCTTATGATTTTGGCGCCGAACACGTTGGGTCCGGCATGCCATTGGCACTGTCTATATCACATTCCAGTGCCGACGCAACTAAAAACATATATTTTTCGCCGCTCGCAACAGGCTTGACTTGCGCCTGGCTCATCCCAACAGCGCTGCGCCGGCCGACGGGCGTACAGGGCGCGTGTCGCAGGGATGACCGTAGACCTGCTCGTATGCCGCGCGCAACCGCGCCGCCGCGGCATCCGCCGCAGCCGCGCTCACGAGCGCCACGACGCTGCCGCCAAAGCCCCCGCCGGAAAGCCGCGCGCCGTACACGCCGGGCAGCGTCCGCGCCGCCGCCACCAGCGTGTCGAGTTCGGGACACGAGTTCTCGAACTGCGTGCGCGAGCTTTCGTGCGATTCGAACATCAGCCGCCCGAAGCCCTCCAGATCGCCGCGTTCCAGCATGGCCGAACCAGCGATCACGCGGGTGTTCTCGCCCACTATATGCGCGGCGCGGCGCGCGGCGCAGGGGTCCATGCGCGGCGCCCATTCCCGCCACTCGTCCCAGCTCACGTCGCGCAGCGCCCGCACCGGATGCGGCAGCACGGAGGCGAAATAGCGCGCCGCCTCTTCGCATTTCTCCCGGCGTTCGTTGTAGGCCGATTCCACCAGGCGGTGCTTGACCGCCGTGTTGGCGATCAGAAACACCGCCCCCGCGCCCAGCGGCTCGTGGCGCACTTCCAGCGTGCGGAAATCGGAGCGCACCAGCATCCCCTCGCGGCCGAAGAGGCTGGATATCTGGTCGAGCAATCCGCATTTGACGCCGGCATAATCGTGCTCCGCGGCCTGGCCGATTTTCGCCATCTCGAGCGGGTCGATTTTCATCTCGAGCAACCTGGCCAGCGCCAGCGCGGCGCTCATCTCGAGCGCGGCCGAACTGGAAAGGCCGGCCCCCAGCGGAATCGTCCCGAGGAAGGCGGCGGCAAAGGCCCGCGGCCGGCCGCCGCGCGCCAGCATGTTCGCGTAGACGCCGCGCACGTAATTGGCCCACGACGGAGTCTGCGCCTGGTCCGGCGCGGCCGCGGAAAAGCGCGCCTCCTCGCTTATGTCCAGCGCCATGAGCCGGCATTCCTTGCCGTCGATCGGCCTGACGGCCATCACGGTGCCGCAATCGATCGCCGCCGAAAGCACGAAGCCTTCGTTGTAGTCGGTGTGATTGCCCAGCACCTCGATCCGACCCGGGGCATGGGCCATGATTGCCGGCGCCCCGCCCAGCCACCGCGCAAACGCGCCGCGCATCTTGTTCGTCAGTAGATTGTCCATAAGCGGCATCGTCAAAATTCGGTGGTCGTGCAATCCGTGGCAAGCGGTTTCGATTTAACATCCAATATCCGGCGTTCGTTGTCAATGTCCTCGCCAAACGATCCGGGCGTATCTCCGATTTTTCCCCACGGCATCCCCGTTGTTTGCTATAGATGCAGGCCGCTTGCATTTTTATACTGGGCGCGGGAATTGCAAGTAGTGCCAGCGCTACGAGCTGGCACAGTAACGGGCCTCAATGGGGCGAAGAGCCGCCACGTCGTAGCCGTGGCGGTACTGGGGAATTCGAACAGGATTGAACCCTATGGCCTTGCTGAGTTTACAGAACGGGCGGCGCCAGAGCGGCCAGCGGGGTCACGACATTCGACATTTCATTCAGGCACTCCTTGACCAGGCGTCGTTTTGTTGCATCGCGGGACAAGGCGGAGCCGAACGTCGCAAATCTCGGGCGGCGAAGCCGTACCGAGCATTTGCTGGTTCGGTCGTCCCATTTCAGCGACGTTCTTCCTCAACCTGGCGGGGTTGACCGCTCCAAAATGATCTCGTCCTTGGCGGGTTTACGCGGCTCCGAGAGCAGTTCGTCGTCCATGATCCGGACCGGTCGCGTATCCTTGAGATCTGGGACCTTGAAATACACTTCGATACCGTCGGGATCGACGAACTCGGTCAGGACGATAGCGACTTGGGCGGCCGTGTGCTCGGGATTCGGCCATGCCCTGACGACGACTTTCTGTCCGTCCGGACGGATTCTGTTGTCAGGGACCGGCTCCCCGATGCTGGTCGGATCGAGAACCAGGTCGCGTGGATTCGGGCATCTCTTGAGCACATCCGCATTCAGGGTTGCGCTGAACGTGAACAGAACGGGCCCGCGCAAGAGGGCGACGCGGCCGTCCTGAAGCCCCCGGCCACGAACGAAACGCCAGCCCATCGGAATCGAAAGGACCAGCGTGTCGCCGGATTTCCAGACCCGCTTGATGACGGCGCAACCCGGCCGGGACTTGTCCGGCGCGCAGGGCTCGCCATTCACGGCACACTCGAGCTTCTCCGCCCAGCGCGGGGTCCGAAACTGAAACGCGAACGCGACCGGTTCCGCGCAAACCAACGACAGCTTGACCTCGCCGGAAGTCGGGTAGGCGGTCTCCTGCCTGATTTCAACGGATTTGCCGTTGACGTCGAACGTCTTGTCGGAACGCGTGAACAGGTTCAGCGCGATGCCGCCGTAAAGGGTGCGGTAGTACACTTTCTGCGGCAACTCGGCAACCGCACGCCGGAAGTTCCCGTTGCAGCAGAAAGTGTCGTGTTGCTGGAAATCCCTTTTTCCGGTGAACGGCGTGAAGTAGCAGATGCGGCGGCCGTCCGGCGACTGCGCCCCGAACAGGGCATTGTAGATCGTCCGTTCCATAATGTCCCCGTACCGCATATCGCCATCCAGCCGCATGAGGCTGTCGATCCAGCGGAGCAGATAGGCCGTCACGCACGATTCTTCGACCGCACCCGCTCCGTCCTGATTGTACGTGAAGTGTTCGCCTTGAGACGTTGAACCGGTGACCAGCAACCCGCCGCGACCCTGCTCGATCAGCTCCTGCTTCATCCACAGGCTCTTCTTCAGGTAGTCCTCGCCGCCGATCAGCCGGTACAGTTCCATGTCGGGATACATGTGCGACAGCATGACGTAGACATGGTAACGCGCCTGCGCGATGTTCTTCTCCCAGGCGTCGAACGGTTTCAGGTAGTACCAGTGCGGCTCATACTGCAGGGTCCTGGCGAACTCGAGATACTTCCCCTCCCCGCTCACGCGATGCAGCTCCACGAAGTTCTCCGTGATACCCGCGATGGATGTGCCCGATGGAATGAGATGCTCACCCCTGTCGTTGGGTGGAAACATCCGCATGATGTAATCTGCCATGGTTTTCGCGTCCGCTAGAGCTTGCGGATTTCCCGTCACCCGGTAGTTCCTCACCAGCGCTAAATTGATGTACTCCTGTTCGTGGAGGATCCAGTTGACAACGTTCTGGTGGTTGTTCGTTTCGACGTTCCAGAAGCCCAGGTATCCGTCGGAATCGCGCGAACTCCGCAACTGGTCCATGATGTACTGGGCGCGTTCGGCCACTTTCTGCTCGCCGGTGTATTGAGCAAACAGACTGCCGGCGTCCAGAACCTTGCCTATGCCATAGTACACGTTGCTCTTGTCCCCGCGATCCGTTCTATTCTTGAACTTGTCCAGCCAGTCCCGGTCCAGGTTGAGAACCATGTAGTTCTTCTCGATCAGGTCCATGATGCGCCGGTCCAGCTCGCCGCCTGCCATCTCGCTGTGCGCGAGCCCGACCGGAACCAGCTTGTCGCCAATGATCGGTTTGACGACGTCCCGTATGCCGGTCACGGAAACGAGCACTGCGACAGCGGCCGAGCATTGGCTGTGTTTCGCGTTCCTCATTTTCGTTGTTCCTCCGAACGGCAGCGGTGAGGCGGCGGTATCCCGTCGCCTCCCGCGCCTTGTTCGCCTGGTCATTGTCTATTCTATTTCGAGGTTCAATTGGTTTACGCGGTTTTGAAGGCGTAGCGCTGCCGGACGTGGGTGCTTGGCGGGAAGAGCAACCCCCTCCTGTGGTAGGCGGTTCTCTGGCGATGCCAATAAAGTCAATACCGAGTCATTGACCTTCATTCTCTCGATGCCAAGTCGTTCCTCCGCAATCCGAGTGTACTCATCGGAAATGTCACAGAGTATGGCGAACCTCTCGTTTGCCATACATGCTTCACCCGTTGTTCCTGATCCGCTCATAAGGTCAATGGCGAGTTCGCCGCGTGCAGTGGCCATCAGCAGCGTCTTCTCAATGACCGAAAGGGGCTTTTGCGACGGATGCCCAGTTTGTTCATTCCTTCCAACAAAACCGCACAGCAAAGACTCTTCGATTACGCTTGGCGGCCCAGGAATGTACATCAGTTTGCCTTGTTGCATCTTGTCCCGTTGAACGTCATTAAGGAAGTTCTCCACGTGCATCACCGCGGCAGGGGTCGTAAGATGAAGGCAGGTCATCTGCGCTGACCTCCACCCGCGAATACGAGAAGGAGAGTTCTTGTAGAACCACGTCAGCCAGCATTTGAGCGTCAATGGTTCGGGAAGTATCCTGACAAATCGCGCCACAATTTCGGGAAACCCCCACAAGAAGACATGATCGGACAACGGCGCAACACATCGCAGGAGTTGTGGGAGATAATCATCGTAGTCTTCACGCACGCCGCCAACACCCTTATTGTACCAGGGGTCAAGAACGCAGCATTGCGCGTGGAATCCCAAGGCGAGCAGCAGTTGCGAAGACATTTCTATGTCCATCGGCGGGAGAATAACCACGCCCTGCTTGCCCAGTTGCGTCGCGACGACTTCCCGCAACTCAAGAAGGTCTGGATGTCGCGTCCTGTCGATCTTTTTCATTTCCTTTTAATCCCGCCTTTCTCGTCCATCTCGTATCCAAAATACTCCAGTAGAAACTTGAAGACAATCTCCTTCTCGGGCCGTGTAGCGAACTGAACGATAGCGTATGTGTTCATCTTCCCCGTGGCCGAATCCCAGTAATTCTTCTTCGTGACCTGATGTCGCCCACACAAAGCCGTCCATTGAGACTGATCGGATGGGTCGGCGTCGGGGTTCAATGAGTGGGGGTTCCTGTGGTCCGGCGTCAGTTTCACACGCCCACCACCAACAGGATCAACGTCCCCTTCGTGTAGTCCGCAGACATGTCCTCCCTCGGACCATTCGCAGCAGTGTTTGGCGCGCTCAAGAATGGCAACCCATGTCTCGTCGTTGGGCCTGACTCGCTTGCCGGCCTTCTTGCGCTTGGTTGCATTGGGCATCAAATACTCTTGCACCCGAAGATCGCCGCGATTCCGCCAGGACAGAATCGTATACCCGTCGTCCGTACGCAACTCTGAAAGCCGTTGGTGCCAATTCTCCGGTTCCTTCTTCGTCTTCGGATCGCGTGCCGCCCGGAGAATGATCTCACGCCCGATTACCTTTCCGAGGTTGCCCAAGAAGAGTGCCAGAATCCGTTGCTTGACACTCTTCTGCCGATATGGCCCCTTGAATTCACCGTAGACTTTACTGTCGGTCATGCGTTTATCCTTTTGTGTCGATTTCCACTGGCGACGCCAGTGAACCTCGGCGCGCAGCGCCGTAGTGTTCCACTGGCTTGTTAGGCCCTTCTCACTCGAAAGAATACCAAAATGGTCAGATTGTCTTTTGTTCTTGATGCATCACAGATGGCCCAGTCACCAATCTTCAGGAAGTGCCAGGTGGGGTTCAGTGGTGGTGTGTGCCATAGGACATGAAAGCAATCAGGATGGGAATCCGGAAACCCAAGAAGTGTTCTGTACCGTTCTGTTCTTTTCGATCCGGTCGGCGTAATGACCGAGTATTCGCCTCCCCGCCACTCCACTGGGCTCAGCGTAACTGTTTTTGTGAAGACTTCTTTGGCGTTGCGGGCAGATATCCGTAGACTACCCGCAACGGGGCGAAAGCGTGAGAGATTGATGGCCAGAAAACTCACATACAGGATGCAAGGCACCCACAGCGCATACAGCCACATTCGTTTCTTCTCCTTCAAGAACCAGACCGCGACCAACGGGATCAATCCGGCTCCGAGGAACATCGAAAGCTCGAAGGTTGTAGCGAGCACCGGAACATCTTGGTAGCGCGCCATGAAAACAACGTTGATGAGCATCTTGGCGACCCATGCGCATACGATGACGCAGAGCGCGGTAAGAACTAGTTTTTCGTTTTTCATCTTTGCTTTGCCTAACGGCGGCGGTGAACCTCGCCGCGCCTCGCGGCGTAGTGTTCCACCGCCTTGTTAGGCGATGATTGCTGCCGGACTAGACTCCCGATCACAATAGTCTGCCTTTTCAGGGGCGAGCGTAACTCGCATTGAGGTAAGCATCCCAAACAGCCAGCGCCGGTTTCGGTTTCCTTTCACCTGTCTGCAGTCCTGTGTATGCCCAGATTCTCGCCAAGTCGCGTGCCGACGGCGGCATTTTGTCGCACAGGCTTCCAAAATCAGTGGTGGCGAACGTGATGACGAACTCATACCGATTCTCTTCCGCCTTCTTCAACAGCATTTCAGTGAACTGTTTCTGCCCCGACTCACTCCCTTTCAGTGTGACCTTGTAGGCTTTTAGTTCAACGTCCCGCGACGTATCCCCCGATTCGCTCACCGCGATCGGCTTGCCAAACTTGAGGGCAAAGTCGAAGAAGTCCTCGGGGACCGGACGTGGCACACTGAAACTCATGTGCGGATACACACTCATGGCGAACAGGTCACTGTGTTTCATTAGTTCGGCAACCTCGCCTTCCTGATCCGTCTCGTGCGCCTCGTCGGCGATTTTCTTATAGTGAAGCACGTCCGTGGTGAAGAAGACGGGTATGTTCGGATGCTTCTCCTTGACTCCGATATAGGTCTCGACATGCAGGGCCTTGAGGCGTTTCCAGCTTGCTGCGTGCTTTGACAGCAAGACGTTGTTCTCCATTCCTATGGCGAGGTAGTCGGGATGCATCGCATCTACCGCTCGGAGGACGAAGTTGAGGTAGGCCCGCTTTACCTCAGGACTGTCGAAATCGTATTTATCCCACGGCTTTGGCAAGGGGAGGTTGTCTTTCGCTCCCCAATACGGCGAGAGGCCAGTCCGATCACCGTTAAGTATGGAGATCTGAAGGAAGAGTTTCTTCCCGTTCGGAGGTCGGTAACCCAGGTTGTTCTGCACGTCCTTGGAGAACGGTTTGTTAGCGAGACTTTCCGGCCAAGGAATGCCGCCGGTGAAACAGACGGAAACGATGTCCCCATGAGCGTGAGCAAAATTCTGGGCTGTGGCTACACCCTCAACGGTGAGGTCGGCCGGCCAACGGGTGAACCCCAGATAGAACGGCCGGGAAACGGGAGGGACATCGAGAGATGCAGCCGAGGTTGCCTTAACCATTATCGTGGTGGCCAACATGAAGGCTGATACTGTTGTCGCAATCTTCATCTATTTTTCTCGCCTAACGTCACGCGGCACCTGCATTTTTGCCGCCTCGGCAAAAACGTAAGGTGTCCGCGCTTGTTGGCAGTATTCCTTTTCCCTTCCTACCATTCATAGAGGACCGTTGTGCCTACGATTACCTGCCCGTGCTCAACATCAACGACGGTGATGACGGAGCCGCCCGTGCCGGACTGATACATCGTGTTGCCAGTTCCATCGACAATGGAGTAGTTCGTATCGTCACCGATAGTCACCCTCAGGTTGTCGTTGCCAGAGCCGCCGTCGATACGCGCCCTGTCTTCTCCGACGCTCACAGTGTAGGTAATATCATCGTCATCAGCACCTGCACATACCGTGATCACGTCATCGCCCACCCCGGCGTGTATATACAACGTATCTACACCGGCACTACTGTTGATATACAATGTGTCATTACCATCTCCGCCAGTTAAGATGATCGTGTCGCTCCCAGTGCCGCCTAATTGTGTGATGTTATCGTTTCCGGTTCCGCCTTCTGCGTTGAGCCGGTCATCCCCGGCGCAGCCTGACTGGCAAATTACATCATTTCCGGAGCCGCCCACTGCCGTCATCGTATCATTCCCCGGTCCGCCGTCCTGCTCAATCCGGTCATCTCCGGCACTCCCCTCAGCAAGCTGCGTATCATCCCCCTCGTATCCGAACTGAATGCTCCGGTCGCGGTTGGTGGTGCCGAGGAAGACCTGCGTATCGTCCCCACTGGTGCCCTGGTCGGTCTGGTTCGAATCGGCCGTGTCGCCCACCACGCGGTAAAAACACGCGCCGGTCCCGCTGACGGTGTTAGTGTAGTGGTTGGTCGGGGGCGTGGCGTCGGTGGACGGGTAAACCGTTTCCCACGCGCCCGAGACGAGATTGGTGGCCTGCTCCAGCCGGTACCAGCGCCCGGCCTCGCTCGGCCAGGCAATGACCATGGTGTTGCCCGGTCCGGCCCAAATTCCGGTGATCGCCAGATTCGTTTCGGCGAAGGCTGTCGGGCAGAGTAGTAGCAGCCCCAATAATATGCCGCCGATTCTCATTTGATTACCATTCGTAAAGAACCGTCGTGTCCGGCGCGATGACCCAACCGTGTTCAACATTGACGACCGTGATGACGGAGCCGCCCGTGCCGGACTGATACATCGTGGTGCCGGTTACATCAACGAGAGAGAAGTTCGTATTCTCACCGACATTCACTTTTAGGGTGTCGTCGTCAGAGCCGCCGTCAATATAGACAACGTCACTTTCAGCACTCACATTGTAGGTAACAACATCATCACCGGCACCCATGTATACCGTGATCACGTCATAGCCCTGACCAGCGTCGATGTTCAACGTATCCACACCCGCGCCACTGTTGATGTAACAAGTGTCACTGCCATCTCCACCCGTTGAAAAGATCTTATCGCTCCCGCTGCCGCCGAATTGCGTGATGTTATCGTTTCCCGTTCCGCCGTCTGCGGTGATCTGGTTATCCCCGGCACCGCCTGACTGGTAGATTACATCGTTCCCCGACCCTCCCTTGCTTGTCAACCTATCATTCCCCGGTCCGCCCTCCTGCTCAATCCAGTCGTCACCTTCCGCCCCCTCAGCGTACTGCGTGTCATCCCCCTCGTACCCGAACTGAACGCTCCGGTCGCGGTTGGTGGTGCCGAGGAAGACCTGCGTATCGTCCACGCTGGTCCCCTGGTCGGCCCGGTTCGAATCGGCCGTGTCGCCCACCACGCGGTAAAAACACGCGCCGGTCCCGCTGACGGTGTTCGTGTAGTGGTTCGTCGGAGGCGTGGCATCGGCGGAGGGGAAGACCGTCTCAAAAACAGAAGATGCGAGATTGGTTGTTTGCTCCAACCGGTACCAGCGTCCCGTCTCGCCCGGCCACGCAACGACCATGGTGTTGCCCGGTCCGGCCCAAATTCCGGTGATCGCCAGATTCGTTTCGGCGAAGGCTGTTGCGCAGAGCGCGAAGATCGCCAGTGCTATGATTCTGGTTTTCATCTTATCGGCCAACGTTCACCTTCACTTTCGGCGCGGTACGCGACGTAAAGTGCGAGGTGGTGTTCGGCTGCTACTAGTCTCTCTTCGTTTGCGCTTGCTGAGTTCCAGACGCACGAGTCTCTCGATACGACGGACAATATCCTCGGATGAGCACGGAAGAACTCTGATTGTGGAAACGGATCTCGATGGTTGACGGAGAAAGTAGCGAGCGAGATGG
Organism: uncultured bacterium; assembly: GCA_903925685.1. GTDB lineage: Bacteria > Verrucomicrobiota > Kiritimatiellia > CAIKKV01 > CAIYGI01 > CAIYGI01. Next base: position 12,707 of record CAIYGI010000313.1, read on the forward strand.
CGCTCCAGTCGTCCGCACTTTTCGCCCTTCTTTCCCTTGCCATCGTGAACGACCGCAATAACGATCACTGCGTCTTCGATCACGTAGCGATCCCCTTGGATGTGCATGGAATCAGCCAGTGCGACGCCGAACACGTCACCGAGCATTGTCTTGGGGCGAAATCCACCCTCCTCGATCTCCACGACGACGATCACCTTCCTGTCCTTCACGGCGACTATGTCCACGCCGGAGAGCGTCGCATCGGCGCCGTAGCGTCGCCCCATATAGGTCGTTGGCTGACAGACATTGTGGTCGCCGGATCGTCCGTGGTCATAGAACACGGTGACATCAGGGTGGACGACCGCCACGCTGTTGGTTAAGCGGTTGCCGATTTCTTTGGTCATTTGGCCTTGCAGTCGTTCCATGGTGAGTCTCCAATGTCCCAACCCGATAATGATGTAATCGCTGCTTCTTCCGCCACAACTCAACAACCTCCCATCATCATCACAAATATGATTCCACAGATGAGCAGTCCCAGCACGACCGCAGCGAGCATACCCCCCGGCGTCTGTACGTGTTTGAACCGCCGGCCGCAGGATGGACAAGTTTCAGCATGCACAGAAACAGTCTTCCCACAGTCTGGACATGAGAACAGGTTGGGGTTCTGACTGGGCATCGGAGGCTCCGGCGGTGGTCTGGCTTGCGGTGGAAGGCTCGCAGGCCGTTGAGTTTGAGGATTCGGAACTTTGATCGGCGCTTGGCAGGAGGGGCAATTGACTGTCTGACCGAGCATCTCTTGCGGGGCCTCAAGGGACTGCTTGCAGCGCGGACAGTTGAATTTGAAGTCAGCCATGTTGTCCTCCGTTTATTCCTTCCTGCCGAACGTCAGCCTTGAGGTTCGGCGAGCTTGCGAGCCGTAACCTCGGAGGCTTGGTTGGCCTCTGATTCCTGTAGATTGCTCTTCCCATGATTGCAGTCTGAACAAAGCGTCTGGAGGTTCTCCAATGTTGTCTCTCCGTCTCCGGACCATGGCACTTTGTGGTCAACATGGAGTTCCACGCTTGAGTCTTTCGCCGGGGAGCGTCCGCAATGGACACAGCGGAATGAATCTCGCCGCATCACCTTGAACTTCAATCTCAAAGAAGGTTCCCGTGGAGTCATTTTACGCCTGGCGCCGGTAGGCGCGACAACCGGAACTTCGCCATTGTCAGACTCGTTGATGAAGGCGACAAAAGCCTCAAGGGCTTCCCGCCACGTTCCAAATCGTTGCTCATAAACGGACTTTGAGATGGAACTTGATGAGTGATCCATGTCGGCCCGCCTCGGCTGTCGGCCGAGGCGAATCCACGCCTGCTCAAGATTCCGAAACAATTCCTCATCGGGGATGCGCCATCGTTTGCTCGGGTGAAGCCCGGCCCTCAATAGGGCCGCATTCCACGAGCCAAATCGCTTGCGAATAGTTTCCGCACCGTATTCGCCAGCCCGTTTGTAGAGCGCCCAAGTCAACGAACCCAATCCGGAATCTCCGGCAACGCGCTTCAGGTCTGCGAGAAGCGCATCGTCAGGAACATCACGGTGCTGTTGTTCGAGCGTGAATTTCATCTTTTTTGTCGGCCAACCTCTTATTGATCGTCATGCATATTTCTGGAGCGGTGCCCCCCGACCCATGATATGCGTCAAAGAAATCATCGTATATGGCTTGACTTCAACAAAAAGGAGGTCTATTCTTGACGCATATGAGGGAATCATAGTGGAGATGTAATATGCGTCAACCGGAGTTACAGACGACCGCGCCGCTGGATCCGGCCCCCAAGTGGCCTGATGGCTACATTGATGCTCTGAGGGGTGCGGGGGCGCAAGAAAAGAACATCCCGTACTGCGTGTCGTGGGTGCGCAGGTTCTTCGCGCGTTACCCGGGCCGACCACGCCGGGAACTGGGGCGGAGCGAGATCGAGGCGTTCCTACGTGAAACCGCCAGATCTCCCGGGGTGTCGAACTGGATGGTGCAGCAGTCCCGTAACGCGATCGAGACGTACTACGAAAGATTCCGGGGCATACCCTTGGCGCCGAGAACGGATGGGGAGGAGTCGCCGGCCTCCGATCTGTCCGCTTCTTCGGAATGTAAAGACGATACGCCATCGTCATCCTCCTCAAACATGGAATCAGGGTATATGAACCCCGGCCCTGCCGTCAAGTGTGTTTCAGCGCCGGTTGAGAAACCGGTTCCCGACCATCGTCGGCCTTCTGATTTTTGTAAATCCGGTAACGCGCCGTCCCCCGTTCGGCGCTACGCCGCCGCGCCATCGCGTCTGTCTGGCGGCGCGCGCACAGCAGCCCCAGTCCCGCAGGGTGGAACTACGAACGACAGCGGGAGCAGCGCGGAAGCGGTTATAGACGTGACGGGGCTGAATTGGCGTGTACTGGAGGAGCGCGTACGCGACTGTCTGCGGATCGAGCACTACTCGTATTCCACGGAGCAAACCTACGTGGGCTGGATCAAGCGCTTCGTGGCGTTCAACCGTTGGCGCAAACCGTCCACACTGGAGGCGCCGGATGTCCATGCCTTCCTGAAGCACTTGGCTGTCGAGGAGCAGGTTGCCTCGTCCACCCAGAACCAGGCGCTGAACGCCGTCGTCTTCCTCTACCGCAAGGTGATCAAGAAGAAGATCGGCGACTTCAGCGACTTCCCACGCGCACGGATGGGGTTACGTCTGCCGGTGGTCGCCAGCCGGGCGGAGATCAAGACGGTGATCGAACACCTATCAGGACGGGAGAAATTCCTTGCAAACCTGCTCTACGGAACGGGCATGCGCACGAACGAACTGTTGGGGATGCGCGTGCAGGAGGTGCAGTTCGACCAGAATCGGATCGTGGTGCGGGGCGCCAAAGGCGACAAAGACCGCTATGTGCCGTTGCCCACGCGTTTCCGCGAAGAACTCCGGCTCTGGTTGGAACGCCGGCGTGCCCTGTACGAGGCTGACAAGGCCCGAAACATGCACGAAGTGGAGGTTCCTTACGCATTGGCTCGCAAATACCAAAACGCGCCGTTCGACTGGGGCTGGCAGTATGTATTTCCCGCCGGCGATTATTCGACCGATCCGCGCAGTGGACATGTGCGGCGGCATCATCTGGACGAGCAGATTCTCCAGCGGGCAGTACGAGATGCGGTGCGGCAGGCGGGGCTGACCATCCGTTTCACGCCGCATTGTTTCCGGCACAGTTTCGCGACGCACCTGCTGGAGGCCGGGCAGGACATTCGCACCGTGCAGGCGCTGTTGGGGCACTCCAAAGTGGAGACCACCATGATTTACACACATGTACTGAACAAGGGTCCGATGGGAGTGGTCAGTCCGGTGGATACGCTTTGACGAAAACAGGATTGAACCATATGGCCTTGCTGAGTTTACAGAACGTGAAGGTGCGCTTTGGCGGCGCGCCGTTGCTGGATGGCGTTTCGCTCAACGTGGAACGCGGCGAGCGGGCATGCCTGGTCGGCCGCAACGGCGCCGGCAAATCCACGCTCTTGAGGGTGTTGGCCGGAGAGCTGCAACCCGACGGCGGCGAGGTGGTCCGCGACCGCGGCGTGCGGGTCTCCTGCATGCCGCAGGATGTGCCGCCCGGACTTGCGGGAACGGTGCGAAAAATCGTGGAAAGCGCCCAACCGCGACATGCGGATGTCGAACACTGGGAACACGAGAACGACGCCGCGCAGGTCATCTCCCGCCTGGGGCTCGATCCCGACGCGCAGTTCGAGACGCTTTCCGGCGGCATGAAGCGGCGCACGCTGCTGGCGCGCTCTTTGGTGGGAGAGCCGGACCTGCTGCTGCTCGACGAGCCGACCAACCACCTGGACATTGCCGCCATCGACTGGCTGGAGGATTTCATCCGGCGGAATGTCGATACGCTGCTCTTCGTCACCCATGACCGCACGCTGCTGCGGCGGCTGGCAACGAAGATCATCGATCTCGACCGCGGCACGCTGGTGGGCTGGAACTGCGACTACGACACCTTTCTGCAACGCAAGCAGCAGGTGTTGGACGACGAGGCCGTTATTTGGGCGCGCAAGTCGCGGCTGCTGAACCAGGAAGAAGCCTGGCTGCGCAAGGGCGTTAAAGCGCGGCGCACGCGCAATGAAGGGCGCGTGGTCGCGCTGCGCAAGATGCGCGAGGAATTCAGCCAGCGGCGTCTTCAGGAGGGCAACAGCCGCCTCCAGTTGCAAAGCGCGGAACGCTCCGGCGCGCTGGCGATCAAGGTCGAGAACGCGAGCTTCGCCTACCCCGGCGGCGCCCCGCTCGTGCAGGATTTCAGCGCCCGCATTCTGCGCGGCGAACGCATCGGGTTGATCGGCCCCAACGGTTCCGGCAAGACCACGCTGCTGCGGCTGCTGTGCGGACAACTCGCGCCCACGGCCGGCAAGGTCACGCCCGGCACGCGGCTGCAACTGGCCTATTTCGACCAGTTGCGCAACGTGCTGGACGGGGAGAAGTCAATCGCTGAAAACGTGGCCGGCGATCGCGACATGGTGGAGGTGGGCGCCGTAAGCCGGCACATTCTCGGCTACCTCCAGGATTTTCTGTTCACCCCCGAACGGGCGCGCACCCCCGTGCGCATTCTCTCCGGGGGCGAACGCAACCGCGTGCTGCTTGCCAAGCTCTTCCTGACGCCCAGTAATCTGCTGGTGATGGACGAACCCACCAACGACCTCGACATCGAAACGCTCGAATTACTGGAGGAGCAGTTGCTGCAGTACGGGGGAACGTTGCTGCTGGTCAGCCATGACCGCGCTTTCCTGAACAACGTGGTCACCAGCACGCTCGTGCTCGAAGGCGGCGGACGCGTCGCCCAGTACGCCGGCGGCTACGACGACTGGCTGGCGCAGCGCGCGAAGCCGGAAGCGCCTGACGCAGTGCCCGCCGCGCCGCCCCGCACTGCGACCTCCAAGCCGCGCAGGCTCTCCTATAAAGAAAAGCAGGAATTGGCCGGACTCGGCGACCGCATCGCGGCGCTGGAAGCCGAACAGCGCGCGCTCCACGCCGCGCTGGCCGATCCGGCCCACTACCGGAAGTCGCCCGACGAAATTGCCGCCGCGCAGGACCGCGCCGACAAGCTGGTCGGCGAGTTGGAACAGCTTGCCCAACGCTGGTACGAACTGGAAAACCGCGCCGCTTCTTAAATTCTGGTATAATGCGGGCGGAGTGGAACACATGACGCGGCATCTGCATTTCGACAGCGTAGGCGGGGCGAGCGGCGATATGCTGCTGGCGGCCCTGATCGACCTCGGCGTCCCCGTGGACATGCTCAATGCCACGCTGGCGCGCCTGGGGACCGCCGAACTCAAGATACATGCGGAAGCGACCCAGGACCGCGGACTGCGTGGCACGCGCGTGACCGTGCATGCCCACGAGTCGGGAGCGCACGGGCACGACGCCGACCATGCGCCGCATCGCGGACTGAAGGAAATCCGCCGGCTGATCGAGGCTGCCGGCTTGTCGGCGGCCGTCTCGGCACGCGCGCTGGCGGTCTTCGCGCGGCTGGCGGAAGCCGAGGCCAAAGTTCACGGGACCACCCCCGACCAGATTCATTTTCACGAAGTCGGGGCGCTCGACGCCATCGCCGACATCGTCGGCGCCTGCGCCGCGCTGGAGACTCTGCAGGTGAACGCGGTATCGGTCGGTCCCCTGCCCCTCGGCCACGGGACCGTTAGCTGCGCCCACGGCGTACTGCCCATTCCCGCGCCGGCAACGGTCGTCCTGCTGACCGGCATGGCCACAGCCCATGCCGACGAACCCTTCGAAATGGTCACGCCAACCGGCGCCGCGCTGCTCTCCACCTGGCGCACGGCGGAAGCGCCACCCGATGGCGCGCGCCTCGCGGGCTGCGGCGTCGGTCTCGGCCACCGCGCCCTGCGCGGGCGGCCCAATCTGCTGCGGGCGATGCTCTTCGAAATACCCGACGCCGCGGGTGCGGCGACGGAGATGTGTCTCGTGCTGGAGACGAATCTCGACGACACCACGCCGGAGCTGATCGGCGCCTTGATTCCCGGCCTGCTCAAGGCCGGGGCCTGGGATGCCTTTGTCACGCCGGTGCAGATGAAAAAACAGCGGCCCGGGGTGCTTGTCACCGTGCTTGCCGCGCCCGCTCTGCGCGAGGCGCTGCTCGACCTGCTTTTCCGCGAAACGCCGACCTTTGGCGTCCGCGAAAGGCTTTGCAAGCGCACCATGCTCGATCGCCGGATCGAAACCATCGCGACAAGCTACGGTCCGGTGCGCATCAAGGTCGGCGTCTGGGGCGGGGCCGTCGTGACCAGGGCGCCGGAGTACGACGATTGCCTGGCGCGCGCGGAGGCCTGCGGGGTCGCGGTGCGCGCCGTGTACGAAGCCGCGTGCGCGGCGGCGGCCGCCAAGACAACGACCGCTCGAATCGTTTAGTGCCTGGCAAACAATCAGAAGTCAGAATTCAGGAGTCAGAATATTACGCGGGTGCGGAAACATTTGTGTTGTTAGACCGAAGTTCCAGCGTCTTTTGATGCGCCTTTCATGCTCAAACCCTTGATAGCAGCGAGTTTGCTCGCGAAAACGGCTTCTTTTTCCGTTCCGTTTGTCCCCATGTAAATATTATAAATAACAATAATTAGCTTGCA
>CAIYGI010000314.1 GCA_903925685.1 uncultured bacterium
GGCTCCTCCAGCACCGGAATCCCATCCGTAACCACGCATCCCGTCTCGCGCCTTCACCGTTATTGACCCTCACGCCAGCTCATCCCGCCGTCTTCCCACCCTCCAAACTCCGTCCTCGACGCCATAATTACAATTGCTGAGGACAAACAATCGGAATCGGTCAATCACCCTTCAGCCTGACATCCTTCATCCCCGCCTCATTCCGCCGCATCGAGGATTTCACGGCGCTGGCGTTCAAGATCCGATATCTCCTGACGCCAGAATTCCGGCGTGCCCCAGCCAGGCAGGAACCGCGCGAAACCGCCGTCGGACTTCTGGCGCGCGCACCAGGCGGTGAAATGAATGAAGCGCATGGCGCGCAGGGGCTCGATCAGGGCCAGCGACTCCCGCGGAAACGGGAAAAATGTCTCGTATCCCTCGATCAGTTCCTCCGCCTCGGCGCGCGCCGTCCGCAGACGGTCTGGCAGCAGCAGCCAAAGGTCCTGTACGGCGGGCCCCACGGCCATGTCGTCGAAATCCAGCAGGTGGAACCCTTCGTCGGGACGGCACAAAATGTTCGCCCGATGGCAGTCGCCATGCACCCGCAGGGTCGGGACGCCCTCGAAAAGCGGAGTCATCAGATCGATCAGGCCCGTCACCGTCTGTTCGTAGGGGCGCAGCAGCGGCGCGGCGACGGTTCCCGACTGCAGAATGTACGTCAGGTGCTCGCGCGTGGAATGGCGCGGGTGGATGACGATGCGGTGACGCGGCAGATGCCGGGCGCCGACGGCGTGCATGCGGCCGATCAGCCGGCCCAGCTGCGGCCAGAGTTCGAAAGCCGGCTCGTCCAAAGGCCGTCCGCCACGCTTGGGAAAGACGGCGAAGAACGTCCCGCCAAGGTCATGCAGCAACCCTCCGTCGCGTCCCGGCAGAGGCGGCACTACGGGCACCTCCGCCGCCGCCAGCTCGGTCAGAAAATCCATTTCGTCCTGCAGCGCCACCCGGTCCCAGCGTCCCGGCCGGTAGAATTTGGCGATCACGAATCCGCCGTCCTCAAGGCCGACTTCGTAAACGCGGTTGATATAGCTGGTGAGCGGACGGCAAAGATTCGAACAACGCACACCCTGCGCCGTCTCAACGGCGTCGAGCACGGCTTCGGGGGTCAGGTGGCTGAAATCGGCTGTGGCAACGACTGGCATCTCTTCAAGGTAGCCCTTTCAAGCCCCGCTCCGCAATCTGATTCATTCTCCGGTTCTGCGATTCAGACAGTGGGGAGGCGGGCGGAGGGCGCGGGTGTGGGAGAAAGGCGGTTTTGAGGAGCGGAAGGGCAGATGGGACGGCCAGCGAGCCTGCACGGACAGGATTATATGCGCCGTAAAGGTTTTTCGTCGATGCAGGACGCGACGGAACGAACCGTCTTGGCGATCCACTGTGACGGCGGAATCGGTTCGGGCACTCCCAGTTCCTGACGTTGGCGCGCGAGCGTCCGCTGGCGCTTCGCTTCGCGCAGGCGCATGGGTTCGGCGTGGCTGGCATCTAACCGGATCACGCCCTTGCCAACTGCGGCAACGAAGTCATCGACCATCTTCCAGAACACGGGAGATTCGTGGGCGTTACCCGGCACGACGGCCAGGCCAGCGTACAGGAAGAAATCCCCGGTCGCGTTGGTGTGCAGCAGACTGACCAACTTGTAGCAGCGGCGGCACGCTGCGCAGTCGTTCCAGTTCCCCGGTCAACCGCAACACCTCGCGGTACAATCGGCCCAGTTCCCGCCGCGCCCGGCGAAAGCGCCGGTAGTGCTCCGCCAACTCCCGCCAACGCGCCGTCTGCCCCTTGGGCACACCGCGCATCCGCTGAACGCCCCCCTCGCGCGCGAGCAACACC
>CAIYGI010000315.1 GCA_903925685.1 uncultured bacterium
CTTTGAGTCGCTGAACATGGCCAAGGACCTCCAGGCGTTCTTCGACTACACGGGATACCGTTTCATTATCGGCACGTTTACGACCACCACGACGGCCGTAAACGGCTGCATGATCCCCGACATCGTCTGGCTGGAGACCTTTAACAAGATGCTGCACGACGGCAGCACGCAGTGGTACGGCGACCTGTCCGCCGTGTACGCCCACAATCTGGAGCTGCTGCACGCCTGGTTCGCCGACCTGGAGGCGCGCGCGCCGGGGTACAAACGCCCGCCCGTTGGCGTGATCAGCACCATGGCGGCAGGTGCCATCCTCTCCCAGAATTCCTTTGACATCTACTACGCGCTGTTCCAACTCAAGGCCAGAGCCGGGCTGGGGTCCGTGCTCATGGTAAAGCCCACCGGACTGTGGCCGCAGGGCGCCAACTACGCTGGCCTGGCGGCGGCCGTTACGGCCGGCGGCGATTTTGACGGGGACGGCTACTCCAATGCCGATGAATGGCTCTTCGCTGACTGGTATCTCCGAAACCAGTGCGTCTTCGCGCTGTCGAACCAGGCAACATGGAGCGGATGGATGGATCTTGCCCTGTCGTCGACCGCGGTGCTGTACCAGACGGGTAAGCTTCCTGATGTGCAGAACTATGCCACGCTGCCCGGCGCGCCGCCAACGGTGAAGGTGACTGTCGCCAAGGAGGGCGAGGGCACGACCAGCCCCGTTCCCGGCACGTACTACCTGCCCAAGTACAGGCCCACCAGTTGGTGGCAGGCCGACGCCTCCGGCAATCCGGTCGCCCGACCCGAAAGCAGCATGACCGCAGCCGAGTTCGCCTCACTGACGGTAAAGGGCGCCGCTGCAGAAGACTGGTCGTTCCAATTCTGGCGCGGGGGATCCACAGGATTCTCCGGCAGCCTTCCCCAGTTCGTTATTGACCAAGTGCTACCGACAAACCAGAGAGACACCAATCCAACCAAGACACTGCTGCTGGCCGCTGATTATGGGGTCACGGCCGTGTTTGACAAGACGCCGCTTCGGCAATATGTAGATACCCTGGCCCAGGCGGTTGGCCAAACGCTGGACATCTATGGAATAGCCCCGTATTCGAACTACAGCACGCTTGCCTTTGACACGGGCGATTATCAGGTGCTTGAGGACTTCAGCTACAATCCGCAGCCGGATGGTGTTCCCGACTATGCCGAGTTTACCCTCCTGCAGGCGGTCCTTGCGGACACGGGCCTGGATTTGGGCAAATCGGGAGGGGTGCGGCACCGGGAGGTGTGGCGTGTATTTGCGGCAAATCATCAGGCACTTGTGCAGCAACCGGGGGGCGCGGCGCTCAATGGAACAACCGCCGCCGCAGTCACAGCGTTGTTGACCATGGGCACCGAGGGGCATCGTGCTGTCGCGAACAGCATTGTGCAGCACGCCACGGGGATGACCTTGGAGCTGGCCGCCTTCGACATCACCGCCAAGCGGTGGCTGAGCGCCAATGGCGACGCCGACGGTGACGGCGTATACAATCTGGAGGAATGGGAGAACATCAATGGCAATGCGGGGCCGGGAAGTATGCCGGGGGGTCTGGCGCAGGAGTACGCTCAAACAGTGGTTGATTCTGCGGATAATGGAGGACCCCAACAGGCCCCCAATTCCGATTGTGAGTGCTGGAATGGATCTTGTATTGGCAACCAATCGGTATGGTTGGAAGACTGGTGGACCGGCGCGAGCATTGTTTCTGCAGAATATGCTGGAACTTGTCCAGTGGGACCATACCACGGGCAGACCGGGCATGTCATACCCGTGGGCCTGTCATTCGATGTTCCGCGCGGGAAGGAAATAACGCTTGAAGCAAAAAGCGCGATGCCATTCTTGTGCTGGTCCATTCCTGGATCATTGATGGACGGCTGTATTGCGCCAAGAGTCCAGTTCTTCAACAGCCGCGATACGGGTCAGAGTTCGAATGATACGCGCATAAGTCCCCTTACTGTGCCCTACGGTGAACTTTGGCTGGACGTCACGAACATAGACGCACAAGTCATTCCCGTGGGCAAATACGCCGGTTATGTCCATGAGGACAACGTGACCATTCCCACAGGCACTCTCGGCGTGAATTACTCATACAAGAAGATTACCGGCCCGGCAAATGCCAATCTCGCCGTCTCGGCCGAGGCAAAACCGATCGTAATTAAGAACCCTGACGGGAGCACTAAACAGACAATACCACAATATATCAACGGCTGGTACGCTTTCGAGGCCGGATACTATGAACTCGGCGGCCTGTACCGCCACAGCAAGGCATACAGTGTTTGCGGAAAGAACGTCTTGCTCACCTTGCCCGGCACGTTCTTAAACACGTACGGGCTCGCGCCAAGCTTGGGCTCCTCGTCCGGATCGACCAACACCCAAACCCTCGTATTTGGGGTGGACGTGGAAAACGGACAGGGCACCACTGTGGTAGACGGCGGTCCCTGCATTTTCCTTGACAGTTCATATGCAGTACTGCCTGTCCCGCTACCGTCCGTGATTAAGGCTCCATGGTACGGGTTTTCTTTTCAGTCGGATCCTGGATATGTGTACAAATCGGGCACATCGAATTTCCAGGGGGATCCCGGAACGGGCGCAACATGGTGGAGCGTTTCCACCTCAATAAAATGCGTTCCCGCGCCAATCCTAGAATTGACCCCGAAGATCAAGGACGAGTCCGGTGGCGGCTCCGCGGCCAGCGACAGATGCGCCGGGGAGTGCTTCGCCTACCCGGCCAACCGGTACTACGCGCTCAACACCATCGTCAAAATCAAGGCGCAGGAACTGCCCGGCTATCGGTTTGCAAGGTGGGAGGGAAATGCAGATGTTTATGGCGACTCCTTCTGCGCCGGCACACCCGTGAACCTAGGCGCCAACTCCACAGACACCAGGGCCACATTGAAGGCCCTCTGGGTCAGAATGGACAAGTCAAAGAGCCTGACCGCGGTGTTTGAACCTTTCAAAGCGCTGGTTATCGAGGCTGGTGACCCCAAGATGAACGTCTCGGTAGGGCCAGCGTGGTTAAAGGAATTTCACTATAATGTTGAGTCCATAACAAAGCCAGATGTGTTTTCAAATGGCTCTTTGGAGGCATTTAGGTCAAAACTCCGAAGTTCTCGTGTTCTTTGTCTTACAGCACATGGTTCGTCTCCCAACGGCACAACAAAGTGGTGTGATGCAGAGTTGCAGCTAGAGGTAAATAATCCTGAGGGCGCAATTGGTGTCTCAATCGTGCCTATTGGATGTAGTTTTCGCTTCATTTACTTGAATGCGTGTTCCACTGGTTATCATGGCACTCGGGGCAAAGGGTGCTCATCTGCCTCAGAATCGGTGGATGTGCTAAACACATGGAAGACCACGTTTGGAGCAACTTGTGCCTTAGGTTGGGATTTCGATGTGGGAGAAAAGCAGGCGACCGAATTTGATGCCCTTTTCTGGCGTTACCTCTATTTCAACCCTGTGAGCGTAGGATGTGCTGCCTCGTGGGCGGAAAGTAAGATTTCAAAATGGGCCATCATTGAAGCTAACGAAGAGAACTATAGAGTTTACGGTGCTGAAGGGAAAGTTGCGAATGTCCGATGGTTAGGTGATACCAGCATGGGCGAGTGCATGTCCTATCCGTAGATGACCGCCGATTATTAGGGGCGGGATAACTGGCGATGAAGGTCTTAACCGCGAGGCAAGTTAAAAATGAATTCGCACGGCATACATAGATCCGTTTCGTGTCTGTACAGTGTTATGTTGCTAGCATTGTATTGCGCCGGTGCGTCGGCGTCGCCTGATGGGGCTAGCTGCAATGTAGTCGTCTACGAAACGCTGGCAAGAAAGTTCTACACAGAGGTGTTGCACGAGGACGTGATTTCCCTCGGTTCAGTCACACAGGAACCAGTCACGGGCTGTTACTCATTCACGGTTAATGGCGCAGACCGTGTTGACATTTCGATGGATGCGCGCATGATACTCTATTATGAGCGTCAGCGTGCTAGTTCATCTCTGACAGATATTACAGTTGAAGATATAGGTACAACTGACAAGGCTATCGTATCAGCCACACCAGCAATACGTTGGTTTGCAAATACAGCACCATTGTCGGAATGCGTAGTTTCACGGATGAGGGGTAGATGGCGAATTGATCTGGAGTTGCGGTATGGTGTCCAACCATGCAGAAACAGAGATCTAACTGTCTTTGTTTCTTCGATCTCCGGAAAGATCCAGACGATAGTCTACAGTCCATGCGTGCCGTTTGGAAATAAGCCGAGTGTAGGTCTTGACGTCGATGAGGCAAAGAATACCGCTGATGACTGGATTAAACGTCAAGACTTCTTTGGGACAAAGGGAGTGTTTACTGTGTCCAAGGAGGCTGTCACGCTTGTCCTGGCACCCAAGGAGAATATGTTCTCGAAGCCGGACGGTCTTGGAAAAGGACCGTGTTACTATTGCTGGGAAATTCGTTACGAGGTAAGAGCTAATAACGGAGATCCGAAGCTTCCGGTCGGCGTTTGGGTTGGTGTGGAAACAGGTGAGGTGATCGGAATTGGCCCCGTCCTTGATGACAGGAACCGGGCACTCTTGAAGAAGATCGATTTGGAGCGCGTAGAATAGAACATACTGGAGGAACTGGGACCCTGGGATCTCTTCCTGCGTCCCGCGCTCGGGAAAACCTCGCTTGACTATTGCCGTTTGGGATACTTTCTGTTAGAACCACTAACAAGAACCTTCGGGACACTATGGATGCTTTGCCGAATAAGTAAATAAGTGAAAACGTTTAAGTGCAGATCGGGATGGAGACGGACGCCACCCGTGTACTGTGCCGACAACGGCCGTCCGAGCATTGCACCTGAGGCGGCGCTGCGGCTTATGCTGGCCGGTTACTTTCAGGGGATTGTACATGACCGGGATCTGATGCGGGAGGCTCAGGTAAACCTGGCCATCCGCTGGTTTGCGGGCTACCGACTGGACGAGAAGCTTCCCGATCACAGCAGCCTGACGCGAATCCGCCAGCGCTGGGGTCAGGAACGATTCAAGAAGATCTTTTGCCGC
>CAIYGI010000316.1 GCA_903925685.1 uncultured bacterium
AGTCTATACGATACCTATGTGAAGGTTCGCCAGTCCGTCTGACGGTTACACCTCTAACTGGAGAGCCGTATGCGGGAAATCCGCCTGTACGGTTCGGAGGGAGGGGTGCCGCGGAAACGCGGCATCCCTACCCCTATCAATTTCTCGCTGCACTTCCTGCGTTGCTTTCCACCTGCCGATATCGATTCGCAGATGCGCCCTGCGCTTTCACTGGATTGCCAAAACTGGTGGGTAAACAACTCCCTTTACCTTTCGCCAGATGCTAGAGAAGCATTCATGACAGTCTGCACATCTGCATTGAGTCACAGAGACTTCCTGAAAGGTGGGTTCACGTCCGACAAAATAAACGAGAATTGGAACAAAGTTGTTATGGCGGGCGTAATGATTGCACAAGGTGTTGACCTTCCACCCGTTGGCGAAAGGGAATTCCTTGAGACACTGAAATAGTCGCCCAACTAACCTCTGAACGGTACGGCTCGAAACTCGGCGCCCGTTAGCGATGGAGTTGCGTTCGCAAATAATGATTGATGCCACACATCAGATTGTGTGACTATCTGTGTGGAGGTAATCTCATGGCGACTAACCTACAACTCGATGACAAACTGATTAAGCAGGCTGTTGCGCTCGGTTGTCACCGCACAAAGAAGGCGGCGGTGACGCAGGCGCTGGCTGACTATATTCGCAACCTTCAGCAGGAGAAGATTCTTGACCTGTTTGGGAAGGTCGATTTCAACGATGGGTACGATTATAAACGGCAACGGGCAAAAGCATGAGAGTGCTCGTTGATACGAGTATTTGGTCGCTCGCGCTACGACGGTCAGGATCTGTTCAGAATCCTGAAGCGGAGGAATTGAAGCGTCTGATCGGGCACCATGTGGTGGAAATCATAGGACCAATTCGCCAGGAAATCCTCTCGGGAGTGCGGGAACTGGGGCAATTTGAACATCTGGAGTCACGACTTGTCGTTTTTCCTGACCTGCCCCTTCAGTCGGAGGACTATGTAACAGCGGCGAAAATGTTCAACTTATGCCGGAAAAAAGGCATTCAGGGGTCAAATACCGATTTCTTGATTTGCGCAGTCGCCGTGAGGCGCGATTTGGCCATCTTCACTACAGATGGTGACTTTCGCCTGTTCGCAAAGTGCCTGCCCATCGTCGTTCACGAATTCAAAACAAAAGCCAAACCACAACTTGTTCCGTACGGCCCGCAAACTCGCCGCCGGAAAAGGCGCGCGTTGTCCGCGGGTTTGTCGCATCGTTCGACATAAATGCTGTCGGCGGCAACATGGACGGGAACCATGGTGCACGGTCGGAATACAAGCAGTGCCCGCTGAGAGGAGTACGGTAATGAAGAAGTGGCGGATAGGCGGAATGATACGGACAGTTATGAGTATGCTGGCGATGTTGTGCATCGGGTTTGCGTTCGGCGCTGCCGCCGAGACGCCGCAGGCGAATTCCGGGACTAACGGCGAAACTCCCAGGGCCACAATGCCCTTTGTGTTCGGGGTGGCGGAATCGATTCCTGAGCAGGAGGTCGTCTCGATAAAAGCCGAACTCAGCCAGAGGTTGAATGTGGATCAGCAGGTCCGGACCGATCCCTCCAGACACGGTTCCATGCGGCAGGTGGACACGGAGAATACGGCATGGTTGAAGCGTGAGACCGGGAAGTGGGGCTGGATTGATGCCGCGCGCTTCGGGGTTACGGCGGCCAACGCCGCATTTCTTATCGTTCAGCACAGCGGGGACCTTCCGCTCATGACGGCGGCCTTGCCTGAGATCGAGAAGGACGTGAAGGCCAGGCGACTGCCCGATGGGCAGGGCTATGCGTTACTCTACGACCGGCTGCAACTCATGCTCGGTCACAAGCAACGCTACGGCAGCCAAATTGCAGGGAACGCCAACGGCGAGTATGTCTTGGTGCCGCTCGAGGATCCCGCCAAGGTGGACGAATATCGCAGGGAAATGGGCATGCAGCCCTTGGCGGACTACCTGGGGGTGTTCCAGCGGCATGGCACGAAAGTGAAGATGGATGGGGATGCCTCGCATGCCTCTCTGGATCAGCATTCGTTGATGCAGGACGTGCTGGCGGCCTTCGAGTCGAAGAACTATCCCGAAGCCATAAGGCTGCTGGAAAGCGCGCTCAAGCGGACGCCGGACCCCTCGATCGAGTACAACCTGGCGTGCGCCTATGCACTTTCGAGCCGGAAAGCGGACGCCCTGACGCACCTCGGAATAGCCGTGGACCATGGTTTTAGCGACACCGCTCAGATGAGCCAGGACCAGGACTTGGCTTCCCTCAGGGCGGCTCCTGAATATGCTGCGATCTTGAAGCAGGCGAAGGCCAACGAGGCATCGCAGAAGAAAGCGGCGGCGGCAATCCCGGACCCCAAGGCGATCTTTCATGAAGCCAAAGGATCAGGGGCGGATCAGAAGAAACCCCTTCTGATCTTTCTGCATGGGATGGGCGGATCCCCTAAACAAGCCGAGGGAACATTTTTGCCGTTGGTGGAGTCGGGACGTTGTTCGATTCTGCTGCCGTGCGGGAGCGTGAAGTTAGGGCTCAACCAGCATGGAAAGGCCGGGTACACATGGGATGCGCAAAGGGACGTCGCCACGATTCTGGACGAGATCGGCAAACTCCAAGGGGTTGATCCCCGCAGGGTCTACCTCGCCGGCTTTTCTGCCGGGGGAAGCATGAGTTATCTGGTCGGTCTGCGCAACTCCGAAGTGTTTGCCGGTGTCATTGTGTTCGGCGGCGCCCTGTCCCAAGGGGTTTTGACACAACCGGAGAATAAGCACGACGGGAAAAGGATTCCATTCTTCATCGTTCACGGCAACCAAGACCCGATCATGCCGTTCACGCTGGCCCGGCAAGCCGAGAAGAACCTCAAGGAAAAAGGCTACCCCGTTGCGCTTCATGCCTTCGAAGGAGGCCATTCGCTGCCGCAGGACTATCTCGAGGTAATCAAAGGTGCCATGGCGTGGTTCCATGAAGCGCGGTAACCACATTGCCTTGTGGTAAGTCCAAGAAGGGCGTAGTTTCTAAAAAGAACGGGATTTAGGCCATGTTGCTGAATCAAGCAACCCAAAACCGCATGGGTGGGCTTGGGCGCGACGGGGGCCGAAAGATCTCACAGGTGCGATCGTCAATCGGCCGCCCGATTTCAAGAAGCGATTCGCGCGGCATGTTTTGAGGGCTTTATCATGAAAAATATACGCACACAGCGTTTGTTGCAATCGCCTGTAATTATTCTGCTGCTCGCGTTTTGCATGGCGGGGTTTTCGGGAAACGCGCTCTCTGCCGATGTCTTTAGCGTGCGGGAAATACGCCTAAGCCAGGCAGGGGTCGAACTCGCTTGGGAAGCGACCACCGGCAATGTCTTTACGATCGAGTCCGCCGGGTATCTGGCGCCGTACGATACCTTTGCCCCGCTGGTTGAGAACATCACTGCGACGGGAAGCTTCACCACCAACAATTTCCCCTGCGGTCCCGATGCCAGCCGCTATTATCGCGTTATCGAACAGGGCGGCGCCACCAATCGCCTTGGCAAGGTCGTGCTGATTTCAGACTTTCACCTGAGCCCATTTCTGGATCGCGCCACGACCGAGGCGCTGGTTACCAACAACGTCAGCTTATGGGACGGATATTTCGCGGCCACCACCAACGGTTACTTTACCCCGGACGCCACCCATATTAAAACCGCTTCACCGCTGCTCCTGAACTCCGCCCTGGCCAATGCGCGCGCCGCCTGCCCCAACCCCGACGCCATCCTTGTGCCCGGCGATTTCCCGGATTACATCTTCATCGCCAGTTACACCAACATCGCAAAAAACAGCGACGTTCAAAAAGGCAAGGAGCTGTTCGTTAAAACCACCCAATATGCCCTGATGAAGATCAGGCAGTCATTCCCGAACGCTCCGGTCTACTTCGCGCTTGGCAATGTCGACACTTACTCCATCGACTCGGACATGGCCCCTTCGGGCGACGATTATTTCACGAACACGGCGCCTGTTTTCTACGAGGGCCCATTTACCAATCTAATAAGTTCACACTTCCTGATCTCGGAGGAAAATGAGTTGGCACTTTTCTGGTATTTATCAGGCGAGTTCGTAGATCAAACGCGCGCCGGTTTCAGGGTGGTAAAAAGCGGCGTGGGTTAAATCTGCGAGGAGTGCGCTGATC
>CAIYGI010000317.1 GCA_903925685.1 uncultured bacterium
AGTCTATACGATACCTATGTGAAGGTTCGCCAGTCCGTCTGACGGTTACACCTCTAACTGGAGAGCCGTATGCGGGAAATCCGCCTGTACGGTTCGGAGGGAGGGGTGCCGCGGAAACGCGGCATCCCTACCCCTATCAATGAAATACGGCCGGGGTGGAACCCGGACCTCCAGGGTTCGATCGCGGCGTTTTTACGCCATGGAGGGTCCGGTTCCACCCGGACCGAGGCCGTAATTCGAATTGCCGATGCAGGCCCTTTTTCAATGGTTTTTGGGAAGCAGGTTTGCTTCAATGATGGCGAAGACGGAACCGGGGAGCGACGATGAACAACTATCCTGAAGTTCGATTGCGGCGGTTGCGGCGCACGCCCGCGCTGCGGCGCATGTTCGACATGACGGCGCCGGGGCCCGAAAAGTTCATGTGGCCGGTCTTCGTCAAGGCTGGCACGGGGGTGCGGGAGCCGATTGACGCCATGCCCGGACAAAGCCGGATGAGCGCCGATGTCCTGATGAAAGAGCTGGAGCGCGTGGTGGACATGGGCATCGGGAGCATCCTCGTCTTCGGCCTGGTTGACGGCGCGAGTAAGGATGGCTCCGGCAGCGCGGCCTATGACGAGCGTGGCGCCGTGCAGCAGGCGATCCGTAAGATCCGCAAGAAATTTCCCGAGCTGGTGATTGCCTCGGATGTCTGCGTGTGCGCCTACACCAGCCACGGGCACTGCGGACCATTGACCAAGTCCGGCGATGTGGACAACGACGCCGCCAACGAGGTGCTGGCGAAGATGGCCGTTTCGCATGCCGCGGCCGGCGCGGACATGGTCGCGCCCAGCGCCATGATGGACGGCCAGGTTTTTGCCATCCGCAAGGCGCTCGATGCGCGCGGCTTTCAACAGACGCTGCTGATGAGTTATTCGACCAAGTTCGCTTCGAGCATGTACGGGCCTTTCCGGGAGGCGGAAGAATCGGCGCCGCAGAAGGGCGACCGCCAGGGATACCAGGCCTCGTTCGCCAACCTACGCCAGGCCTTGCGCGAATCCCAGCTCGATGAAGCGGAAGGCGCGGATATCCTGATGCTGAAGCCGTCGCTGTTCTACCTCGATATCCTCGCCCGCCTGCGCGACCGCACGGACCTGCCGATCGCCGTCTACAACGTCAGCGGCGAGTACGCCATGCTGATCGCCGCCGCCGAACGCGGCTGGGGCGATTTGAAAGGCATGGTGCGCGAGTCAACCATGGCGCTGTCACGCGCCGGGGCGGATCTGATCATCTCCTACTGGGCGAACCGTTATGATGAGGTGCTAGGTGGAAGGTGTTAGGTGGTAGGTGCTAGGTGGTAGGTGGTAGGTGCTAGGTGGGAGGTGTAAGGTGGTAGAGGAGGGATGGGAATGGGACAACTCAAGTCATTTCGAGATCTCAAGGTTTATCAGAAACTGAAGGCGCTACACATTGAGGTGCATAACGAGACGCTTAGTTTCCCGAAGTTTGAGACGTATGAACTGGGTTCGCAGGTGAGACGGTCCTCGAATTCTGCCCCGGCCTTGATTGCCGAAGGATGGGGAAGCCGACATACAAATATCTACATCGAGGCGATCAACCGCGCATTAGGTGAGGTTCGGGAAACACAACATCACATTGACGTCGCAAATGAAAAGAAGTACCTATCTGCGCAACGGTTTCAGGAACTTGATGACCGCTACGACGAATGCGGTCGCATGCTCGAAGGACTTCACCAGGCCCTTAGTGGATGGCGGGGAACCACGCGAACCGGCAGCGTCATTCAGGAAGAAAGCGTCGAATACGGCTCTAAACCGATCCTTCCGGCTCTGAGTCAGTTATTCGAAATCACACGTCAATTTGAGGAGTCATTCCAATGGCAAAAACCAACCACCTAACACCTAACACCAACCACCTAACACCTACCACCTCGCACCTCCCACCTTCTTCTTCCGCGCAGCTCTTCGATCGCGCCTGCCGTGTCATTCCCGGCGGGGTCAATAGTCCTGTCAGGGCATTCAATTCCGTGGGGGGCGAGCCTCTATATGTCGTGAGCGGCAAGGGCGCGCGCGTCAGGACGGTTGAAGGCGTCGAACTTACCGATTTTTGCGGGTCATGGGGGCCGCTGCTCTTCGGTCATGCCCGCAAGGAAATCGTCAAGGCCATCCAGCTGGCCGCTTCCGAAGGAACAAGCTTTGGCATCAACACGCCGCGCGAAGTGGAATTTGCCGAGGGACTGTGCGAACTGGTTCCATCCATGGAAATGGTTAGACTGGTCAGTTCGGGAACCGAGGCCGTGATGACGGCACTGCGGCTGGCCCGCGGGTTTACCGGGCGGCGGAAAATCCTGAAATTCGACGGCTGTTACCACGGTCACACCGATTCCATGCTGGTCGCGGCCGGCAGCGGCCTGCTGACCGGCGGGATCAGTTCCTCCGCCGGGGTACTGCCATCCGTGGCGGCGGAAGTCTTCGTGTCGCCATACAATGATCTTGAAGCGGTAAACCGCCTTGTCCGTGGCCAGGGCAGCGATCTGGCCGCCATTATTGTCGAGCCGGTTGCCGGCAACATGGGGTTGATCCCGCCGGCGGCGGGTTTTCTGGCCGGGCTGCGCGAGGCGGCCAGCCGCTGCGGGGCGCTGCTGATCATGGACGAAGTCATCACTGGATTCCGCCTGGGACCCACTACCTACGGGATGCAGTGCGGCGTGACACCGGATTTGACCACACTGGGTAAAATCATCGGCGGCGGCATGCCGCTCGCCGCCGTGGGCGGGCGCGCCGAAATCATGCGTAAACTGGCGCCCCTTGGCCCGGTTTATCAGGCCGGAACCTTGAGCGGCAATCCGCTGGCCGTGGCCGCGGGCCTGGCCATGCTGGAGCTGGTTCGCGCGGAGAAGCCGTATCCGCGCCTGGAAGCATTGGGACGACGGTTGACCGAAGGCCTCAATGCGGCCGCGCATGAGGCTGGACTGACCTTCCACTGCGCCGGACTCGGCGGACTGTTCACCGCATTTTTCGTTGGCGAGGCGCCGACGGACCTGGCGACGGTGAAACGCTGCAATACACAGGCCTATGCGGACTTTTTCCGGAAAATGCTGGAGCGCGGATTCTATCTGCCACCCTCGCAGTTCGAGGTCGCATTCGTTTCCGCCGCCCACAATGACGACGATGTCGACCGCTTCATCGCCGCCGCGCGCGAGACGCTCGCTGGCATGGGCTAGGATTTGGCAACGACATCATGCAAGTTGCAGCGCAGTTTTTACTTGACCGATAACCATGAAACGGGCACCGTAAAAACATGAAAACAATACTGGTTGTTGACGACGATCCCGATTGCCGCGAATTTGCGCAGGTTGTGCTTTCGCCGCGATACGAGGTGCGGATGGTCGCGTCCGCCGACCAATGCCGCGCGGAACTGAAGGCCCGGAAACCGGACCTGATATTGCTCGACGTCATGATGAGCCAGTTGAGCGACGGACTTGAACTGGCCAAGGAATTGAAGGAAGCGCAGGCCACCAGCGCCATCCCGGTGATCATGCTCACCAACGTCACCGAGGTGTATGACTACCGCTCGCAGGTTGACGCCGCTTACTTCCCGCACGACCGGTGGCTCGATAAACCAGTGAAAGCCGCCGACTTGCTGAAAGCGGTCGCCGATGTGCTGGATCGTCCGCCTGTATCGTAGCGCCGTGAAGCGCATCCAGACTTCCCGCGCTATTTGGAAAGGAAACGGCATGGTCGATCCCGATCACGCCTGGAATACGATCGTGTCGAGCGTGAAGCCCTTGCCGGCCGCGGCGCGCGCGTACTCCAGATGCTTGAATTATTACCTCGCGCAACCGGTCCTCGCCGACCGGGACATCCCCGCCGCCGACCGTTCGGCCATGGATGGTTTTGCGGTGCGCGCCGGCGATCTTGCCGCGGCGCCTGCGACTCTGCGCGTCGTGGGCGAGGTGTCGGCGGGCTCTGCCGCACAGCCCGCGCTGGCGGCCGGCGAGTGCGTCCGCATATTCACCGGCGCCAATATCCCGCCCGCTGCCGATGCCGTGGTCATGCTTGAGGATACCGAGGCCATGGCTGACGACACGGTGACCATCCTGAGCCCGGTCGCGCAGGGTCGGCACATTTTGCGCCGCGGCGAAAACGCGCGCCAGGGCATGGTGTTGCTTCCGCGTGGTTTCAGGTTCGATGCCGTCGCCCTTTCGGTATGCGCCGCGGTGGGTTGCGTGGAACCGGAAGTACATGCGCGGCCGCGGATCGCCGTCATCACAACCGGGGCGGAACTGAAGCCGCCCGGCGCGACGGTCGGTGTTCACGAAATTCGCGATTCCAACGGGCCGCTGCTCGTGGCGGCGGTTGCCGAACACGGCTTTGGATCGGCCGCCTGGGTCTGCGTGACGGATGATCGCGCAAAACTGCTGCGGGCGCTGCGACAGGCTTTGGAGAACAGCGATGTGATTCTGATCACCGGCGGAGTTTCCGTCGGAAAGTACGACCTGGTTCCCGACGTGATCAAGGAAGCGGGCGGCACGATCCACTATCACGGCATCGCCATGAAGCCCGGCAAGCCCCAGTTGTTCGCCACCGCCGGCGCCCACCGGAGCATCTTCGGCTTGCCCGGCAATCCGTTGAGCGTGTTGACCGGGTTTCACGAATTTGTTTTGCCGGCCATGCGCTATCTCGCCGGGTGTCCGGAGGCGGGCTGCCGCCGGCTTCTGCGGCTGCCGTTGGTCTCCGCGGTGACGACCAAGGGCAGGCAGTGGAATTACCTGTTGGGAAGGCTGGTGCTTGCGCCCGGCGGCACGGCCGTGGAACCCGTTCCGAATGCGGGCTCCGCGGACTTCGTGGCGGGCAGCAAGGCGCATGGGACGATCATCGTTCCCTTAGGCGTGTCGAGCATTCCCGCCGGTGGCTGCGTGGATTATCGTTCGTGGAGCTTGCTGTGATCTCCAGCCACACTTCAGCCGGACTTTACCTGCGGGTCTCCGTTACCGACCGTTGTCAATTGCGTTGCCGCTATTGTATGCCAGCATGGGGTGTTCCGCTTTGTCCCAAGGACGAAATTCTCTCTTACGAGGAAATCGTCGCGCTGGTCGCCTGCCTGCAGGATGAGTTCGGCTTGTCCAAGGTCCGGATCACCGGCGGGGAACCGCTGGTTCGCGCCGGAATCGAACGGCTGGTCGGCATGCTCGCGGATCGCGGCATACCGGATCTCGCCCTCACGACCAACGGGCTGCGTCTGGCCGAAATGGCGCCCATGCTCAAGCGCGCCGGATTACGCCGGGTGAACGTCAGCTTGGATTCGCTCTCGCCCGACACCTTCCGCCGTCTGACGGGAAGCGGGGAACTGCAGACCGTTTTGGATGGAATAGACGCGGCGCTGGACGCGGGACTGCTCCCGCTGAAACTGAACACCGTGGTGATCCGCGGAATCAACGGGCATGAGGTGCGGGATATCGTCGAATATGGACTGCAGCGGAATTGCGAGGTGCGGTTCATCGAATTAATGCCGATCGGACCTGGCGCGGAACTATTCTCTGCTGGATTCGTTTCCTCCGAAGAGGTGCGGCAGGAACTATTAACGCATTTTACGGTTTTCCCACTCGATCAGGAACACGGACTCTCCGCCCGGCGCCATGGCGTAGTCAACGCCGTCGGAAATCGGGGCACGGTGGGCCTGATTTCCTCTTGCAGCGCCCCGTTTTGTGCTGAATGCTCGCGCCTCAGGGTAACGGCGGACGGTCGGCTGATCGGCTGCCTGGCCAGTAACGAAGGCATCCCTATCCGCGTGCCGTTGCGTGCCGGCGATACGACGGAGATCGGCCGTGCCGTGCGCCGCGTTTTGGAAGGCAAGACGGCGGACCGGATCTTTAAACAGGGAATGGCCATGGCATCGATCGGCGGGTAATTTTAACGGGGTGGGGGCCAACCCCGCGATGGTGGAGATACGCGATGTCCCATAAAATTATAAGACTCAGTCATGTTGCGAAAGACGGACGCGCGCGCATGGTAGACGTCAGCGGCAAGCGCGTTACCCAACGCACCGCGCGCGCCGAGGCCGTGGTCCGTCTGGGCGCCCGCATCGTCGCGAGGTTGAAGGAACCCGGCGGTGTGCGCAAAGGCGATCCCGTGGAGACCGCCCGGATTGCGGGAATCATGGCGGCCAAACGCACCGCCGAGTTGATCCCCCTCTGCCATTCCCTGCCGCTCGACCTCGTTGACGTTCAGGTAACGTTCGGCAGGAACTTCCTGCGCATCGAATCGCTGGTGCGGACCAGTCATGTAACCGGGGTCGAAATGGAAGCCCTCACCGCCGCGGCCGTCGCAGCGCTCACGATCTACGACATGTGCAAGGCCGCCGACAAGGGGATCGTGATCGAGCGGATACAACTTCTGGAAAAGACCGGCGGGATATCCGGCCATTGGAAGAGAGACGCTTGAGGTTTATCCCTTGACGCATGGGCCGCAATGTGACACAGTGAGACACATGAAAACGATCAGCATACGCGAACTGCACGAAAAAACCGGGGCGTGGGTTCGCCAGACAGCCCGGCACGGAGAGATCGTAGTCAGCGATCGGGGTGTGGCCGTGGCCCGATTGGTGCCGCAAGCGGTGGAACGGCCGGCGCCCTACTTTGCGTCCCGGCCTTTGTCGCCCGCCTTTCTCAAGCTTCAGCGGAGCGGAAAGGTAAAAGGCGGCGCCGATAGCACCGCTATGGTGTCGAACGATCGGGACCGGAACGGCTCATGATCTACTTCGACACGAGTTATATTGTGCGATTATACCTGCAGGATGCGGGTTGGGAACGTGTGCGCGCGCTCGCGGCTGCCGAGCACCTCGCCTGCTGCTTGCACGGACGCGCGGAGACCATCGCCGCCTTTCATCGTAAATGGCGCGAAGGCGCTGTCACCCGCGCGGGGTTTCGGACTCTGATGGACCAGTTCGATGCCGATTGCGAGGCGAATGGCATCCGCTGGTTGCCGTTCGCCGCGACCGTGGTCAGCCGCTTAACGAAGGTGGTTCGTAATCTCCCGCTGAACGCGACGCTGCGGGCCGCGGACGGTGTGCATTTGGCTTGCGCGGCCGAGAACGGATTCGAGGCGATCTACTCCAATGACCGCCAACTTTTGGCAAGCGCCACGCATTTTGGCCTGAACGGGATCGATGTGTTGTCTTAAACTGCTTATGGATACCGCTGAATCACTGACTTCATGTCAAATGGGAACCGTTGACGCAATCTGCATCAGCCGCCGCAAGGGCGAGAAGAAGTCGCCGATGGCCTCCGTGAGGTTGATGAAGAATTACGGCATCGAAGGCGATGCCCATGCCGGCGCCCGGCATCGGCAGATCAGTATCCTGGCCGCGCAGGATGTCGAGGGCATGCGCCGTAAAGGGCTGCCGAATCTCAAAGCCGGCGATTTCGCGGAGAATCTGGTCGTTTCGGGGTTAGACCTGACCAAATTGGGCTTGGGCAGCCGGTTGCGGGTTGGGCGCGGTGCGGAGCTGACCGTGACCCAATTGGGCAAGATCTGCCATGCGCGCTGCGCCATCTACGAGCAGACCGGCGACTGCATCATGCCCCGTCTCGGTATTTTTGCGCGAGTCATCGCGGGCGGAACGATCGCTGCCGGCGATTGCGTCGAGATCGTCGAAACGATTCCGCGCGAGACCTTCCAGGCCGTCGTCCTGACCGTTAGCGACCGCTGCTCCCGCGGCGAGGCAACGGACACGGCCGGACCGGCGGTGGCAGAGCGTGTGAAGGAGATACTCAAGGCCAACATATACAATGTTTGTATTGTGCCTGACGAGCAGATCGAAATCGAAAACGCCCTGCGCCATTTCGCGGACGGCCATTCGATCGATCTTGTGTTGGCCGTGGGCGGGACGGGATTCGCGCCGCGCGACGTCACGCCTGAAGCCGTGGTTGCTGTGATTAAACGGCGCACTCCCGGCCTGGACGAGGCCATGCGGCGGGCGTCGTCGGAAACAACGCCGCACGCCATGCTGTCGCGCGCCGTGTCGGGAATCCGGGACGGAACGCTGATCGTCAGTCTGCCCGGTTCGGAACGGGCGGCTGTCGAAAATTTGGATGCCATCCTGCCCGCTCTCGCTCACGGACTGTCCAAACTGCGCGGCGATCCCGCCGATTGCGGACGCCAGGGCATTGGCTTGGGAAAAGGAACCGCGAATGAACGCCCATGAACGCGAATCAACGCGGATGATTCCCTATCCAGCGTTTGGCATTTGCGGGTACAGCGGGTCTGGCAAGACCACGCTGATCGAGGCGCTTGTCCACCGACTGTGCGCGCGGGGTTTGAAAGTAGGCGTGATCAAGCAGGACGCGCACGGGCTGGACCTTGACCGCGAGGGCAAGGATACCGATCGTATATTCAAGGCGGGCGCAGATGTTCTGATTCGCGATGCGGAACAACTCTTCGCGCGCATGCATCGGCAGGCCGACCTGGCGCTGCCGGACCTGATCAAACGGCTCGGCCCGCATTACGATCTGATTTTGGTGGAGGGACACAAGGCCACGCCTTTGCCCTTCAAGTTGTGGTTGTGCAAGCCCGGTGAAGATGCCGGTCCGCCTGAAGCCGCCGACATTCGCCGTGTTCTGCGCTGGGACGAAGACCGGCTGCCCATCGTTATGGACATTCTGGATGCCTGGCTGCCCGGGGCCTGGCACGCCACTCCGGTTTATGCGGGCATCCTGATCGGCGGCGGCAGCACGCGGATGGGCCGGCCGAAACACTTGATCGAGGAAGATGGCCAAACGTGGCTCCAGAAGATCGTTGCGTCAGTACAAAGCCAGGTGGACAAGGTCGTGATTCTGGGCGGCGGCGAGCTTCCCGTCGATCTCCGGGCGCTGCCGGTCCTGCCGGACGTGGAGGACGCGGCGGGGCCCTTGCGCGGTATGCTGGCGGCGATGCGTTGGGCGCCGCTGACATCATGGCTCTTCGTGGCCTGCGATTTGCCGATGGCGTCGCCGTCGGCCGTGCAATGGCTGCTCGGCCACAGACAGCCCGGGGTCCGGGCCGTGCTGCCGCGCCTGACGGACGCGCCTGGTCCGGAACCTCTGCTGGCCTACTACGATTTTCGGGCCGCCGCGCTGCTGGAAACGGTTCGGCGTCCGGTCGATTGCGCCGGTAACTTTGGGGTGATCACACCGCTTGTGCCGATCGAACTGGCAAATGCCTGGAAAAACATCAATACTGCCCGGGAACTTTCCGAAAGCGGCGGACCGCAGAGGCGCATCTGACCCAGCGCAAAAAATACATGCCGTCTGAACAACTTGAGCAGTAATTATTATGCTTGAAACAGTGCCTGCCGTTCACAAGATTTTCGCCCGCATATCCGGCACGTATGAGCTTGTGAACCATCTGCTCACCTTTGGGCTGGATCGATACTGGCGGCGCCGCGCGGCGCGTTGCGCCGTGCAACCTGGTGTTGCCTCCTGCCTCGATGTCTGCACCGGCACGGGCGAGATGGCAGTTTCCGTGCGCCGGGCCGGACGCGGCAGGGTGGCGGTCGCGGCCGTGGATTTTTGCGAGCCAATGATCCGCGCGGCCGCGCGGAAGTACGAGTCCCTCGACATTGCGTTTCAACTGGCCAAGGCGGACATGCTCCCGTTTCCCGACAATCGTTTCGACCTGCTGACGATCTCCTTTGCGGTGCGCAATCTCAATCTGACGCGCGACAATTTGAATGCCTGCCTGGTGGAGTTCCGGCGGGTGTTGCGCACTGGCGGCCGTCTTGTCGCCGTGGAGACGACGCAGCCGCCCGTTTCAGCAATCAGGAGGCTACTGCACTTCTACGCCCGCTACGTTGTGCCGCGTATCGGCGCCGTATTCTCCGGATCGGGCCCGGCCTATGCGTACCTCTCCAACACGATCCCGCGCTTCTACAGCGCGCCGGAGCTGGCGGAAATTATGCGTGACGCGGGCTTCACGCAAGTGCAGTATCGGTATCTTAGTTTCGGGATTGTTGCGATCCACGAAGCCGTGAAGTGAGCAAGGAAGGAAGGAGCGTACGGTATGATTAGCTCGAAGAAAGTGTTCGCGCTTCGGCGGCAGATGTTGTCGGCGGCCTTGATAATGCTGGCGGCGCTGCCGGCTATTTCGGCAACACCGGCTGCGGACGAAAGCCCCAAGGCGCTGATCGCGAAGTGGGATCAAGGGACGGCGACGATCGAGGTGACCAACTATCCCGTCGCGGCGCGCGCGGGCTACGAGCTTTTTGCCGTCCGCTGCGCCCGTTGTCACAAACTTGCCCGTTCAGTCAATGCCGATTACGTTTTGCCTGACGAATGGGAACCGCGCATCGAGCGCATGAGAAATAAATGGTTCTCCGGCATCGACAAGGAGACTGGGAAGCGGATTCTGGATTTCCTGGTCTATGATGCCAGCGTACGCAAGAAACCGCGGATGGATGCTGCTCTGGCAAAACTTTCCGCCGAGTCAAGAAAAGCCGCCGAAGATCGGATCATGGAAATCCGGCTGAGATGCGAAAACAAGGCCCCTTGAAAATTTGACGAGGAAACGAACTGTTGAAGGTGACAGCGCAATGCAAGATGTCGGCAAGGAGTCGGTTGTGAGCACGCCGCCTGATATTCCGATGGTCAAAGTCTGGCTGACTGCCGTGCGTCCCTTCGCCTATTCAGCTTCGGTCCTGGCCGTGGTGCTGGGAATGGCGATTGCCCGTTACTGCGGTTATCCGATTCAATGGGGACCGTTTGTTGTCACGCTGTTGGGCGTCTTATGTTTCCATACGGCGGCCAACTTGTTGAACGACTGCTTCGATCACCGGCGCGGATTGGATACGCGGGACACGGTCACGGCCACGAGCGGCGCGGTCGTTCGCGATTGGATCACCGAGGCCCATGCCTTCCGGGCGGCGACGGTTTTGCTGGCTGTCGGTATCGGCTGCGGGCTGTTCCTGACCTGGTATGCCGGGTGGGTCGTGCTTTTGCTCGGAGTTTTGGGCGCCATCTTCACGGCCGGCTACACAACGCCGCGGCTGTGCTTCAAGTACGTTGGATTGGGCGATGCCGCCATTTTCTTTTCGTTCGGCATCCTTGTGATCTTCGGCGCCTTTTGGGTGCAGGCCAGGCAGTTCCATTGGCTGCCGGTCCTGTGGAGCCTGCCGCCCGTCATGCTCACCGTGGGCATCCTGCACGCCAATAATTGGCGCGATATCGAAAGCGACCCGTCAAAAGGCTGCCGCACGGTGGCAAACGTCTTGGGCAGCCGCGGTTCCGAAATCTATTACCGGTTTCTGGTGCTCGGCCCCTTTGTTCTGATCGCGGTTTATCTTCTGCTCGACCTGTTTCCAGGACTTGGCGTTCACACCCCGCTCACCACGCTGGCCGTATTTCTGGCCCTCCCGCTGGCCATCAAACTGTCCGGCGTCAAGCGACGCGGTACGCCGGAGCAATTCGCGGTGCTGGATGGCAGCACGGCCCAACTGCACCTGGTCTTTACCGTGCTTTGTGCCGCCGCATTTTTCATCGCCCCTTATCTTCCGGCCATTCCATGACCGCCGCCGCTGTATGATCCATGACTGAGGACGCCAACAAGTTTTCGGCCACCGTAAGGCGGCGCCGCTGCTACGTGGCGGTGGTCCTGGCCCTGGCGGTCTTTGGACTGCTATTCCTGCGCGGCACTCCGCATTTCTGGACCCAACTGGCCATTTCCGCGGCGGCGCTTTGCGGGATGGCGCTGATCGTGGAACGCGATCCGATGCTGGCGGCGCTGCGTGATGCGGGCGGGCTGGGGGTCGTCAAGACCATCCTTATGGGACTGGCCTCCGCCGCGCTGCTCTATTTTGTGTTCCTGCTTGGAAATCTCGCGGCGCGAACCCTCTTTGCCTTCGGCGGCGCGGAAATCGATGCGGTCTATGGGTTTGGCGCGACCACGCCACGCTGGGTTATCGCTTTCCTGCTGATGCTCGTGGTGGGGCCGGGGGAGGAGTTTTTCTGGCGCGGCTATGTGCAACGCAGGCTGCAGGCGGAATTCGGCTGGCCCGGGCTGGCGGCGTCGGTCTTGATTTATGGCGGCGCCCATCTGGTGACCTGCAATCTGATGCTGATCATGGCGGCCCTGACGTGCGGAACCTTCTGGGCGCTTCTGTACCACCGCTACGGTTCGCTCAGGATCAACATGATCAGTCACGCCGTCTGGGCGGCGGCCATTTTCGTCTTTTTCCCGCTGTCCTGAACCCCGGTATCTCAGCTCAGTGCATCTGTTGGCGGTACAGACGCGCGAAGAAACCGTTTCCTTTCATCAGATCGGCGGGCGCGCCAGCTTCGAATACTATGCCGCCGTCGAGCACGCAAACCCGCTGACAGCGCATTGCCATTGACACACGTTGGGAGACGATCAAAGCGGTGCGCCCTTTCAGGGTTTTTATCAGCGTTTCCTGGATACGGCGTTCGGTTTCGGCATCCAGCGCCGACATGCAATCGTCGAGCAGCAATACATCCGGTTGTGAAAGCAAGGCCCTGGCGAGGGTGATTCGTTGCCGTTGTCCGCCGGAGAGGGTCATGCCTTTCTCTCCAATCAGAGTCTCGTATTTCACGGGAAGTTCCATGATTGTGTCGTGGATTTCCGCGGCCTGTGCGGCGGCAACGATTTCACGAGGGCTGGCGTCAGGATTGCCGTAACATATGTTGTCTCGAATCGTTCCCCCGAATATCTGGGGTTCCTGCGGCACCAGCACGACGCGCCGATGCAAAGATTCGAAACGGATCCGGTTCAGCGGTACGAAGTCATAATAAATCTCTCCCGTCAGGGGTTCATAAAGCTGGCTGAGCAGGTGGAGCAATGTGCTCTTGCCGCATCCGCTTGGCCCCATCAAGCACATCCATGAGCCCGCGCGAACGTGCAGGGTGATGTCTTCCAGCACGGGCAGGTTCTGCTGTTCGTGGCGAAAATGCACGTTGAGCATGGTTACGCCGTGCTTGAGCGGCGAGGGGAATTCCAGCGCATCGGACGCTTCGACGATGGTCTCTTTCTCGTCAAGCACCCTTGCCAGCCGCTGTAAAACGACCAGCAACTTTGAAATGGTCACGTTAAGCTGGCTCAGCATGATCACCGGTCCGAACAGCACACCCGCCACCCCGCTCGCGTACATCAGCGTGCCAAGCGTCATCTCGCCGGCCAGCACGCGCATGGTGCCGTACAGGAACAGGGAGCTTGTCCCGATGGTCGCGATGATCGTGCATAGGGCGCCAAGTCCGGCGGCGGTGTGCTGCTGAAGCATGGTGTCGCGCAGAAAACAGGCGGACAACCGGTGGAAGTTCAGATCCTCATGGCTTTCGCGTCCGTAGGACTGGATGGCCCGCATGCTGTCCAGTTTTTGGGATGCCAGGGCATACATCCAGGAGTTTGTGTGACGGAGTTCGGCGTTGACCTCTTTCAAAACGCGACGCGACTTGCGGTAGGACATCATGTAAGCCGGCAGAGTCAGCATCGCAATTCCGCCGAAATGCCAGTCGAGCAGGAAAAGAATCGCCAGCCCCACCGTGATGGATGTGAAAGCCCCGAGAAACGACAGAAAGGTCATGTACAACTGGTCCTGCACTTCGCCGACATCCGACAGGATGTTGGCCATGAGGCGGCCCGGCGCATGCGCTTTATGGTACGCAAGCGACAGTCGCATGATCTTCTTGTGGAGATCCTCCCGGAGACGCGCCGTGAGCTGCTGGCCGATGCGGATCCGGCTGATGGCTTCCATCCGGTTGCCGATATTTGTGACGATCAATGTTGCCGTGTAGATGCCAAACAGCCACCCCAGCATGCGCATGGCGCCCGCGGGCCGGACGGCCAGCCCGGGGCCGCGATCGTGGGTCAGCCCCCCGGGCGGCCCGGCTTTCTCGGGCATGCGATCCGTACGAAGCGGCGGTATGTCATGGGACGCGACGGCGGTGGACTCGCTTGTCGTGCTGATGACCAGAATCGAATCGACCACCACCCGGGTATACCAGGCCATCAGGAAAGGCGTTATGGAACTGAGCGCCCACCAGATGGAAATCGCCAACAAAACACGCCTGTAAGGCCAGACATATTCGCTCAGGAAGCGATGATAAAGATCCCAGTTTCCGGCGGCCGACGCATTCTCACGGCGCGGCGGTCGGAAACGTATCTTGCGATGGTGCGCTTTCATGGCGGCATCAGGGGCTGGATGAGAAGACGGTTTGGGCTTCGTCGAGTGTGCCGCGCCCTGTGAACCTGGCATAAATGGCGGCGTAGTGTCCGCCCGGAATTTTCATGAGTTCGTCGTGGCAGCCCTTTTCGATCACCTGCCCCTGGTTCATCAAAACAATTATGTCGGCGTTGCGAATCGTGCTGAGGCGGTGCGCTACGATGAAGGCCGTCCGGTTTTTCAGCAGACGATCCATGGCGATCTGGATGGCATGCTCGGATTCGCTGTCCAGCGCGCTGGTGGCCTCATCCAGAATCAAAATGGCCGGATCGGCCGCGACGGCGCGCGCGATAGTGATGCGCTGCTTCTGGCCGGTTGAAAGTTGCGTGCCCTCTACGCCGATAAGAGTGTCGTAACCGGACGGC
Organism: uncultured bacterium; assembly: GCA_903925685.1. Lineage (GTDB taxonomy): Bacteria > Verrucomicrobiota > Kiritimatiellia > CAIKKV01 > CAIYGI01 > CAIYGI01. The sequence goes on from CAIYGI010000317.1 coordinate 14,565, forward strand.
AGCGTCATGATGAAGTCATGGATCTCGGCCACACGCGCGGCGGTTACGACCTCCGCCTGTGTGGCGTCCGGCCTGGCATAGCGGATGTTGTCGGATATGCTGGCCGTAAAGAGTTGCGGCTCCTGGAGCACGATGCCAAAATGGCGGCGCAGTTGTTTGAGCTGCACCGTGCGCACGTCATGGCCGTCGAGTTTCAGAGCGCCCCCGGAGACATCGAAGAAGCGGAGCAGCAGCGTGAGCAGCGTGCTCTTTCCGCAACCAGTCGGCCCGATGAGCGCCACCGTCTGTCCGGGCTCGACATGCAGGTCAAAATCGCGGATGATCGGCTTGCCGGGGTTGTACTGGAAACTGACGTGATCGAAATCGACCCGGCCGGACAGGTGGGGGACCACGCGCGCATCGGGAGCATCGTGGATTTCGGGGCTTTCAGAGAACAGTTCGGACAGCCGATCAGCCGCCACTCCGACATCCTGAATCTGCTTGGCCAGTAGCGAGAACCGTACGGCTGGCCAGAGAAGCTGGATGGCATACGTGGTGAATGCCAGCACATCGCCATAGGTCATCAGTTCCATGAGCACCATGGCGCACCCGGCGAAATAGATCGTCGCGCGTCCGAGGTCGGCCAGAAGACTGGTATTGTTGCTGAAAGTGGTGTTGGCCACCTGCATCGCGCGAACCTGCTTCAAGCTCGAATCCGACTGTTCCTGGAACACGCGCTGTTCGCGCAGCTCGGCGCCGTAGCTCTTGACGACCAGGGTGGTCATGAGACGGTCCTGCAGTCTCGCTGACAGGCGATCCATGGAGCGCTGATAGTTCCGGTTGGACTGTCGGATGAATCCGATATTGAGGCGGAAATTGATCACGAACACAAACATCAGGAGCACGATCAGGATAGCAAGCCGCCAGTTGATCATAAAGGTGGCGGTGATGGCGAAGGCGGAACTGACCAGATCGGAAACGACGCTGATGGTCGAGGATGTCAGGAGGTTCTGCACCGCGCCGGTGTCGCCCATGAGACGGTTGACGAGCATGCCGACGCCGGTCTTGCCGAAGAATCGCATGGAGAGGCGCAGCAGATGACGGTAAAGCGCCTGCCGCATATCGAAGACAAACTTCTGCCCAACGTAGGCGATGCCGAGCGTTTGCAAATATGAACACGTGGCGCTGATCAGCGGCACAAGGATCATGGCCATTCCAAGCATGAGCAGGGGACCACGGTCCCCAGTCGTAATCACGCGGTCGACGATGGCTCGCATGATCAACGGTGGCAGCATTGCGAGCACCGCCAACAGTGCCGTAAGCCCCAGCAGAGCCCATAGCCGGCCCGTATATGGGGACAGCATCGGGATGAAAATCTTCAGTTTGGGGGGAATCATGGGGCGCTTGGCTGCCTCACAAGTCCAGGATAAATTGCCACACATTCACCTTGCCGCAGTAGATGCGCGTCTCGGCCGAGGTCCCGGGAGAAACCGTGCGTCCGCGGGCGGCAAAGTCACCGTAGGCAACCCGGTACGTTTTTTGCCCTTCCGTCTGGATGACATTCCGGAGGGCTTCGATATGCCCCGTAAACCAAACCGGCTGAAATCCTCCATAGGGAGTCAGCCAGGCTTTGTAGCTCTGGCCGACCGAGACGAGGGCGGCGTATCGCTCAGGGATCCGCAGTTTCAGCACCTGCCGGACACCGCCGAAGATCTCGTACATGACATTTTCGGGGCGCATCAGTTCACCGGTCACAAACTCGTAACGCAGCACCTGGCCGGACACTGGCGCACGGACGGTCTTCAGTTTCAGGCGCGAAACGGCGCGCGCGAGGGCATCCTCGCGGGCCTTGATTTCCTGGCGCCGTACGGCGAGTTCTTGATCGTATACGGATTGATCCTTTTTCAGCAACGACTCCAGTTCGGCCTCGGCGAGCTTCCCGGCCAGCAAGGCGTCCTCCATCGCGCTGCCTGCCAGAAGCCTCTTGGCGAGCAATTCCTTCGCCCGGGCAAGCTTGACGGCGGTGTTTTGCACGTGCAGGCGGGCAATGGCAATCAATTCCTGATGATGGCGTTTTTCCTCGACGATTTCCGCCTCCCGGCGAGCCAGTTCGGATTCCACCTGGAGCACGCGGCTTTGCGCCTCTTCGACGGCGGCATGTTCTTCGGTCATGTCCAGAAAGGCCAGCACTTGGTTCTGCGTCACCGTGGAACCGGTTTGGGCGAGAATTTCCGAGACGATGCCGACGGTTGCCGGGCGTACTTCCGCATAGTTCTCGGTTGTGACATAACCATTGGCCAGGAAGCTGCGTTCAACGCGTATGAAATATCCGGCGGAGGCAACTCCCACGACGAGGGCCAGCGTGAATGACAGACGGCGGAACCGTCGGCGCTGACGCAGCGGCGCGGAGGTCAGCGCGGGTTCGCCGGTTGTGGTGCGGTATTCTCCCATAAATGTCAGGCCTTTTCAGGTGTTACGGCGGCCTTTACGCGGGTGGTCTGCTCCTGCGCGCGGAAGCCGTCAGATTCGTTGATGAAACGTTTAGTGCATAAATTGCAGTCGTCGCACAGCCGCTCATAGCAGTTGCGGTGTACGCGCGCTGGGTACATCCTGCGAAAGGCTTCGTAGCAGTCGTCGCAGCAGAAGTAGTGACGCTCTTGGAACGAGCCCAGCGCGACATGCACCAGATGAAACCCATCCTGATCGGCGCGGCAGGGTATGTTACACCAGGCGCAGGGCCGTTCGTCCCGTTCCATGAGCTGGTCGCCGCACGATTGACAGCGTCCCACCTTGAGCAGCCGAACGTTGTCCGGCAGTTCCCCGGCGGGTGGATCGGCCCCCGGCTTGACCAGCGCCTCGCGTGCGCCATTGGACCGCGTGCCGTCGGAACCGTGATTTTCCTGATGAACATCGCGAAGAATCTGCTTTTCCATGGCGATTTCCAATTCTTCCGGTTTGTCATCGCCTAGTCCGAATAAATCCATGATTTTACTGATGCCCATCGTGGCCTCCTCGAAGGTGCGGCGCATCTGCCGCCGGGATATTGACGGTTGGATAGCCGGTTGCGTACATGAAATTCGAGTGTCCCTTCAGCAATGACGCCACTATGGCGTTGCGGGACTGATAGGTCTTGGTCAGGTCATTCTGGGCGTCCAGCACGTTACGGCTGCGGCCCTCCCCGAGCCGGAAACGCTCGGCCTCGGAATCGAGGGTTTGACGCGCCTGCTCCACGGCGACGGCGATCTCCTTGAGCCTTTCGGATGCGCCGGTAATCTCACGGCGTGCGGCGGCCAGATCGGCGGTCAGACGGTTTTGCAGTTCGCGCTGGAGTTCGGCCAGTTGCGCTTCGCGAGCGCGCGCTTCGCGGAGCCGGGCGCGGGCGCCAGTCTGACTCCAGGGCCGTTGCCATACGAGCACGGCGGCGGCGGAATAGGGTTTGTTGGCGATGATCTCCCCGTCGGCAGTTTGCGCCGTGGAGTCCTCTGATGTCCAAACCCCGCGCAGGGATATTCCCAAATCAGGACGCAGCCGGTCTTCCATCGACCGTGTTTCAAAGGCCGCGGCGGTCGCCAGCGCCTCGATTTCGCATAGTGCGCCGCGCGCGGCAAAGGACGGTCCGGACGCCGGCGCCTCGGGAAGGCGCAGCCCGGCGATGAGGTCGGTCAAGGTGTTGGAATTGGTTGTCAGCGTGGGAGGGGATGTAACGCCCAGAACCTGCGCAATCCGCAGTCGAACCGTGTCGATCGCCTGGACGGCGGCGCAGAATTCCTCGCGGCGGAACGCCAGTTCAAGCCGCGCGGGGGCCAACTGGTATTCAGGCACCATCTTCAGCCGGACCAGTTCCTCGGCTTCCTTTAGGAGTTGTTGGGCGCGATCGGTGGCGGACACCAATGTGGCGGCGTTCGCGATTTCCACAAGATAATCGATGTAAGTCTGTTCAACGGCATGCCGGACCGCTTGCCGCGTCTCCAGCAGGCGGGCGTCGGCGGCAGCCTGAAGTTCCTTCAAGCGCGACAGATTTCGCTTCCAGAGGCTGAACCCGCGGTCCTGAAACAACGGGATGCGGATTTGCGCGCCGATGAACGTACGATAACCAGGCGTGATGCCATACGCGGGATTGACCAGGTACTGCTCCGATACGCCGACGCCAGTATAAATGCCCGGGCGGACGGGTACTTCAACGGCGGACGAGACGCCGCAGGCGTCCGCCAGCGGGAGCCCTGTTGGTGCGCCCAACAAAGGAGTGGCGGCGGTATCGCCGGACAACCTGCCCGCCGCCGTTGTGGTGCGTGGATCGAAAAATTCGCCGGCTGCGTCGCGAGCGGCCATAGCCTGCCGGACTTCTTCGCTTACCGCGTGAAGTACGGGACTGTTGCTGAAAGCCAGGCTGATGAGATTATCCAGTTCATTGGCGCGTCCGGCCGCCGTTGTCATAACGGCCAGACACAGCGCCATCGCAAAGGTGAGTCGTGGTCGAACACTTGGTGGAGCCACCAAGGCCGTCCGCCCCAAGCAAGCGGCTTCCCTGTAAATATCGCATCTCATGCAGACCCAATCCCAGTATTATGGTCCCTGTCGGGATGACCAACAAGATTGATCTTATGCCCTGCCGCGTTATGCAACAAGTATAATGTCGGTTCCGTTGAAATAGTCGAAGTCGCCATCGCTCTCGCCATAGACTGGCGATCCCTCTCGAACCTGATAGCCGCCGCGTGAAACGGCTGGTTCGACAATCTGCCATGCTGCGCGTCATCGCCCCTCACAGTTCCGACAGAGCCACGCGCAGAACCTGAATGGCTTCCTTCTGCCGCGAGACGATCACGTAGAGGTGGCCGCCATGTATCAGCGTGTGCGGATAGCCGTATTCGCCGCCTTTCCAGCGGCCCGCCTGGCGCATGGAGTAACACTCGTCGCCCAGGATGAAATGCGTGTTGAACTGCACGCCGTCAAGCGAAAGCGACAGCGTTAGCGGAATACGGCCGGCCCCGATCGGACAGCCGACATAGTAGAAGCGCCCATCCGGTAGGCGTCCGAAGTGGAACTTGGTGTCAGTGTCGCTGAAATCGGTTTCGACCGGCGCAGACCAAGTTGCGCCGTTGTCGCGGCTTTCCGTGACCCAAAGGCGATTACGGAACTGCCCGCCCGTGCTGCGAAGCAGCGTGTGCAGCGCGCCATCATCCGTCTGGTAGAACGAGCCTTCGCAAAGAGCGGATGGCCAGCCTTGCTGCTTGGAAACATCCCAGAACGAAGCGGGATCATCCTTGATTGTCGCGGACATGCTCGGTGGATAGATGCCCGTCATATGATAGCCTGTCAGCCCCGAAGGATCGTCGGTCCATGGAAAAGCGATGTTCCCGCAGATGATCAACCGGCCGGACACTGTACGCTGCGGAGGATGATTGGGATTTACCGGGATGCCGACGTCTCGCACGGCACTCCAGTGCTCGCCGTCCGTCGTTGTCATGGCTTGCAGGCGGGTCATTTCCTTGCGCTGGCCATAGTTGCCGAAGTAGGCAACCAACGTTCCATCGTGCTGGTGAAAACCCGCCGCGGTGAGCACACGTTCAACGCCGTTCGAGTCTCGCACGGAATCCGCCAGCGGGTGCGGCGCAATCCAATGAGCGAAGTCCTTTGCCGAGGCCATCAGCACGCGCTGGCCGGGCGCGTCCTCGTCCTTGCGGCTATTGGACCAGATCGCGAAAAAGCGGTTTCTGAAAACCGTGATGCTCGCATGATGAGAATAGGTCCATTCTGTCTCCGGGCTATAGAGGAACACGCTGTCCACCCTTGGTCGTGTCGCGCCAAGAAGCGCGACCGGCTTGCCATTCGCCCATTCAGCACAGTTCGTGATCGGGCTTTGCCCGCCCTCAACGGTGGGCGTAGTGAGAGTTCCCTCCTGACTGATTCGTTTGGTCCTCGCCATGTCGTGCCTCCTTTCTGGTCGAACGACGCGCATGAACCTCGGCGCGGCTTCGCGCCGTAGTGTTCCATGCGCTGGTTCGACGCCCCATTATTCAAACGGCAACGGGAGTAAGGCTGAACACGCGAGCTTGGCGGGCCGCCGCGCGGATGTCTCCGCGGCGTAAAGCTTCGCGGACATCATCGAGTCTGTAGGCATCTTCAACTGAAAGGTATGGAGACCAACTCTCGTCCGTCTCGATCATCTCGACATCCACTTCGGCCACGTATTGTCCTTCGTGAATCATTTTGGCTTGGTGTCTCTTATTCATCATATTCTCCTCATGAAGTTCCTCGTCCAGCGCACGGGATCAGGTCGATAGGCTGTAACAAGAACGGCTGGCGACGCATGACCCTTCGGTATCCCCCACACAACATGAATGAATGCTCCCGTTTGATCCCGTTGGAGCGCCAACACACTTGGCCCTTTGTGATAGTTCGGGTAGTCTTCAATGATGACCGCGTTTCCGATGCCGGCGATCACCTCTCTAACACCCAAACCATCTTTGGCCAGTTCGTCGTACCCATGCTCTGAAATCCGCATCTCGCCATTTCGGACAAGCGTCAGAACAAGCTGAAACGTGTCGCTCATGAGATTAGATTACTCTGGCGGCGTATCAGAATCAATCGCGTTTTTTATTATTTAGTCGAACGCCGCAGGTCAGGCGCGCTGTGAAGCGTCATCTGGACCTGCTTGTTCGACTCCTGTCAGGGGCATTCTACGCTCTCGCATACATCACCAACTCGCTCGTCATCGCCGCATCAAGACGCACGGGAAGTCCCTGTAGCGCAAGATCGCGACCGGACATGCGGAAGACTTGTGAGGCGTTGTCGAGCGTCACCTCGTAATCGGCGCCGGCATCCACGCCGCGCAGACGGAGGTGGTAATCGGCGGCGCCCCCCTGGAGCTTGAACACCCCCGCGTAGCCGCGGCTCCGGTCAGCGCAGGCATATTCGAGAACGCACCACTCGGTGGGTTTGAACAACCCGATGTCCGGCGTATGGTGATACACGACCGGATGCCCCGCCAATACGGGCCGGCAGAAACCCTTATGCAGGCCGATGTACCGGCGGGTTTTCGCAAAATACTCGGTGGACCGGTCCGCCCCCTGGGAACCGAATCCCACGTAGATGGGCACGGCAAAGAGCGTGACACGCAGGTGCGTATCGAGGTCGGCCACCTGGTGGGCGTGCTGGATGTGGTTGTGATAGTAGACGAGCGCTTCGGGCGGAATGAAGAGGCTGAGCGCATTGATGGCGCGGATACTGTAGGGCATCACGCTCCAGTCGGACTCGCAGTTGTAGTGAAAACGTGCAACCATGCCGAGGTCATTCCGGCCGCCGCCGCCCGCGCAGTTCTCGAGGCACACGTCCGGGCATTCCTTGAGGATGCGGTCATAGGCTCGGTGGACCGCCTCGGTGTGCCGCCAGATTTCAGCCTCGGCGTAACCGTCGCGCACGGTTTGGCCGCCTTCGCCGGTCGCAACGTTGTAGTCGAGTTTGTAGAAGTCCAGCTTGAACCCCTTGACGATCTTGACAATCGAATCCTCGAAGTACTTTGCCGCCTCGGCATTGGCCAGGTCGAGCGTGTCGGCACATTCCCGGCCGTTGTCGGTCTTTAGCATCCAGTCGGGATGCTTCTCGAAGGCGCGCGTTTTCTTGGAGATGGCCTCCGCTTCATGCCAGAGCCCGAAGAGCAATCCTTTCTTGTGCGCATGCTCGCGCAGTCCCTGGATGCCGCCGGGCAGCCAGTCGCCCTCGAACCAGTCGCCGCGGTGTTCCCACCAGTTGGCGAAGCTGTCGCCATACCACCCGGCGTCCACCATGAACGCTTCCACGCCCATCTCGGCGGCGATATCAATCTCCTTCGTGACCCAGTCGCCGGTCTCTTCCACCACGCGGCCCGCCACCGTATACATCTCCCTGCCCTTGGGGCGCGGCGGGATGACGCTGGCGCGCATGTGTCGATACCACAACCCGACGGCTTCATCGAACGAACCGTGCATGGGGCCGAGATGGACCTCGGGGCTCGTGACGGTTTCGCCGGCGGCGATCAGGCGCAAGGGCGCCGGCGCATGCGGCCCGATGCGGAACGACAGCAGCGACTCGTGGCGATAAGCGAACTCGGCAAAGAAGTTCCCGCCCCAGGCCAACCCCAGAAAGAAGAGTTCGCCCGTGGCTTCGTTGCGCAGAATGTAGTAGGGCGATCCCCAGCAGCGGCCCGATTCCGTCCGTTCGATGCGGAAGTTCTCCGGTGGCAACGGTTGCCAGACGAGATTGCCCTCGTGCCCCCATTCCTCACTGGCGAAGTAGCCAAGCGTGAACTTGGACCGGCCCCGCTCCTCGAACGCGGGGTTAACATTCGCATAGTGGCGCAACTGGGCAGTGTTTGTGTTCCACAGCACTCCGGACCAGGGGGTGACGCGGCCGAGCGCGGCTGGTTCCTGGCCGGTGTTGGTGATCTCCAGATAGCGAGCGAACACCGACGAGCCGTCCAGGCGCGTGACGACCTTGACAGTGACAGGGCGGATCTGGTGCTTCAATTCGACTACGGCCTCCGTTGTCCCCGGGCGCTTTCCCGTCCGGCGGGAAAACTCCACCATCTCCCATCGGTTGTGCAAAGACTGCCCGTCGATTTCCAGTTCAAAGGCATGGATCGGACGCTTGAGAGAGTCGAGTCCCGGCAGGCCTGAAACGACGTTTTCGCGGTGGACATGGCCGGTCGCGGACCAGTATAGCCCGACCCAGCGGCCATTTTCCAGCGCCTCCTCGCAAACGGCGGCGGCCGAAACATAGCGCGCGGTCGGTCGCTTGCCCGCCTGGTGAAAACTGATGGCCGCATGGCCACTCAGCCTGTCTTCGATATCAGATTCCATATTGGGCCTCCTTGAGGTGTTAATGGGTGCCGAACCTCTGTATTATACGTCAGCATGTCGGGTTATACGATCTGGACCCTTCCGGGCACCGTTTCGACCGTGTATTCCCGACATCTGGCACTTGCCGATGGGGAAAGCGCCTAAGCGGACGGGTTTTCCGACCGGCGAGTGAACTCTACAAGCAACGCCGGAGTGTGCGCAAGTCGGAAATGGCACAAAATACGTCCGGCGATGGTGGAGGTGCGTCAGAATGGCGCGATGTGGCGAGACGTCGGCAGACCCCGGCCTGGAATCCGATGGAATGGTGGCGGTCAGGCGCTCGATGGACGGCGGAAGGCGAGGAAGCCGTCCCGCCAACGTAAGCGGAGGAAGTTCAGGAACCGGACGGCAGGGTGGAAGGCGGAACACGGAAGGCGGAACGCGGAAGTCGTCGGAAGCGGCGGAGGTTCCGGGGTTGGGTGCAGTCGGTCCAGTGGACTCTGCGTATTGGGGAACAGGCATCGCAGGTAGATCATGGTGGTTTTGACGGAGCGATGGCCCAGGCGGGTCTGTATGGCGCGGATGTTCTCGCGGGCTTCCAGTGCGTGAACGGCGTGGCTGTGGCGAAGCGTCATGGCGCTGACGGACTTGTCGATTCCGGCGTCGCGGGCGGCAGTGCGCACGATGCGCTCGATGGTGCGGATTGTTATCGGAGCCGGATTCCAGCAGGTGCGTCGCAAAGGAATGACGAAGCGTGTGGCTGTGGGCGGGTTTGTCGATGCCCGCTTCAAGCACGGCCTTGTGAATGGCGCGTTGGATCACCTGTTCGTCGAGGTGATGGCGTTGGACACGCCCCGAACGTGGATCGGTGGAATGCGTGGCGGCCGGGAAGACGTACTGCCAGCGCCAGTGGCGGTTTTCGTGAGGGTATTTCACTTCGAGCGCGTAGGGCAGATAGACGGTGCCGTGGCCGGCAGCGAGGTCGTCTTCGTGTAATTTCTTGACCTCGACGAGATGGTCGCGCAGACGTGGGACTACATTTTTAGGGAGCATGAGTCGGCGATCCTTGTCGCCTTTGGCCTCACGGACGATCAGCATGTTCCGGTCGAAATCCACGTCCTTGACGCGCAGGCGCAGCGCCTCCAACAGGCGCATGCCGGTGCCGTACATCATTTCGGCCACCAGTCCCGGGATTCCCTGCATATGTTCCAGAAGTCTGGTGGTTTCATGGCCTTGGCGGCGTGCGTCTTGACCGTATCCATGGCCTCGCTAAGCAGGGCGTCGCGCTGCCGCGCGAGTTCCTCCGTGAAGGCCGGATCTTTCAGCCAGTTATCTGTTCATTCCGCTGCCGCTGGCAGCAGCCATCGGGCTGGATGCCGGTGAGGAGTTCCAGTGGTCGGTGGCCGACAGAAATTCGCTATCCATACATCGCGTCAGTCCGGTTCAGGCGACAGCACGGGGCGCACAAGGATCGCCGCGCAAAGAATGAGGCCCCAACTTTTTCAAAAAGTGTTCAAAACTGTTCAAAAGTGTTCGGGCTAGGCTATACTTCTTCACGGCTGGTTCCTGCTTTTGCATCCTTTGTGACTGCTTCGTGATAAACATCAGTAGCATCCCACAGGATTCAGGTTGATAGACTGTAGGCTGTTAGACTGTTAGGAAATACTTGTATTCCTGTTTGATTTCGCGGCAAGTCATTTACGACATCTGAAATTCATTGGCATGCAATTATACCTAACAGCCTACAGCCTAAACCGCTTCAGCCTCGGCATTGTCCCCGTTCCAAACCGCCACGAAATTAGCCCCGTTAGCCACTTTTCGCCCCTCGACGCCCACTCCGCAACGTAAGATCGATGAAGGAAGTTGAGGGAGTGGCTTGCTTTCCACAGAAGATTTTACGATGCTTGGCCCATACACGTTCGGCAACCGGCATTTCGCAGGACGGGATGAGCGCGACCGTCGGCGCACAAGTGGCATCGCATGAAAACGCTTCGAGTTCTGACCATTGGCAACAGCCTGATGGACAACGCCCTCTGCGAACGGGTCATTACATAATCATGGAATCCGCGGATAAACTTACCGGGCGGCGGGTGCTGGTGCTGGGGCTGGGGGCGAGCGGCGCGGCGGCGGCGCGCCTGACGCGGAGGTTGGGGGCCTCGGTGACGGCGGTGGACAGCCAGTCCACGGAAGCCGCAGCGTTGCGGGCGGCGGAACTGACGCGCGAAGGAATTGACGCGCGGCTCGGTCAAACTGAACTGCCGCCGGGCTCTTTCGATCTGGCAGTGACAAGTCCCGGCCTGCCGGTGGATGCGCCTTGGCTGCGTGAACTGGGGGAGCGCGGTGTTTTGCCGATACCCGAGTTGGAACTTGGCTGGCGCTATTGTTCCGCACGGGTGCTGGCGGTGACCGGTTCCAACGGCAAGAGTACGCTGGTCAAGCTTTGCGCCGAGGCGCTCACGACGGCCGGCCTGCGCGCCGTGCCTTGCGGTAACTATGGAGCGCCGCTGAGCGAAATCGCGCTTGCCGAACCTGCGCCCGACTGGACGGTGGTGGAGGCGAGTTCGTTCCAATTGGAAATCGTGGAGCGCTTCCGGCCGGACGTTGGCGTGCTCTTCAACCTGACCCCGAACCATCTCGACCGCCATGGCGATTTTGCGGCGTACCGACGCGCCAAACTGAAACTTTTCGCGCGCATGACCAACAACGATACGGCGGTGATCGGCGATGACCTGGCCGCCGATGCGCTGGCGGAACTCTCGTCCGCGCCGCGCCGGGTATCGTTTGGCGCCGGTCCAGACGCGGCGTGGCGCTGGACGCCGGGCGCGCTGCGCGGTCCCGGCGGTGCGTGCGTGGCCTGCGCGGGCACGCCTTTCGACAACGAAATTCTCGGCCTGACCGCCGCCGCGGCCTGCGCGGCGGTAGCGGCCTGTGGCGTAGCTCCCGAGGCGGTGGGCGCGGCGCTGCGCGTCTTCAAGTCCCTGCCGCACCGCATGCAAACGGTGGGCGAGGCGCGGGGGGTGCGTTTTGTGGACAATTCCAAGGCCACCACGCTGGCCGCGCTGGCGGCGGCCGTGCGCATGGCCGGTGGCCCCGTACGACTGATCGCCGGCGGCATGCTCAAAGAAACGGATTTGACGGGCGTAAAAAAAGTGTTGTCGAAAGGCGTGCGAGCTGTCTACACTATCGGCAAGTCTTCGTACGCGCTGGCTGACGCTTGGAGCGATGCCGTGCCGTGCGTGGTTTGCGGCGATTTGCGGTGTGCCGTGGATCGCGCCTGGAAGGAGGCTGAGGCGGGAGAGGTGATTCTATTGGCGCCGGGTGGCGCGAGTTTCGATCAGTTTCGCGGATTTGACGACCGGGGCAATCAATTTTCTGAGATGGTGCAATTATTAATTGTTAGAGGAGAACGACAGTGAAACGTATGGCAACGATCAGTGGTATGGCGGCGCAAGGCGCGGCCGTGGTGGGTTTTCTGGTATTGACGGGCTGCGCGACGCGAAATGCGGCGGTGAAGCCTGAAGTTGGCGGCATGCCGCCAACGATCGAGGCATCCACGAACGTGGTGCCGGAAGTTGTGATCCCGGCGCCGATGCCCGTGGTGGCGGTGGCGAAGACCTATACGGTCAAGCAAGGGGACTCGGTCAGCAGGATCGCGAAGAAGTGCGGCTGCACGACGCGCGATCTGATTGCCTTCAACGGTCTGAAAAATGGCAACGCCATCCACGCCGGTCAGGTTTTGAAACTGCCTGATGGCTCGAAGCCGCCTGCGGGCGTCGAAGCCGCGGCGGGGCACAAGACGGGTAAGCATGCCGCGGCTGGCAAGGCCGGCAGCAGCGCTGCGGGCGGCAGTTACACGGTTGTGGCAGGCGACAGCCTGGGCAAGATCGCGCATCAGCACGGCACCACCGTGGCCGCCATCAAGTCCGCCAACACTCTGACCAGCGACAGCATCCGTCTCGGCCAGAAGCTGGTGCTTCCGGCCGGCAAAGCGGGCGTTGCCGCCAAGAAGGGCGTGAAGGCGGTCAAACCCGAGCCAGCGGCTGGCGCCAAGGACGTGGCTGTTGCCGCGGGAGCGGGCGCACCGGAGGGTGACGTTCCGATGATGGCCGCCACGAACGGTCCGGCCAAGTCCTCGGAAATATTGCATGTTGTCGAAGCCAATCAGGATCTTGCTTCCATTGCCATGATGTACGGCGTGCGGCAGGATGACCTGATGAAGGCCAACAGTCTTGCTTCGCCGCAGGTTAAGGCTGGTCAGACGCTGAAAATTCCGCCGCCTGCGATGCCGTAAAGCGGACTTCATGCAACGAACGCCTCGCCTGTTGGCGGGCATCGTGCTTGTGCTGTTGGCGCTGGGGCTAGTCATGCTGGCCAGCGCCAGCAGTGTTAAAGGGGATGCCTCGAAGAACGACCCCGGCTACTTTCTCAAGCGCCAGGCGGCATGGCTCGCCGTGGCCGCGGTGGCCGGCGTGGCCGCCGCGCGGGTGGATTACCACCGCTGGCAGAAGGTCTGGGTTCCGCTAGCCATATTCTCGGTTGTCCTCTTGACCCTGGTCATGGTTCCCGGATTGCGCCTGGAAATTAACGGCGCCTGCCGCTGGTTCCGCGTGGGTCACTTCAGTTTCCAGCCATCGGAGCTGGCTAAAATTGCCGTGGTGGTGATGCTTTCCGCCTGGATGACCCGCTGCGGCGTGCGCTCCTTGCGTTTCCGCGACGGCGTGCTCAAACCGCTGGCGATGCTGGCCGTTTTTCTGGCGCTTGTAATCAAGGAGCCCGATTACGGCACCACCATCCTGCTGGCCATGGTGGGCGTGGGCATTTTGTTTGTCGGCGGCGCGCGCGGCTGGCAGCTGCTGCTGCCCTGTCTGATCGGCGGCGCCTGCATCGCCTTCCTGATCAGCCTCGATCCCGTGCGCCTGGGCAGGATTGTGGCCTTTATTGACCCTGAACAAAACCCCAAGGTGGCTTATCATCTGGCGCAGTCCAAGACCTCCTTCATGCTGGGCGGGCTGTGGGGCGTCGGGTTGGGCAACAGTCTGCAAAAGCATTTTTATCTGCCCGAGGCGCATACCGATTTCATCCTCTCCATCATCGGCGAGGAACTCGGTTTGGTGGCGACGCTCGCGGTGGTGTTGCTGTTCGCAGGCTATGTGATTTGCGGTATGCGCATTGCGCTCAAGGCCCCGGACTCCTTCGGACGTCTGACGGCCTTCGGACTGACCACGATGGTGGGCTTGCAGGCCTTTATCAATGGCGGCGTGGTGACGGGCATACTGCCGACCAAGGGACTTCCGTTGCCTTTCATCAGTTACGGCGGATCGAGTTTGATCATGTCCCTGGTTGCGACAGGCATCCTCATAAACATCGCCGGGCATGTCGCCCGCCGCGGCGACACGCACAGCCGCGCGGTCAAAGACCGCGCTAAAACGCTCTAGCCGGCCGCCGCTCGGCGGTTGTCTAAGTCCCGCGATTCGGTTATTTTGCCCCGCATGAACGAAACATGTGAAATGACTCCCGGCTTCCGCTATGGCTGGGCCGTTGCGGCATGGATCGCCGGATGGACGCTTTTCCGCCTCTATTTTTGCACAACCTTCGAATTGAGCGGCGACGAAGCCTATTACTGGCTCTGGTCCAAGCACCTGGACTGGAACTATTACAGCAAGGGGCCCGGCGTGGCGGTCGTGATCTGGCTTGGCACCCGCCTGCTGGGCGACACGGTGCTTGGCATACGGCTGGGAGCCGTGCTGCTTGGCGCCGGCACGACAGCCTGCGTGTATGGTCTGACGCGCCGTCTCTTTTCGCCGCGCGTCGGCTTCTGGGCCGTGGTGATCGCAACCTTTGCACCGCTCTTTGTGATCGGCGGCATGCTGATGACGATCGATCCGATCAGCGTCTGCTTCTGGAGCGCCGCGATGTGGGCCTTCTGGGAGGCGGGGCGGCGCGGGCGGCTCGCCTGGTGGGGGCTGACCGGTCTGCTCGTGGCGCTTGGTATGCTCGGCAAGTACACGAACGTGGCGCTGCTGCCTTCTTTCCTGCTGTTTGCGCTCTGGGATCGCGACGCGCGCCGCTGTCTGCGCGGCCCTGGCTTCTTGCTGATGACGGCAATTGCGTTGCTCGGCCTGATGCCTTCAGTGTGGTGGAACGCACAGCATGACTGGGTGACGGCGGGCCATCTTGTGCATCGCGGCGAGTTGGATAGCGGGTTGACTTTGTCGCTGCTCAAGCCCCTGCGGTTTCTTGGCGAACAGATGGGAATGGTGTGGCCGTGGTGTTTCATCGCCATCTGCCTCGCGATTTTCACCCGCGATGTGCGCGCGTCAACGCCGCATGCCTGGCGTTTTCTTGTGTCGCTCGCCGCGCCCCTGTTTATATTCTATTTCGTGCTCTCCTTTCACTCCTTCGGTCCGCCAAACTGGACAGCCCCGGCCTACATCGGCGCCTTCATACTGATGACCGCCTGGGTTATGCCGCGTCTCGCGGCGGGCACGGGCATTCGCCGCGTCGCGCTCTGGATTGGCGGTGTCTCGGTCGCGCTGATTCTAGCCATCTTTGCGGTGATGCCGTTCCGCCTGCCGACGCGGCAGGATCCATTCGTGCGCGTGCGCGGCTCGGCGGATCTGGCCGTCCAGGCGCGCGCCTTTCGGACGGCGCATGATGCGGCTTTTACGATAGCCGGCAACTATCAGGACGCCAGCCTGTTGAGCTTTTATCTGAACGAGCCGGGCAATGTGTTTCTGCCGCCCCAGGAGGGCATGCACCATCAATTCAGTCTCTGGCCCGGGTATGACGCGGACGGCGCGCGTCGCGGTCAGAACGCGGTCATGATATTACGCAACGACGAGGTGCCCGACACGGTGCGGGCGGGATTCGAATCGGTCTCGCCGCCGCTTGAAACATGGACGCGTTTCAAAGGTCATCCCAGCCGCCGCTATTACTTCTTCCTCTGCCGCAACTATCGCGAGAAACGATAGATGTACCGGAGCCCGGTTTTCGGGCGGCCTTAAAACTCCCATCCGGCGTTGAACCATATCTGGGCGGCAGGAGAATCGGACGTAACGCCGAAAAGCGGCGCGAAATTCATGGTCATCTGGGGGAAGGGACGGTATTGGAAGGATGGGCCGAGGAAAACATTGTTCTCGAAAGTCCAGCGGTCGTCCCTGGTGTCGGTAAACGCCGCCTTGCATTCTCCGCCCACCGAAAGTTTGTAGTCCAGCACGGCATAACTGAGTCCGCTACAGATCTGGTATTCCCGTTCCAGGTCGCCGCCGGTCTGGCATTCGGCCACGAAATTTAGGCCCCAATGCCAGCTTTGGGCCAGTTCCCCGCCGAAGAGGATTTTGGGCTCGATCTGGTCCGGTTCCTCCCGCTGGTCGTGCCTGATCCACTCCAGATAAAAGGTGGGGTTGCCGGGCAGTTTGCCCCAGTCGGCCAGGGCGTAGCGAATTTCCAGTTGTTCGCTATAATAGATTTGCCCGTCGTTGCCGGACTGGTCGGTTCGCGCATAGATGTCGATTTGAAAACGATGCGGCAAGCCGAACTCGACCTCGTACAAACTCCGGTAGCTGGTCGTTCCGTCTTTATCGACCGTCGTTCTCAGCCAGTATTCGAAATCCATCTTGCCTTCGGGAATGATATAGACGCGCGTGGTTGGAAAGCGGCGGGTTGCCGTCCACAACGGTTGCTCATAGGCGCCGATCAGACCTTCCTCGCGCAGTGTGGGGAGGCGGGTGTCCGTGACCTGGATGACAGGATATTCCCACGAGCGATAGCGTTTTTCGATGGGCTGCGGCTGCGTGGCGGGCGACTCGTTTCTTACGGCGTCCGCCGGATTGGCGATTTGCGCGAAACTTGTACCCGCCCAAATTGTCAAGCCCGCCATGAATGCCGCTGCTTGCCAATGTTGTCTTGAATGCTTCATGCTTTGTCCCTTCACGGTGATGAGGTTAAGTTCGATGGTATAAACGCGGGCGTGGCGAAAAAAGTTCACCGAAATATATTTAATATTTTGTTGCTGGCCGGAGCGCCATGCCGTCTAATCATCCGCATGCCGGAAACCGACCATCCCGAACGTTCCTCCGATCCCGACATCCAACTGATGCTTGAGACGGCCGCCGGTTCTGAAACGGCCTTTGCCGGCTTGATCCGGCGTCATCAAAACGGGTTGCTGAACTTTTTTGTCCGCATGGGCGTTTATACTGATGCCGAGGATCTCGTGCAGGAAACGTTCGTCAGGGTTTACAAGGCCCGCGACCGGTACCGTCCCTCGGCGCGCTTTACAACTTTTCTGTACATGTTGGCCCGGCATGTGTGGGCGGATTCCGGACGCAAGGCCGGAAGGCGCAAGCGTATTGAGGACAGTCTGGCGACGGATGCCGGGATTGGCGGAGGCATGACGCTGCCGGCCTCGGTGTCGGGGCTGGATCTGCAGGAGGCGCTGAACCGGCTGTCGCCGAAATTGCGGGAAGCGATCGTGTTGAACGTATATCAGGGCTTGCCTTACCAGGAAATTGCCGACGTGCTGGCGATTCCGCTGGGAACGGTGAAATCGCGGATCAACCTGGCATTGCGGGAATTGAGAGGAATGTTGGATGACTAACGATCAAGACGTGATGGCTCGTCTCAAGAGCCTGCCGCCGGTCGTGGTCTCCCACGACCTGGCGCCGGAGATTCTGGCGCGGGTGAGGGCGGAACAGCGTGTACGTCTGACAGTCAGGTTTTGCGTGTATGCCGTCGCATCGGCGGCGGCGGCCTTGGTCCTGTTGCTGGGCGGCTTATGGTTGTTTGGGGCAAAGTCCACTGATCCAGGCCGGCAGGCCGTGGCGTGGTTGTGCCGTACCCAGGAACCCGATGGCTCCTGGAGCGCCGCCAAATGGGGCGGCAACAAGCAGTTTGAAGTCGCATTGACCGGGCTTTCCCTGATTACGCTGCTGGACGGCGCCTCCGGTGGCAACCCCGCCGTCGAACGCGCAATCGCTTATCTTATTCGACAGCAGCAGGCGGATGGACAGTTCGGAGATCGGTTTTCCGCCTCACCCTATAATCACGGGATTGCCACTTTGGCGCTGGCGAAAGCCTATGAGACGCGCAAAAACGAACGCCTGCGGCTGGCCCTGGATCGCGCGGTGGCGGTCATTTGCGCGTGCCAACAGGCCGATGGAGGGTGGGGCTATCAGACCGAGGCCCGTTCGGAAGCGAACCTCTCCATCACCTTGTGGCAGATCGAGGCTTTACGCCATGCCGCGGCGCAGGGGTGGACGCAGGCGCGGCCGAACGTGGAGCGCGGTCTGCGCTGGATGACTGACGTGGCGTCGGACGACGGGTCCTTTGGCTATCAGAGGCGCGGCGATACGCAAGTTGACGCCTCGCAAACCCTGACGGCAATGGGCGCCATGAGTTTGCTCGATCCGGTGCATGCCGTACTTGTTTCCCCCGGAAGGCGCCAGGCCATCAAGGCGCAAATGCAGAGGCTGGCGGCAACGCCTGGGCCGGACATGGATTATTACCGCCGTTACTTCCTGGCCGCCGCCCTCAAGAAGATGGACGAAGAGTCCGCTCATCGCGGCCTGGCGGAGATTCGCCATGAACTCGTAACCCGGCAAATCAAGCACGGCACCGAGGTCGGAAGTTGGAAAGCTGACGACCGTTGGAGCTCCTCCGGCGGTCGCATCTACGCCACCGCCATGGCGTCATTGTCTTTGCGGTGAGACCGCCGGCTCTGCGTCATCAGGCCATTACCTCGACCTTGGCGGTTTCGACGGTAAGCGGAAGGCCAAGTTCCGCCCGCACATCCAAACAGGCGGCAATCGCGTCCTTGGCCATGGCGATGGCTTCATCGCGGGTGGCGCCCTGAGTGACGCAGCCAGGAATGGCAGGGCATTCGGCGATCCATACTCCATCTTCGTCGCGGTCGAGAGTGATGGTGAAGTTCATGTAACTTATCATGCCATAGGGAGGGGCAGGGCGTCAAGGCAGGTTGAATTTCGGACATCAAATGGCGATGAACGGATTGCTGCGTAATTCACGGGCGATGATCGTGGCTGGGCCGTTCGTCACGGTCATCGTGCGATTACCGGCGAGGTCATAAGTCCACGAAGCCGCATAGGTCAACCCGGTATTTGCGTATTGTTTTTCGGACAACAGGCGATCCAGCGAATCGTATGTGTACGCGATCCAGCCCCCGTCTTCACGACTAACGTTGGTGATCATGCCGGCGGTGTTAAACGTGTAACCAAAACTCCGCACAGTTGTGCCAGAGGCATTCTGCCACGCAATGTTTGTGGCCCGATCCAGAACGTCATAATCGAGAGACTCCGAAATCGCGGCGTTCCCGAAAGGCAATCTCAACGACTGCGTCGTCTCTGCCAACGACACCAGCATACTGGTGACACGGTTTTCCAAGAGTTAGCATTTTCTCGACAAGTACCGAACAATCAATCCATCCCTCTGAATCTCTTGCCCAACAGAAGCAAGGGCCTCGAACAGTCCGTTTAAGTAGCGTAATTTCTTTGCTTCGTCCCGTCCTCAAAGTTCTATCGGAATTAATCAATTCCATGGAGGAAAAATGTTCAATCCGTCCCGGTGCAATCGTCGCAAGTTGAACAATGCCACAATTTACACTCGCCAAACGGACGAAACCGTCCCTCAAGCCAATGAGTCCTTCGGACAAAATGGTGTCGATTCTCAATGTCGGCCCATCAATCCCCTGATAGAAGTCGATTAGGAATAGCCCTGTTCCATTCCCGTCTGTAGTGTTCACAGAGTCCGCCCTCCTTATCACGGGACATTTTGCCACGGGCTATTCCATGAATCCCATGGGTTGTAATCCCAATGAGGAACCGGATGCCATGTGTCTCCGCCTTGATGATAACGCCATTCACCGCCATTTGAATCCCACCAATTCATACCCGATTGGTTGCGTGTACCTGGTAGTTGTTGCCAACTGTTGTTCCACCCGGGAGGTGTTGGACTTTGGCCTCTACTATTATTAAGACCGGTCATCGCCACAAGTGCAACGATTGATGCGGACGCAGAAACACCAAGCGCCGTTGCAACGTAAGGTGTTGCACTCGGCACAACAGGAGTTTCCGTTGACCACAGTCTGTTGGCTGCATCCCGATACATTTGCGCGGACCAACTTAAATGCGTGAGATCATAAATCTCCGCACCAAAAGCAGTACCAATTGCATCGGCCGTATTATTTAGTGCATTGCCAAATGAATGCCAGAATCCAGAGGAATTTTGACTGCAATTCCCTGACGGATCCCGGAACCGCACCACATTGTCATTCATCGTCTGATAGAGATTTGCACCGCCGGCAATACCCAGCGGGTCTTTTGACAACCACCGCGCGGTCTGCGGGTCGAAGTAGCGGGCACGGAAATAGTAAAGATCCGTCCGCCAGGAATACTCGCGGCCGTGAAGAAGGTAACGATTCCCGATCGCTGACGCGGCAATGGATTGTCCAGCACCATTCCACGTACCGAGCACACGGCCCCATGGGTCAAAACGATATGACTTCACCACCGCGCCGGTGTTGTCGGCCAACGCATGCACGGTTCCGGCGTGGTCGGTCAGGCAGTAGTAAGTCTTGGCGACCGCGCCGGTATGTACCGTAATGGCCGACAGATTGTCGATCCCGGCGCTGTAGGAATATGTCCGGATCGGACTGCCGGTGGCAGTCACATCGGCCATGACGTGAATCCCGTTGTAAAGGTGATAATTGGTGGCGGCCCCATCCCATGTCCACGCCCGCCTGCCGAGGGCATCGTATCCGTACCGCTCCACCGCTACGTTGTTCGAACGCATTTCCGTAAGTTGATACTGGCCGTTCCAAATCAGGCCCCAGTTTACCCCGCCGCGAACGATGTTCGTGCCGTTTCCGGCAGCATCGAACCGGTTTGTCCCGCCAGCCCAGGAAACCAACTGATTTCCATTGGTGAGCACACAGTTGTTCGTGACGCCGTTTTCGGTACGGCGCATCGGGTTTCCAGCGAGATCCCATGTGTAACTCGCCGCCAGATACGAGGCGTTTGCGGAGGTGATGCGATCAAGGCTATCCACGCCGTAGCCAACGTTTTCGGTTGAGGTTTCCCGTGCC
>CAIYGI010000318.1 GCA_903925685.1 uncultured bacterium
AAGTCCGCTGAACCGCTGACCGCCCAACGCGCAATACCGCTGCCCATCAAGCGGCACCCCGCCCCCCGTCCGACAAGGTCAACCCCGCACACCTCGTAATTCAGGCCAATTTAGGAGTTTTGCAAAAGGCTCTTATGTCAAGAATGGCGTTTCGGGTTTTGATGAAGCGTTGTTGCATAAGGTTGTCCGGCGTTCAGTCCGCCAGCCATTCGGACAGGTTTTCTCTTACAAAATCGTCATCGTTGAGATGAGGATAGGCGGCCTGGACACGGTCCAGCTCGTCCGACTGGCCCGGCGAAAGTTGTTCGCGCGGGTTGAGACACAAGATGCCGGGCATCAGTCCCTGCCGGCGCAGCACCTCGTGAATGCCTGGGATACAACCGGCGAAGCCGTTGGCGGCATCGAAGAGCGCAGCGTTGGCATCGGTGACTTCCGCGGCCCGCGTAAGCATGGCTTGCGGGATGACGCCCTGGCTGACGCATCTATGACATTCCGCCAGCAGTTCCACGGCTTTCCGGGTCCACACCGCCCAGTGTCCAAGCAAGCCGCCGACGATGCGGACTTCACAGGCGCCTTTCGCGGTCCGGACGCGGAAGGGGGTCAAAAGGTCCGCCACAATGTTGTCATCGTTGCCGGTGTATAGCACGATCTCCTTTTCCCGACCGGCATCGCAAACCGCCCTTACCACATCGAGCGTTCGATATCGGTTGAAGGGCGCAATCTTGATCCCCAGCACGTTCGGGATATCGGCAAAATCACGCCAAAAAGCGTAAGGCAAAGGACGTCCGCCGACCGAGCTCTGTAGATAAAAACCTATGACCGGCATGATGGCCGCGATTTCGCGGCAGTGGCCGATGAGTTCCGAAACGCCGGCTTCCTTCAACGCCGCCAGGCTCAACAGGCAGGCGTGATAACCGGTGGCCCGTGCGAAAAGCGCCTCTTGGACGGCCTGCGGCGTCTTTCCGCAGACGCCGGCGATCTTCAGAAATGCCTGTTCGCGCCCGGCTTGGGCGCTGTCGATTGTTTCGGAAGCCAGACGCAGCACGGGTTCGAACAAACCGACGGCGGGGTCGCGGATTTCGAATTGGGTGCTATGCACGCCGACGGCCAGTCCTCTGGCCCCGGAGGCGATGTAATATCTGGTCAACGCGCGCTGGTGCCGTTCTGAAAGTTTGCGCTGCGCGTTCAATGCCAGCGGTTGGGCGGGAATCACCCCGCCCCTTCGGAACGATTCGAGACACCGGCTGGGAATCGAGCTGATTTCCATGCAATTACCTCCCCGGAAAGTCCTAGTACTTGCCGTTTGAAACTTCAAAGTGCGTGGGCTTGCCAAGCGAACGTCCGCCTTGTTTGATCCATTCGGCGGTCCAGTCGATGACCTGCGCCAGCGGGACGCGTGGATATCCGAACAAACGATGCGATCGGGAGGCATTGTTCAAGTAGGCTGTGGCGCACGGCGCGCCGGTGAAGGTCACTGGTTTGTCCAGCAGGCGGCCCAGCGTTTCGGCGCTGGCGGTTACCGATATCTTCTCCGGTCCCGTAATGTTCAGGACGGCCGGCGGTGAAGCGCAAACCTCCAACGCCCGCAAGGCCTGGCTGTTCGCATCGCCCTGCCAGATGGCGTTGAAATATCCGACGTTCCGGTTGACAGTCCGGCCTTCCCAGATCGTCCGGGCCAGGTCGTGGATCACGCCGTAACGCAGGTCCAGGGAATAATTCAGCCGGAAGAGACAAACCGGGGTGCCGTTGATGCGGCTGAAATATTCAAAGGTTCTTTCGCGGCCCAGACACGATTGCGCATATTCGCCGACGGGGTCGGGGCGGTCTTCCTCTACGGATCCAATGCTTCCCGTCGGAACCAGCGGGTAAACACAGCCCGTGGAAAAGGCCGCCACCCGACTCTTGGAGAAATGTTCGCAGACATGCGCCGGAACGATTGTGTTCATGGCCCAGGTCAGGGCTTCCTCGCCCACGGTGCCGAACTTGCGCCCGGCCATAAAGACAATGTTGGGAACCTTTGGCAGGGCGCTGGTGGCGGTGCGATCGAGGAGGTCGCAGCGGATTGGCACGACGCCGGCCTTTTCCAGGGCGGCAATGGCCGTGGGATCCGAGAACCGGCTAACCCCGTAGACCTGCTTGCGCAAGCCGGCGGCCTTTATGGCGTTAACGGCAAGCGTGCCCAGCGACAGTCCCATTTTACCCGCGATGCCCAGAATGGCGATGTCTCCCGCCAGGCGCTTCATCGTTTCGATCAATTCCGCGCCGGGGCAGGCCATCAGTTCGTCAAGTTCAGCTTCAGTGCGAATGGTTTTGGGTAATGCGTCCAGTGACGGCATAAATGATCTCCGTGATGAAAGCAACTATCCGGTTATTTTATGGCCTCTGGCGACGGCACGAAATGATTATTATTGGCGCTCACCACGCATCCGCCACCCGCCGTACGGCCGGCGCGCTCGGCAGTCGTGCCAGCATTTCCGCCACCGTACCATCCGCGCCGGGCAGGCGCAGGCCGGGCCGCAAGTCGGCCAGCGGTTGAACGACAAAGCGCCGCGCGGCCCAACTGGGATGCGGCAGGGTCAGGGTGGTCGTTCTTATAACACACATTCCGGCATAGATCAGGTCGATGTCCAGCGGCCGCGGCGCGT
Organism: uncultured bacterium; assembly: GCA_903925685.1. Lineage (GTDB taxonomy): Bacteria > Verrucomicrobiota > Kiritimatiellia > CAIKKV01 > CAIYGI01 > CAIYGI01. Next base: position 2,646 of record CAIYGI010000318.1, read on the forward strand.
TGCGGTCCGCGCTGCGCACACGGCCCATGCCGGCTTCGATCCGATGAACGGCTGCGGCCAGCGCGTCCAGCCGACCCGCATATTCCAGCACGATCACGACGTTCAAGAACAGGCGCTCCATGTATTCCGGCAGCGCGCCGACAGGCTCGGTTTCGTAAAGCGGCGAACAGACCGCGCCCCCGACGCCGGGCAGGGCCAACAGTTGCCGACGGCCCTCGCACAACAAGGCCCGCCGGTCGCCCAGATTCGAACCGAGGCTCAGCCCCACCTCCGCGGTAGTCAGAAGACAGGCGTCAGAAGTCAGGTCCATTCCGCCTCACAATCCCAGGATATCGCCCATGTCGTAGAGACCAGGCTTGCGGCCGGCCACCCACTGCGCGGCGCGCAGCGCCCCCATTGCCAGAGCATCGCGGCTGCTGGCCTTGTGGGTCAACTCCACCCGTTCTCCCTCCACGCCAAAGCTCACGGTATGATCGCCCACCACGTCGCCCATGCGCAGAGCATGAATCGCAATCTGTCCCTTTGGCCGTTCACCGGACATGCCGTGGCGTCCGTAGCAGCAGGCCACATCCTCAAAACTCTGGCCGCGGCCCTCGGCCACCCGCTCGGCCAGGCGCAGCGCGGTGCCGCTGGGGGCGTCTTTTTTAAAACGATGGTGGGTTTCGACGATTTCAACATCGTAGTCCAGCCCCAGCACCGCCGCGGCCTGCTTCACCAGCAAGAACAAAAGGTTCACGCCAAGGCTCATGTTCGGCGCCCAGACGATCGGGATCGTCTGCGCTGCCGCACGCACCGTGCCCTCTTCCGCGGGAGTCAGCCCCGTCGTGCCGAGAACCAGAGCCTTACCCGCCGCCGCCGCGGCCTGCGCCGTGGCGGGCACAACCGCATGAAAGCTGAAGTCCACCAGCACGCCGGCTGCCCGCACAGCCGCGGCAAGATCTGCCGTCATGGGTACACCGGTCTCAGCCGTTCCCGCAACCGTGCCGCTGTCCCTGCCCAGCAGCGGACAGTCGGACCGGTCCACCGCGGCCACCAGTTGCAACTCCTTGAAACGCGGCGCGCAACGCACCAGCGCCTGCCCCATTCTTCCCGCCGCGCCTATGATTGCCATGTTTGTCATTGGAGGTTTCCTCTCACATAGGTGCTAGTTGTTAGGTGGTAGGTTGTAGGTGTTAGGTGTTAGGTGTTAGGGTTCAGGGAAATCAACCGCGGCGGCCTTAGGAGAGGCCACCCTACCATGCACTTTTGTTCATTCATGTGTTACCGGGCGACATGCAATTTCGTTCTGTTCCGCAGTTCACGGTCGGCGTCCTTCTCGGTACGAATCCGCGGCACGTTCCGAAAGAGCTCCCAGACTTCCGTGTGCTGCGCCGACTTGCCGGGCGCCAAGGTTGTCATCGGCGCCAGGCTTTCCAATTCAAGGAATTGTTCATTGGTGAAGGTCTCGAAATTCATGCCGCCGTCCGGATAATCGGCGCCTTCGACAAATCCGAAGCGTTTGACAAAAAGATGGTTCTTGAGCTGATAGGCCACCCAGCCTTCGCGTTGGGCCATCCCCAACTTGGTCGGCGCCGGTTGCGCCCGTTGCTTGAGAAACACATAACGCGATCCCAGCATCCAGCGTTGGTCGGTAAAATCCGTGTAGCCCCATAGACTCCAGGTCTGATTATGCGTCAGGCGCGCCGCGTGGGAGATCTTGGCCGGCAGCGGGATGACCGCCATACCGCCCGGCGCCATCGCGCTCACGGCCCATGGGGCCAGGGCAAAAGGCTTGCGGCCGCGGTTGATCAGGGTATGAACAACGGTTAGGCGCTCGCGGCGGGGATCCATGAATAAATCCATGCGCTTCTCGATGCGGGTATGCGGGCCCGCCTCCTTGACTACCCGCACCCCGTCCCTGGCGATCGAGGCGACGATCGGCGTGTTGTCCAGTTCGTAACTGCGCGGCTTGTCTTCCGGCGCGATCCATAGGCGGTGTCCGCCGCGCAGCATCCATTCCTTCTCGCCGGCGCCGCCCATCTGGTCCGGCAGTTCGGCGAACAGATTCGGACCATTCACGAAACCGAAGCGGATCACGCGCGGTCCGACATCCGACGTCACGACCGCCTCGATCCTTCCGTTCGTCAGCCGCAGGTTGTTCGGCCAGCCGCCAAAAGCCACCTTTTCGATTTTGAGGGACATGCTAAGAAATCTCCTTCATTGACGATTGCCGTTGGCCAAGTTCTAGCACAATTCAAAACTGCGGGATAGCCGGACATTCGACTGACTCGGCCTCAATGTCGTCGCGGATAAAACCCTGGCCTCCTGCGTGAAGGATTACGACCGTATCACCCGTAAACATTTCAGCTGTCACCCCGCGGCAAGTTTCGCTTCCAGGGCGGCGTAATGCGGTAGCAGCGCCGTGTAGAGCGCGTGCGCGGCGGGATCGGGCTCGACCACCCGCGTGAAAGACGGCGCCGACGCCACTACGTCGGCGAACGGCAGGCAGCGCCGCGCCTTCCGGCTGCGCCAGCCGTGCAGCGCGCGATATGCCGCGCCCAGTGCGGCAGAATTGACCTGATTGCCCGTAAATACCGGTGCGCCCAGCACGTCGGACAATACGCGCAGCACGGCCGGATCGGCCGAGGCGCCGCCGGTCGCCAGTATCCCTGAAGGCATCAGTCCGACCCGCCCGCCATGCAACCGCATGGAGAGAAACTGCCCCTCCAGCAGCGCGCGAGCCTCGATTTCCGGCGTAAAGGCGGACTGCGGGCGAGCATCAGCAGCGAATCGCCAGATGCCGGTCTTGAACAGCGGCGGGGTGATTTCCGGCTCGCGCATATAAAACCCGAGCCGCCCTCCGTTGCCGGGCGGCGTACGGCCGACAAGCGCGCCAAAGGCCTTCCAATCCTGCGCCCCGACCGATTGCCGTACGGCTTCGCGGGTCAGCGAACCGTTTTTGAAACAGATCATGGCCATGAAGCCCGCGGGTTCCACGGGATTGACGAAAATATGTCCTTCCTTCGCCGATGGATGCGGCTCGGAAAGCGCGCCGAAAAGAGTATCGCTCGTCCCCATGCTGACCGCCAGATCGCCGGGCTGCTTCAGACGCATCCCCGCCAGGCTGCACGGATTGTCGCCCGAGAAAGCCACCACCACGCAGTTTTTCGGGAAGCCATAGCGGACCGCATAGCGCGTGTGCAGGTTTCCCACGACCGTGTGCGAGGCGACAGGTTCGCCCAGCCGGCCAGCCAGACCGGGGGCCGTGACGTCAAGCGCGCGCGGATCCCAGCGGCGCGCGCGGATGTCGAGCAGGTTCATACCCGAGCCGTCGCTGACATCGATCGGCGCATAGTCGCCGATCAACAGCGACGCCATAAAGGAGCTGACCAGCGCAATGCGTTCGGTGGCGGCATAGGCCGAAGGATTCTGCCCGGCCAGCTTGGCGATCTGGTTGCCGGTGAACCTTTCGAAAGCGCGCGAGCCGGTCACATCGGCCACCGCCTGCGGGCCGCCCAGCGCCGCCTCTCTGGCGCGGCACTGGGCCGTGGTGCTGGAATCCATCCAGACCGGCGAGGCCGCCACGGCGAATGCGTCGCGCAGCGTTTCGCGCAAGCGCTTTTCCGCGCTCATTCCTTGCAGCAAGGCACGCGCGTCGCGCCGCCAGTACACGCTGCCATGCTGTTGGCCCGCGCCCGAAACGGCCGCCACGCGGTCGAAGACAAAGCCGGACGCCTGCATACGGTCGAAGAGTACATCCAGCGCCGCCGCCCACATCACCGGCGGCGAAGTGACCGTCAGTCCGTCCGGACCGCGCTGCACGCCGCCGCGGGTGCGGTACTCGGGCAGGTCGGCGTCGAAATTGACGCCAAATTCCGCGACCACCCGGCAGCTTTCGTCCACGGCCGCCGCCTTGAGCCCCTGCGTGCTGGAATCCAGGCCCAGAAACAACGGCGACTCGGACATCCGGCTTGTCACCCTGGTTGACGCAGAGAGTTCATTCATATTTTGCCTCGTCCGGGCGGGATGTTATCATACGCGCGAATATGAACACCATCTACACGACCACCATCACCGATGAAGCCCGCAGGCGCGGCATTAAGATCGAGGTGCTCGATCCGGTCGCTCCGATTTTTGTCCTGCGCCACGGCGCGCGGGCGGTGCGCTGTTACAATGCGCTCACCGATCGCGTCGGCGCTGCCACCTTTCATCTTGCGCAAAACAAGGTTTCCGCCAACCGCTTCCTGGCCTCGCGGAATTTCTCCGTGCCCAGCCAGGCGTTATACGAAAATGCCGGCCAGGCCTTGAAATTCCTGCTCCGTCAGCGCCGCATCGTCGTCAAACCCGCCATGCAATGGGGCGGACGCGGGGTCTCGGTGGATGTGCGCACGTCCGTAGAATTGCGCGCCGCGGTGGCCTTCGCCCGGCGCTACGAGGACCAGGTGGTGCTGGAACGCATGGTCTCCGGCGAAGACCAGCGGCTGATCCTTGTCGCCGGCCGCCTGGTAGCCGCCATTTTGCGCCGCCCCGCCGCCGTGACGGGCGACGGCCGGCATACCGTCTGGCAGCTCATCATCCGTCAGAACGCCATCGAAACCCGCCGCGATCCCAGCCACCGGATTCCGACCGACGCCGAAACCCGCCGCAGCCTGGCACGGCTGGGAACCGCGCCCGACGCCGTGCCGCCCGCGGGCCGGCGGGTGACGGTGCGCCTGACGAGCAACTACCACACCGGCGGCGAGGTGGAGATCATCACCGGCGCCGTCAATCCTGAATTGGCGCGGGTGGCGGAGCGCGCCGTAAAAGCCTTTGAACTGCCGGTCGCCGCGGTGGATTTTTTGGTGGACCATCGCCGCGGCCGTCATTGGATCGTCGAGATCAGCCCCGACATGGCCATCTCGCCGCCCGAGGGCCTGGAAGTCGCCCGCCGCTTTCTGGATCATCTGTTTCCGGAAACGGCTTAACCCGTCACTTCCCGCCGGCGGCGATCGGGTCCACGCCGATCACTTCGGTCGCCGGGACGGTCTTGAAAATACCGACGCTGGTTTCCAGCTCGATAGCGCCATTCGGCAGTTTCCGGCTCAGCAGACCAACCAACACGTCGCCACCCCGCAGGCGTATGGCAGTGTTGGGCTCGAACTTGCGCTTCATTGCCTCTTTGAGACTGGCCGTGCCGCCGCGTTCGATCGTGACCGTACGTTCCATGGGGAAAAAGCCCTGGGCCTTCAGTTGCACCCGGCGCGATCCGGCTTGCAGATCGTCCAGCCGCAGTACGGCGGAGACGCCCTCGCTGTCGCCGGGTTGCGTGGCGCCGCGATCCATGCCATCCACCAGCACATGCACATTGGCCGGCGCCGTCGTAACTTCAAGGCTGCCCACATTGCGCACCAGTTGGAAAACTACCGGTTGCTCCTCGGCGGCGGCCAGGGTCACGGTCTGTGTTGCTACGGCGTAGCCCGCCAGGTCAACGCGCACGGCAATGTCGCCGGACACGAGATTATCGACCACTACGGGCGTCTTGCCGCGGGGCTCATCGTTGACGAAGACACTGGCGCCGGCGGGATCGGAACTGATGCGCAGGCTGGCCGGCTGTTTTTCCAGCGTGGCGGCCAGCTTGAGTTCGTCGCCGGCCTGCACCTTGAGCGAGCGCGTCCACGGCTTGAACTTGTCCAGCGCGATTACGACCGCATGCTCGCCCGCCGCCACCCGGTCCACGCTGCAGGGCGTCGTGCCGCGCGGGGTGCCGTCGATCGTCACGCTGCCGCCGGGCGGCTCGGAACTCACCGCCAGGGTCGCCGAATCGCTGGGCAGCATGATCGCCAGCCGTTGCGGCGTGCGGTTTTCGATCGTCAGGTCAACCTCGCGCCGGGCGTAACCGGAGGCGCTGGCGGCCACACGGTAATGGCCCAGCGGCAGGTCGGTTGCCAGGAGCGGCGCCTGGCCCCTGTGCACGCCGTTGATTTCGATGTCCGCGCCCTCGGGGCGGCTCTCGATGACGACCAGCCCGGTGACCGGGTCGAGTTGCAGGTTGACCACCGTACGCTGGCCGCGCGCCGTCGTTATGGTCTGCCGGGTTTCGACATAGCCCGCCTTGGATGCCGTGATCAGGTGCTCGCCATCGTCCACGTTCAGCGTCAGCGGCGACGTATCGCGCACGACGCCGTCGCAGACGACCGTGGCGCCCGGCGGCACGCTTTCCACACGCACTTGCGCCAGTTTGTCCGCCGTCGCCGCGCCGCAAAGCGGCACGCCCGCCGGGCATCCCAGCGCCAGCGCGATCGCCACCGCCGCCATTCGGCGCCCGGCGCCGGCCGCGCAAATTAAAAAATCGTTCCGACTCATGGCCGCACCTCCGCTGACAATCGCCGTTCGACATCCAGAAGTTTGCGGCTGGCGTTCTTGTTCCGTTCGTCAGAACGGTCGGGGATCAGTTCCTGAATCACGCGCAGGTAGTCGCCGGACTCCTTCCAGTCGCGCAGCTTCCCGGCGCGCTCGGCCTGGAACCAGAGGTCGTCGTAACGTTTCTGCAACTGCCGCTCGCACTCCTGCCGGCTGCTCACCGCTTCCGCGTAAAAGTCTGGTTTCGCGGTTACCGTTTCCAGGTACCACTCGCCCTCCTGGAAGGCCCTGATGGCGTCGTACAGATTGCCAGGCCGCACCTCGCGCGCTTCGTAGAGCCGTTTTCCGAGCGCCACCGAATCGCGCGCCTTGGATGTCAACTCTTCCGGCGGCAGCGACAGGGCCTGCAGGCCAAGTTCGTTGTTGGCGAAGACCTCGACCGCCTCGCGCACCGCCTTGAAGGCGTCCGGTTCAACCAGGTTGATCACCCGTACGCGCAGCGTCTGCCGGCCCAGCGTGACCGAAAGATCGTAGGTGTCGTAGGCGTTCGTGGCGGAACCGCGATACTCCGCCTGCAGTTCGAAAAAGCCCTTCGAAGCCACCGCGCGCGCCAGGCTTCGCAGCAGTTCCGGGTCCACCCGCTTCTCGCGCGGAATGTGCCGGTTGGCCGCCAGGTCGTCCAAATGCACACGCAGCGTGTTGTTTTGAATGTCCAGCGCGTAACGGAAGATGTTGGAGGTGGTGGCCTCGACCTTTTCGTAACGCACCTCGATCGGCGCGGGCGGTTCGGCCAGCGCGATTTCCACCGGATCGCGGGCCGCCTTCCTGGCCTGCAGCCAGCGCCGGCCCCAGGGGATCAATGCCAGAATCGCCATCAGGACCAGTAACCCCAGCAGCATTGCGCGGAACGGTGAACCACGCAGACCCTGCGCCGACTTGGGCTCAGGCCGCAGCCCCAGATCCACCGCCGCTGGCGCCGCATCCGGCAGCGGAAGACCGGTGCCCGGTAACGCCGCGCGCTGCCCCTCGCCGGCTTTTGCGCCGGCATCCGCCGCCGCCGCGCCGCCGGCATTGATAACGCGAATTTCCGTGTTGCCGATGACTACCATGTCGCCGATTTTCAAACGGCATTCCTGGACGGCCTCGCCGTTCACCAGCGTGCCGTTGGAACTGCCAAGGTCGGCCACCCAGAGCGTGCCGTCGGTCTCGAAGTAAAACCGGCAATGAAAACGCGAAAGCGAGTTGTCGCTGAGCGAATAATCGTTGCGCGTCGAGCGTCCCAGCCGCACACCTTCCGGAGCGACCGCCAGCGACCGTCCGCGTTCGGGCCCGCCTTCGACAATCAGATGTTCCGTTACATTCATGTCTCCGCCTCGCATCACCCGTCCGCATTCATTGTCGGGTTGGCTTTTATATTACAGGCCTTCGCCCCGCCGCGTCAATTCCGTGGCATGCAGTTACTAACTATTTAATGTCGTGCGTTTTTACTTCCTTTTTCACCTTTATCTGGCGTATTCTGTCCCGCGAACAATATCATGAAAAAAATAAAAACGATTACATCGAGCGAAACGGCGGTCGCCGCCAGTATCGCGCGTTGCGCGCAAGTTGTGACGGCCAGCTTATGCCACGCCGCGACGCTGGCGGCCATGGGCGATGAACTGGTGGGCATACTGCGCTCCGGCGGCAAGGTGCTGCTGGCCGGCAACGGCGGCAGCGCCGCGGAAGCGATGCACATGGCCGAGGAACTGACCGGCCGCTTCAAAACCAACCGCGCCCCGCTGCCAGCCGTGGCGCTGTGCGCGGACCCGACGGCGCTGACCTGCATCGGCAACGATTTCGGCTTCGACGCCGTATTCAGCCGCCCCGTCGAGGCGCTGGGCCGTCCGGGCGATTTATTGGTCCTCTTCAGCACCAGCGGTAATTCCCCGAATCTGGTCAATGCCTGCGTCGCGGCGCGCGCCCGCGGAATGAAGGTTCACTGTCTGCTCGGAAAGACCGGCGGCGCGCTGGCCGGCAAGGGCGATCGCGAACTGATCGTAGCCGCACCAGAAACCGCGCGCATCCAGGAAGTGCATCAACTGGCGATGCACATCATGCTTGAGATTGTCGAAGCGGAGTTCGGCCTTGTATAGAGGAATAGACATGCGTATTCATGCGGGCGAGAACACGCGCATCGTGGTAAAACGGGCCGGAATTGCGGCCGCGCTGACATTCGGTCTGGGACTGGCTCTGGCGGGGTGCGTATCGGCGCCGGCGCCGGCTTCGCGCACGTCCGTCTGGTCGCCGCCCGCCGCGGCGCAACGCACCGACCAAACCTGGCGCGATTTGCGCGCCGCCCGGCGTCCCGATCTCAAACAGCCGCTTTCGCTGGCGGCGCTCTCCGACCTGGCGCTGCAAAATGCCCCCTCCACACGCCAGGCCTGGGCCCAGGCGCGCGCCGCTTCCGCGCAGGTGGACCAGGCCAACGGCTATTTCCTGCCGACCCTTACGGCCACGGCCGGAATCACGCGCAGGGGCATCGAGGCGCAGCCCGACAGCTTCGACCAGGGCAGCATGGTTTACGGGCCGGGCCTGCAGTTGAACTACCTCGTGATCAACTTCGGCGGCGGCCGTTCGGCCGCGGTCGAGCAGGCCATGCAGACGGTGTACGCTGCCAACTTCACCTTCAACGGCGCGATTCAAGATGTGCTGCTGGCGGTGGCCATGGCCTACTACGACCGGGTCAGCGCCGAGTCCGAGGTGACAGCCGCAGAGACCAGCGTAAACGATGCCAAGCAGGCGCTCGACGCCGCCAAAGCGCGCAACGACGCCGGACTGGGCACGCAACTAGATGTCCTTCAGACACAGTCCTCCTACGATGAGGCGCTCTTTAATCTGGCGGGCGCGCGCGGACATCTGCGCACCGCTCAGGGATCGCTGGTTCAGTCGGTCGGTTTGCCGTCCGACACCCCGCTGGCCGTCGTGGCGCCAGTCGCGGATATGCCCGATGCCCTCACGCAGACCAATCTGACATCGCTGATCGAGTCGGCCATCCGGCAGCGTCCCGATATCGCCGCACTGCGCGCCACGGTGGCCGCCCGCGAGGCCGCCGTGCGCGTCGCCGCCGCCCCGCTCTGGCCCTCGCTCTATCTCAACGGTTCGCTGGCGCAGGAAAATTACGCGGAACTTGGCGGTACGCCGGGAAACCAGGGATTGCAGGACAACGATTGGGCCTACAGCGCCGGGGTCAGCCTGCAGTGGACGGTTTTCGACGGATTCCAGACGCGCAGCGCCAAGCGCGCCGCGCTGGCCCAGGCCGAGGCCGCCCGCGCGCAGTTGCAAAGCGCCGAACTGGCGGTAAGCGCAGAGGTCTGGAAACGCCACGCCGACTACGAGACGGCGGTTCAAAGATACAGTTTCGCCACATCCTTCGAGAGCAGTGGCTCGGCCGCCTACAACCTGGCCCTCAACATGTATCGGTCTGGCCTGAAGACGATCCTCGACCTGCTCAACGCCGAACAGCAACTGGCCCAGGCCCGCAGTCAACGCATCGCCGCGCGCCAGGCGGTCTTTACCACGCTGGCGACGCTGGCGCATGCGGTCGGCGTCATGGAACCAGGCGGCAGGATTGAAGTCGGCGAGTAACTGCGAAGGTGTTTGGTGTTAGGTGTTAGGTGTTAGTAAAAACTGTGTTCGGAGTAAAATGACCGATGAAGCAAGAGTCAACAGCGGAGAAATACAAGAAACGCCGTTGGACCGTCACTGAGGTAACCGGCGAGAATGGAATTCCAGAACACCGAACACTGAACACCGAACACCTTATTAGTGACATCGTGGCAATCTTATCCCCCACCCCATCAAAGGAGCCCTAAGTCATGTATCCTTCCATCCGACTATCCGGCACGCTCGCAACCTGTGCGGCGCTGGTTTTGATTGTCAGCGCCTGCGGCAAACGCGGAGGACCGCCCGTCTTTCCGCCCAGCGCCGTGCGCACCGCCACCGCGGCCACCCTGGACACGCCGATTGTCATAACCGCGTTTGGGCATACGGAGGAACGGGTCAATCTGGATGTGGTGCCGCAGGTCTCGGGAACGCTTGTAGAAACCTTCATCAGCGATGGCGCCGTGGTCACCAACGGTCAGCCGCTGTTCCAGATCGATCCCAGCGACTACGTGGCGCGCGTTCGCCAAGCCGAGGGCATGCGGGCGGCCGACCGCGCCAATCTTGAACTCAGCCAGTCGACGCTGGAGCGTTACCGTGCCCTGCTCGAAAAGAAGCTGGTTTCGCCCGAGGACTTCGACACGCTCGCCGCCAAGGCGCAATCCGCCGCGGCGCAACTGCAAATGGACGAGGCCGCGCTTGATCTCGCGCGTCTCAATCTGGCACGCTGCACCATCACCGCATCCATGGCTGGCGTTTGCTCCAAGCGCTTCGTCGACAACGGCAACCTGGTCGGGGCCGGGCAGACGCGGCTGGTCAACATCCGCAGCTACGATCCGTTGTTCGTGGAATTCTCCGTCTCGGAGCAATACCTGACCGTCCTGCGCCAGGCAATGGCGGCGGGGCCGGTATCCATCGAACTGCTGCCCAATGGCGACACCAACCGTTACACCGGCAGACTGGTCTTTCTGGACAACGCGGTCGACACGCAATCGGGAACCATCCTGCTGCGCGGTCAGGTGCCGAACCCCGATCTGAAACTCTGGGCGCGCCAGTTCGCGTCGATCCGCGTGCAGGCGGGCATCGCGCGCGAGGCCGTGATGGTGCCGGAAGCCGCCATCCAATTCGGCAAACACGGCGCCTACCTCTATGCGGTCAAGGACGGCAAGGCCGAGATGCGCCTGGTCAAGACCGGTGTGCGCAACAACGACGGCATTCAGGTGCTTGAAGGCGTCGCCCCGGGCGATTCGGTTGTCGTACTTGGTCAGCTCATGCTGTATCCCGGCGCTTCCGTACGCGAGGTTCCCGCCGCCGGTCCCGTCGCCGGTCCCGCCGCCACCGCCGTCACGAATGGAGTCAAGCCGTGAGTTTCTCCGAAATTTTCATCCGTCGCCCGATCGCGACGATCCTGCTTACGGTCGTAATGTCGGTGTTCGGCTTATGGGCCTATTTTCGGTTGCCGGTCAACAGCCTGCCGACCGTGGATTACCCGGTGATTCAGGTTTCAGTATTCTATCCCGGCGCCAGTCCGGCCACCATGGCCTCCGCCGTGGCCACGCCGCTGGAGAACGAATTCACCCAGATCAACGGCCTGCAGAACATGATCGCCGACAACCGCTCCGGTTCAACCACGATCACGCTCACCTTCGCCCTGCACCGCAACGTCGACCTGCTCGCGCCGGACGTGCAGGCGGCCATCACGCGCGCCACGCGCAACCTGCCGAACGACCTGCCCAGCCCGCCCACTTATCAAAAGTTCAACCCTTCCGAAACGCCCACGGCCGTCGTGCTGATGCACTCCGAAACCTTCTCGGGCGGCGACCTCTATGACTACGCCAACCATCTGGTCGCCAAGAAGATCAGCATGCTGGAGGGTGTTTCCAAGGTCCAGACCCTCGGCGCCCAGCGCGCCGTGCGCATCCAGTACATGCCCGAGAAACTGGCCAGCTTCCAGATCGGCGTGGACGAACTCGCCCTGGCCCTGAAAGCCGGCACGGTCAACATTCCGGGCGGCAGCCTGAACGGTCCGTCGCGCACTTTCCTGATCGAGCCGATGGGCCAGCTGCGCACGGCCGCCGAGTATGCGGAGTTGATCGTCGCCACGCGCAACGGCGCGCCTGTCCGTCTCAAGGACGTGGCGCACTGCGTGGACAGCCTCAACAACGATATCGTCGACCTGCGGTTCGACAAGGCCGGCTCGCCGACGCGGGACAAGTGCGTGATCATGCTGATCTCGCGCGTGGCCGGGGCCAACACCGTCGAGGTGGCCGACAGCATCGTCGCGACCATCGCCGCCGTGCGCGCCGAACTGCCGCCCGAGATCCATACGGAGATGATGTACAACGGCGGCACGCCTATCCGCGAGTCGCTGCGCGACGTCGAAATCACCGTGCTGGTCGCGCTGTTTCTGGTCGTGCTGATCATTTTTCTCTTCCTGGGCCGTCTGCGTGAAACGCTGATTCCGGCCATCGTGCTGCCGGTTTCGCTGCTGGGTACGATGCTGCTGATGCTACCCTCCGGTTACAGCCTCGATACGCTGTCGCTGATGGGAATAGTGCTGGCGGTGGGATTCCTGGTGGACGACGCGATCGTCGTGCTCGAGAACACGGTCCGCCACATGGAAGCCGGCGAGAAACCAATCCCGGCGGCCGTACACAGCATGCGCGAGATCACCTTTACCGTGATGTCTACCAGCGCGGCGCTGATCATCGTCTTCTCGCCTCTCGTCTTCATGGGCGGCGCCGTCGGCCGCAACCTACAGGAGTTCGCGGTGGTGGTGATCTTCGCGGTCGTTGTCTCCACGCTGTTGGCGTTGACTCTCTCGCCCATGATGTGCGCCCACATCATCAAGCATCACAAGGAACCAAATGCCGTGCAGCGCGCCATCCACGGCACAATCCACGGCCTGACCCAGGCTTACGGCAGGGCTTTGAACTGGCAGCTCCGACACAAATGGACCGCCGTCATCGCCTGGGTGGCCTGCATCGCCGGAACAATCGCCTTCTTTTTCATCCTGCCGCAAACGTTCCTGCCCAAGGGCGACAGCAGTTTCATCCGCGGGGCCATAATCATGCCGCTCGGGGCTTCCACCGACCAGATGCGCGTCTTCCAGTCGAAAATCGCCGACATCGTCCGCCAGGATCCGGATGTGGACCGCGTGGGCTCGGTCACCGGATACCAGATCGGCCCCGACCAGAGCATGGGCTTCGTCTTCATCCGTCTTAAGCCGCCTACCGCGCGCAAGCACAACATCGACTTTTACGTGACGAAATTCATGGGGCAGTTTTTCGCGCTGCCCGACGGCGTCTGCTTCCTGTCGCCGGTCCCGGTGCTCAAGATCAGCAGCGGCGGCGACCCCACCGCGCTCGGCAGCGATTACGCTTACATGCTGCAAGGCATGAACCGCGAACAGGTCTATGCCACGGCTCAGGCGCTGGAGGGCGAGCTGCGCCGGATCCCGTTCCTGATGGGTGTGCAAAACAACATCAAGCTCAGCATGCCGCGCCTGAGAGGGACAATCCAGCGCGACCGCGCCTCTTCGCTCGGGCTGACCGCGCAGGCGATCGAAACCTCCCTGGCACTGGGCTACGCCGGCGGCTACGTGACGCAGTTCACGACCGAAAACGACCAGTATCAGGTCATCGCCGAAGTCGCCAAGGAATACCAGCGCCTGCCGGGCGACCTGTCCAGCCTTTATCTGCACTCTCCGCTCACGGGAGCGCTTGTGCCGCTGCAGTCGCTGGTCACCTGGACCGAGGATGCGAGCCCGCAGTCCATCCCGCATTCCCAGCAGCAGGAATCGGCCACGCTCTCCTTCAGCCTGCCGCCCGGCATGCCGCTCGGGATCGCCACCAAGGCGATCGCGGCCAAGGCCGCCGCCGTGATCCCGCCGGGCGTCACCGGACAGTTCACGGGCGACGCGCTGGAATTCCACCGCTCCATCGCCAGCCTGGGAATATTGCTGATCATTGCCATCTTCCTGAAGTACATCGTGCTGGGCGTGCTGTACGAGAGCTACATCCATCCCTTCACGATTCTGACGACGCTGCCGGTGGCAGCCTTGGGCGGACTCCTGACGCTGTTCATTTTCGGTCGCGAGTTGTCGATCTACGCCTACATCGGCCTCTTTGTGCTGATCGGCCTGATCACGAAGAACGGCATTTTGATGGTGGACTTCGCCATCCAGCGCCGCGGCGAGGGGATGAACAGCCGCGACGCGATCTACGATGCCTGCCTGGTGCGCTTCCGCCCGATCCTGATGACCGGACTGTGCGCGATCTTCGGCACGCTGCCGATCGCCCTCGGATATGGAGCGGACGGCGAGAGCCGCCTGCCGCTGGGTCTGATGGTTGTGGGCGGCATGATTTTTGCGCAAGTCATCACGCTCTTCGTCACGCCCGCCATCTATCTGTACATGGAGCGGATCCAAAACCGTTTCCTCAAGCCACGCACGGATTTGGAATAGCCGGTCAAAAAAGAACTGCAATCCCGGCGCGTGTGGTCCTTACTCCGTGAAGTTGTGGCCGCGCTTTGTGCAGGCCACGTATAACGAGGAGAAAACGAACGATTCCGAAAACGGCACAAAACTATAAATTTTGCGTTATCGCAAGATTCGTTCTCTTGAAAACCGCGAATTTGAAGGAAGGAACGAACATGCGGGGACGCGCCAGGCTGGCGCGGCCCTGTTTCATGTTCCTTCCCGGGGCTTCGCGGTCCCTCAAGAGAGCGTGGGCAGGTGTCCGCGCCTCTTGTTTTTCGGATACAGTTTGTACACGGGATGGAGGAAACACATAATGCATGCAAAACGACGCTACGAAAAAAGTGGGCGCGCACGTACCACAGGTCTGGCTCTGACACTCGCATTGCTCTTGGCACCGGAATTGATCGCGTCCGCCTTCTTCTACATCGATGACGCCAAAGCGCCGTTGGCCTCGCTTTCGGACGTGGCGCAGGAGTTCATCGTCCAACGCGGTTTGACCCTGCCGTACCCTCCCGACCTCGGCCTGTTCATCCAACCTGTCGACAAGTCCGTACCCGCTTCGCTGGCTGCCTTCCCGGTTGCCTTCCGCAACGACCTTATCGTCGCCGATCATTGGGGACTCAACGTTTATCCAGTCACCTGCATCCAGATTCGCGGACTCGACAGCATTATCTTCCTCAACGCCACGAACGCCGTCATCGGCAGCGTACCCTATACCGACGATTCGATCTGGAACCGCCCCGCCTGGAGCGACGACGGCTACGACACCGACCTGCGATCGCGGGATCCCGCCCGCGTTGGCCTCACGCTCTACCTCGTCACGCCGGCTGACCTGGCCGCTGCGGACGAAGCGGCGGAACTACAGGCCGAAATCGATGCGGTGACTGCCGATGCCACGACCGCGGCAGGTTATACATGAAATACCACCTGAAAATTAGAAGCCTCAAAACTTGGCTTTTCATAACCATATGTGCCCCAATAATCATATGTGCCATTCTTGCCATCGCCAATCTTGTTGCAGGCATTGTTACAATTGCCGTTGGAAACTGGTTGGGTAAAAGACACATCCTCAATGCTAATCACACAGAGTTGCTTTGTGCCTCACGGCAAATGATCGCTAAGTACAAGCAGTACACTAACGAATGGGCTATGACATCGTCGCTTGTTGATGGTGAGAAAGCTCTGAGTTTTTGGGACATCAATAACGGTTATAGGTATAAAACGGATCAGCGACTGCCGGAAGCCGTCCGTGAAATGAGCCCTCGATACGTTGTGGTCGGAACGAATTACTTGTACATTATGCCAAAATATCCAGAACGAAGCTGTATAGTCGCGTATTATGAAGGCGTGTCCACAAACACTGTCCCGAGATTTCGTGGAGTAAAAACACTTCTCACAAACGACCTTTGGTTTTGTTGGTGATACTGCGTATTCGCGGCGCCTAAATCGGCCACCCAAACCGGGATAAATCGACCGGGCAATCCTCGATTGCGATGCTGCCGAACGGTTGAGTTCCCGAACCACGGCAGCGGGACAGTTCCAATACGCCTATGATTCCAACAACGGGCTATTGGCGAGCGTCAGCAATCTTGCTGTCGGAATTCAAGTGGTGTATGGTTTCGATGCGATGAATCAAGTGACCAACATTGCCTGGCGTAATTCAACTGGTGGCGTTTTGCGGTCGTTTGCCTATGGGTATAACGCCGCCGGGCTGGTCACGAACCTCGTGCGGACTGGCCAGGGGCAAGAAACGGCCGTGGCGTACGATTACGACTCGCTGGACCGGCTGGTTTCCGAGGCGAGCGACGACGGCGAAGCGGTATCCGTGTCGGCCTGGAGTTATGACCTTGTCGGTAACCGCACCCAGAAGGCCCGCGATAACTTGACGGTGGACTACACCAACGCCGCGAACGGCAACCGGCTGCTGGGCTGGACGGCTTCCTCCTCAAACGCTTTCGCCGACATCCTGCATGTCGACGTCAGCGGCACGTCGTCGGAGACCATCGGGACAAACGAGGCGTTCGGGCAACTCTGGGTGAGCAACGGCGTGGCGCAGACTCCGTACGTGTCCGGGAACTCCTTCTGGATGCCGGCCGTGCCCGTCCAGTCCGGTACGCAGACCTTCGTAGCGGCCATCGGCGACGCAGCCGGCAACGTGGGTTATGCCACCAACACCATACTCGTGCGAGTGGTGACTGGCGGGCAGTACACGTACAGCGAGGCCGGTTGCGTGACGGGCATCGTCTACTCGGGCAGTGGGTTCAGCAACGCGGTGAGCCTCGGGTGGAACGGACAATACCAACTCACCGGCGTCAGCACGGGCGGCGTCTTGGCGGAGACGTACGGGTATGATGCCGCGGGACGGCGGACATGGACCTTCGACGGGGCGACAACCATATCGCACCTGTACGACGGCGCCCAGGTCCTGGCCGACCTCGACGCGACGGGCGGGGTGATCCGGTCCTATGTCTGGGGGCCGGGCGTGGACAACCTGCTCGCCCTGACGGTCGGCGCCGGATCGAACGTGGCCACATACTATCCGATCACGGATCGCTTGGGCACGGTGCATGCCTTGGCGGATGGTTCGGGCAAGATCGTGGAGCAGTACCGGTATGACGCCTGGGGTCGGGTACTCGGGGTGACCGATGGCGAAGGGCAGCCGATGGCCAAATCGGCCGTGGGCAACCGTTACCTCTGGCAGGGGCGGGAGTATTCGTGGGCAACGGGGTTCTATTACTTCCGGGCGCGATGGTATGACCCCGTCACCGGCCGCTGGCTCTCCAACGACCCCATCGGCATAAGCGGCGGGTTGAATCAGTATGTCTTCTGCGCAAATAACCCTGTCAACTACAGGGATCCCTCCATGATCCGCGCGTAGAGAGAGGGCAGGGAGTGCGCAGGTGTAAATTTCCTAGATGAATCTGAAAAAAGATGCAATTTGGTCTTGACAGGCGATATATTGGTGGTATATCACTATATTCATTATGTCCGCTCGCATTCC
>CAIYGI010000319.1 GCA_903925685.1 uncultured bacterium
GCCGCGTCATCCCCAAACCATTCCACAAACTCCTGGTACGTGCGCGGATAGTCGATTCCGGCCTTGGGTCCTATGCGGTCGTCCATGCCCACGGACACTACACCTTGTGGTCGTTTGCGTCAAGTGGATACCCCCTTTTTACGAATTGATGAACCAATGGACCGCGCAGGGCCTGGGCATCCTGCTGATCACCTCTGAAATGCCGGAATTGCTGGCACTGGCGGACCGGATTCTGGTAATGCATGGCGGTCGCGTCACGGCGGAACTGTCCCGCCAGACAGCCACGCCCGAAGGCATCATGCGGGCGGCCATGGGAGAGGTAGCGGCGGCATGAAACGATCGGACATGACGGAACAAGGCCGGCGATGGATTCGTTCGCCGTTTGCGCGGGCCTTGCTGGCGCTGATTTGCATCGTCATCCTCGGCGTAATTTTCAACGCGGACGGCGCCTTTTACAAATGGTCCACGCATCGCGACATGTTCCGGCAGATATCCGTTTTCGGCATCCTGGCCTGCGGACTGACCGTGGTCATCATCGCGGGCGGCATCGACCTGTCGGTGGGCAGCCTCGTCGGTTTGAATGCCGTGCTTTTCTCGATGCTGACGATCCATTGCGGCTGGCCGGCCACCGCGGCGATCGCGGCCTGCCTGCTGGCCGGCCTGGCGGGCGGACTGTCGTCAGGCGGGCTCGTGGCAAAGTTCCGCCTGCAGCCGTTCATAGCCACGCTGGCGATGATGGTCTTCGCGCGCGGCCTGGCCAAATGGGTTTCCGGCGGACAAAAAATTTCGTCGGCGGTGCAGCAGGCCGACGGCGCCTATCGTTATGTGGAGACACCGGCCATTTTCAACGCCTTGAATGCCAGAATCTGGCACGACAACGTGGCCGTGGTTTCGGTGGTCTTTCTGGTCTGCCTGGCCGTGACGGCGTTGATTCTCGCGCGCCTGCGCTGGGGACGCTATGTCTACGCGGTCGGCGGCAACGAAGAGGCGGCGCGTTTGTCTGGCGTGCCTGTCAAGGCCACCCAGTTGCTGGCCTACGGGTTATGCGGATTGTTCAGCGCGGTGGCGGGCTTGTGCCAGGCCGCCCAGGAATTGCAGGGCGATCCCGAGGCCGGCGTATCCTACGAATTGACGGCGATCGCGATCGTCGTAATGGGCGGCACAAGCCTGGCGGGCGGACGCGGCGGCGTGGGTCTGACGCTGCTCGGCGCCTTGACCATCGGTTACCTCGAAAAAATCCTCAGCATCAACGCGGTAGGCGAAGCCGCGCGCCTGATGCTCACGGGAATGATCATCGTAGTGGCCGTCATTTTCCAGAAAGGAACGAAAAGATGAAAAACAGAAGTCAGAAGACAGAATTCAGAAGTCAGAAGACAAATTCTCGCCTTAGCGCGTTGCGGCCGTGTCGCTGATGAGCCTCTCGCACCTGTTCACGCGGCGACGGAGGCCCGTCGCCCTCCAAGGAATGGTATAGAGATTGGCTGGAACATTTTTCTGGAGGGCGGCAGGCCCCTGCCGCCGCGTGAGCGCAAGGCGAAATGATCGAGCATGAAACGTCGGAACGACGTTAGGCGAAGATTTGGATAAGTCCTGATTTCTGGATTCTGGCTTCCGGAAGTGTTACATTGCGTGACTAAAACGAAAGGAAATTAAATGCAAAAGACCTTGATCCTCTCCATGCTCATGGGCGGTATGCTGACCACCGGCGCGTTGGCGCAAAAGAGTTTCACCATTGGCATGAGCCAGTGCAATCTGGGCGAGCCCTGGCGTGTGCAGATGAACGCTGACATCAAGAAAAGCGCCGCGGCGCATCCAGAGTTGAAGCTAATCTACAAGGATGCCCAGAACGATACGCTTAAACAGCGTGCGCAAATCGAGGAATTTATCGCCGCCGGGGTCGATCTGCTGATCGTCTCGCCAAAGGAGGCCGTGCCGCTCACGCCGCCCGTGGCCGCGGCGTTTAAGAAGGGCATACCAGTGATCGTCCTCGACCGCCGCCTGGTGGGCGACCAGTTCACCTGTTTCATCGGCGCCGACAATCGCCGCATCGGCCGCGCCGCGGGCCGCTGGATCGCCGAGAAACTCCACGGCGCGGGCCAGGTGGTGGAGTTGAAAGGGCTGATGACCTCCACGCCCGGCCAGGATCGCAACGCCGGGTTTCGCGAGAGCATCAAGCAGACCGGCATCAAGGTCGTCTTCGAGGCCGACATGAAATGGCTGGAGCCCGACGCGCGTAAGGAAATGGAATCTGCCCTGGCGCGCTTTCCCGACATAAAGCTGGTTTATGCACACAACGATCCGGGCGCCCATGGCGCCTGGCTGGCCGCCAAGGCCGCGGGGCGCGAAAAGGATATCCTTTTCGTGGGCATCGACGGCTTGCCTCAGGAGGGCCGGACTTACGTGAAGCAGGGCATTCTGGCGGCAAGTTTCGAATATCCCACCGGCGGGCGGGAAGCGATCGACGCCGCGTTGAGTATTCTGAACGGGAAGCCGGTGGCAAAGGAGATCACGCTCAAATCGAAAGCCTTTACGCCGGAAAATATTGACAAGGGCGGGGAAGAATTGCCGTAGTCATCGCGGCTGGTTTTGCGGCGATACACCCCAAGGCAAACGCATCATCATAATGAAGCGCATATCTATAACCAGAAAACGGCAGCCAGACGAGTAATGGGCGCGAATTCATTGACGCGAAGGCGCAAAGACGCAAAGAATGCTTTCTTGAGTTGAAATCAACAACCGCTTTTCTTTGCGCTTTTCTTTGCGTCTTAGCGCCTTTGCGTCAAATCTTCCGCTTTTTAGCCCGAAGTTCCAGCGTCTTTTCGATGCTCCATACATGCGCAAACCATTGATAATCAACAAGATGCGCGCGAAATGGCCGGTTTTTTTCGTTCCGTTTACTGGGGACACTTTCTTGGGTTCAAGGCAGTCTGATATTCAGCAGGCGAAAAGCCTCGCGCTGTTGTGGGTTGGCCTCCGTCGGGCGTTGGAACCGCGTGGCGTGCTTGCCTTCCCCAACGCGACAGGTGTTGACGCATAAGGTGGCCAGCGCGCAAAGCAGGCCGTTGAAGTTTCGCAGCGGGAAGCCGCTCTCCGATTGTTTACTTTGCTTCTTGGCCAGCGCGCTCTCCGATGGTTTGGCTGGCGCCACAGGGTCGCGCGTGGCCCGGATTTGCGCCAAGTCCTCGTCCACGTACAACAACGGCGCCAAGTCTTCGCGCATATGCCACTCGACGTAGTACGCCAACATGCACAGAAACAAGTGGGCACGGACTCTGTCCTCCAGACGGTGGCGGATGGGGCGTACGCGCAGATCCAGGCCCTTGAAAGTCCGGAAGGCCTTCTCGACATCGCCAAGCCGTTTGTAGGCACGTACGGCATCCTCTGCGCACAAGCTGTCGGCCGACTCGGGAGTGCGGATGACATAGATGCCATCGAGCGCCTTTTCGCGGGCGATGACGTCTTGCTTGCGCGACCAGCCCACCTGACCGTCGGCGATCTGCATGTCAAAATGCTTGGCGACCTTGTAGCGGTTGATGATCCGTCCGACCTTCTGCCCGATCTGCGCGGCACTCAGCGGTTTGCCGGTGCGGCGCGCCACTTGACTCTTCACCTTGGCCAGCAATTTTTCGGTTGCATCGAGTAATTCGTTGCGCGTGCGATCCCGATCCATGGCCAGCAATGGGTTGAAACATGCGACCAGTCGTTCGCCGGGGAAATCGGCATGCGAGATTTCGGCCAGATTCTTCTGATCGAAGAGAGGCGCGTCTGTTTGCCCGCGGGATTCGAGCAGTTTACGAATGTCTCTACTGCGCAAACAAGAGATCCAGCCACAACCGCCGACTGCCCGTAGTTTTTCGATCTGCGCTGAAGTCAGCATCCCTCGGTCCCCCACCAGTACGAAGCGGCCCACGCCGAACCGGTTGCGCAGCATTTCGATTTGATCTGGAACCGTTGTCGGATCGCCCGTATTGCCTGGATAGACGGAA
>CAIYGI010000320.1 GCA_903925685.1 uncultured bacterium
CCCCATGTAATATAAAATATATATCCATAATAACCTTGCACTAATGCTTATTAGTGGCGCATGCTATCCCCATGTACATCGCTATCGTCCCCAACCGGAAGTCGCCGCCCGCCGTGTTGCTGCGTGAAGACCACCGCGTAGGCCAGCGGACGGTCAAGCGCACGCTGGCTAATCTGTCCGCTCTGCCACCCGCAGCGCTGGCCGCGTTGCGGGCTGCGCTCAAGGGCGAGCGCTTGGTGGGCGCCGCGGAGTACTTCGCCGTCGAACGCTCCTTGCCCTGCGGACAGGTCCGCGCCGTCAAGGGCATGATGGAACGTCTGGGGATGGCCGGACTGCTTGCCTCCAAGCCTTGCCGCGAGCGCGACTTGGTGCTGGCCCTGATCGCGCAGCGCGTGGTCCGGCCCGACTCCAAATTGGAAACGGCGGCGCGGTTCGCCGACACGACGCTGGCCATGGATTTCGCGGTGGAGGAGGCCGACGAAAACGATCTGTACGCCGCCATGGACTGGCTGTTGGCGCGGCAGCCGTTCATCGAGAAAAAACTCGCGGCTCGGCACCTGACCGCCGGCGGGCGCGTGTTCTACGATCTGTCGAGCAGTTCCTATCACGGTGCGCATTGTCCGCTGGCGGTGCGGGGGCATAACCGTGACGGACTCAAACTACCGTCCATTGCCTATGGTCTCTTGACCGACGACGGCGGTCGACCCGTGGCCCTTTCCGTCTATCCCGGCAATACAGGCGATCCGACCACGGTGCCCGATCAAATCGAAGCCCTGCGCCAACGTTTCGGTGTGGGCCGCTTCGTGCTGGTGGGCGACCGCGGCATGTTGACGTCCGCGCAAATCGAAAAATTACGCGCGCTGGGCGGCTGTGGCTGGATCTCGTGCCTGCGCAGCACCGACATCCGCAAGCTGCTCGAAGCCCGCGGACAAACCGACGCGCCGCTCTTTGACCAGAAGAACCTGGCCGAACTCTCGCATCCCGATTTCCCCGGCGAACGACTGGTCGCGTGCTTCAACCCCTTGCTGGCCCTGGACCGGGCGCGTACGCGCACCGCACTGCTGGAGGCCACCGAGACGGTGCTGGCCAAGGTGGCGCGCCACGTGGCGCGCCGCACCGCCCAGCCGCTGAGCGCCGCGCAGATCGGCCAGCAGGTCGGCCGGGTCATCAACCGCTACAAGGTTGCCAAGCACTTTGCCGTCGAGATTGCCGACGGCCAACTGCGCTGGTCGCGCAAGGCCGACTCCATCGCCCGCGAAACGGCACTGGATGGCATCTATGTCATCCGCACGCCCGAACCGGCCGACACCCTGTCCGCCGCGGACGCCGTGCGGACGTACAAACGACTGGGCGATGTCGAAAAGGCCTTCCGAACCTTCAAAGGACTGGACCTGCACGTCCGCCCCATCCGCCACCGTTTGGAAACGCGCGTCCGCGCGCACTTGTTCCTGTGCATGCTGGCGTACTACGTCGAATGGCATCTGCGCGAAGCCTGGGCGCCCCTGTTGTTCGTAGACGAGGAGTTGGCGGAAAGCCGCGCCACGCGCGACCCCGTGGCACGGGCCACCCCGTCGCTGAACGCGCAGGCCAAGAAGCAGAACCAGCGCGCGGAGGGCGGCTTTCCGCTGCGCAGCTTCAACGGCCTGCTCAGCGCGCTGGCCACCTTATGTCTTAACACCTGCCGCGTCGGCGAAGGCCAGCAGGCCACCCGCTTCCAACGCCCAACCGAGGCCAATCCGCAGCAGCGCGAGGCGTTTCGCCTCCTCGCGCTAAAGTTACCTTGAACCGAGGAGCGTGTCCCCAGTAAACGGAACGGAAAACAACAGCCCGCAACAACCGCATCTTGTTGTTTTAGGATGAGATGCGCATGAAGGGAACATCGACAGTGCGCTGGAACTTCGG
>CAIYGI010000321.1 GCA_903925685.1 uncultured bacterium
CCGTTTTGCACCGTGCAGACGACCGTCCAACTCCTCGTCCACCGCCATAATGGGCGCTCGCATGTCATCCCCGTGGCGCTCAGACCAGGAAAATGCGCCTTCCACGACCCTTCGCTCTCAACTCCCGCAGTTTTGGGGCCGTCCGCCCCCCTTGACCTACAGGAGTTCGAAACCACTGGATCGTTCCGGCATACGTACCCACACCGATCCAGTGGTTTACCCATGTGTCAATGGTGTGGGTTCGGCCACTTCCCCAGTTGCTTGAATCAGCTGAGTTCCAAAGTGCCGGTCCATAGTCCGTTGACATCGGCACAATACCGTTGTTTGTGTCGGTTAACATCGGCGCGATATCGCCTCGTCCCCGTGTGGCTTTTTGTTTTACGTTTACATTTTCGTGAGGTAGTAGTCTTATTTTTTCTCCCCAAAGAGTGGTGGACACGCTCCCTTTGAGAATCACTCCAAAAATAGTCATGGCTTCAAGTTCCTGAAGATCATCGTCTTTGAGCCCCACCACCAACTTCACAGCCGCAAACCAATCTTCCAGTCTTGTAAATGATGCGCGATCACTCCCCGCATATCGAGCGAGTAGTGCCGCCGCACCACGAATATTCTGCTTTGCATCATCTTTCAGTAATTGCGGATCCGATCCAAGCGCTTTGGCTGCCTCACCCAATGTGTCCCGATACGAATTCTGAACCAAATGCATGACCCCCCATCCTTGGTCTACGCTAGGTCCTAATTGTGTCCAATTCGCCTCAACCTGACCGATTGCCTGCAATACTTCAGAGGGAACACCGAATTCAATCGCTGCGTCGTCGAAGTATTTTCTAATTGTGGCCACAGTTGGGTGCGGCCTTTTGAGTTGCTCTTTCCATTTGGCAGCCGTTTTAGACTCAAAATCATCCCCTATGGCAGCGAATAATGCACTAAAGTCCTTTTGGATATATTCGGCTGCATATGTCCGCCCACAGGTGGCTGCGACAATCACGAACAATACAGACATGAGAAATGGGCTTCTTTTTTTATGCATGACTGCTTTTTCCGATGATGCGACTAAATAGTGGGACAAATTCCACGAAACCCCTCATTGGGCGGAAGAATTTTGCGAACATTGCCTTCATATTACCGCGACCCTTCTTAACCGACTGTTCACTCGTCAACTCCGCGACTTTGTCCTTCAAATTTACAGGCTCTGTTTGGATGACGCAAAGACCCTGATCCCTTACTTCGCCTTGGGAACAGATGGGGTTTCTTCGGCGATCTCCATGACCCAGACGTCCCACTTCAAGCCACGGTTGGAGCGGAAATAGACGGTTTTGCCATCCATGCTGACGACGGGATGGTCGTCGCGCGAACCGTTGGTGGTGAGTTGTTTGGGATGGGAACCATCCGTGTCCATGACCCAGATGTCGAAATTCTGACGCCCACCGGCCACGCCGCGGTCGCTCGCAAAAATTACCTTGGATCCATCCGGAAACCAGAATGGATTCACATCGTTGCAGGTCGAACCGGTGGTCAACTGCGTTGGTTGCGAACCGTCCGGCGCCATGGTCCAGATTTTGGTCTTCCCGATGTTGCGATCCACTGCGCTGTACAACACCAGATCGCCCTTGGGCGACCAGCGCGGTTCGCGCCCTTCGCGAATTTGCATGGGCAAACCAGCCGGCAAGCCCTGTTTGAGCGGCATGCTCCACAATTGCGGGATGTCCGAACCGCCCATCGCGGCAGTCCAGATCAGGGTGGAACCGTCCGGCGCCACTTGGGGGAAACTGTCCGCTGTGCTGCCGGGAGTGACCATGCCCAGCCCCTTGAGATTTGTAACGGACATGCGGAAAATCGCGTTTTTGCCGGCGCGGCTCGAACTGAAATAGACGAAATTGCCGTCATCAGAAAAGCATGGGGTTTCATCAAGGTACTTGCCCTCCGTCCAACGCTGGAGGCCTCCGGCGGCATCCACATCCATGGCCCAGAGGTTTGAAAGCAAAGATGCGGACGTATCCGTCGATCCCGGTTGCATGAGTTCCTTATCCAATATCTCCATCAGCAGTTTCTTACCGCCGGGGAAAACACAAAAACCGCCCACCCAGCGCGTTGGCGAAAAATCGGTCAACCGTTTCACCGCGCGCACGTTGGGCGACCGCTCAATGACGTCTTTCTCGGAAAACACCATACTGGATTTGACTTCCAACCCTTTGTCGCCGACCACGATTTCCATCAACGTCATGCCGGCTATGGGTCCGCCCAAATCAACATCCAGGACAGCGGGAGATTCCTGCGTCAGGGTGATGTTCTTCGATTCGTAGCCGAATTTGCGGATGTCATAACTCTGCGTCGCGTTAGTTACCGCGACACTCAACGGCGTTTGGCCAATCATATTGCCGAGCGCATCGTGAACATCGGCGATCGGCGGACGACTCGTCAGCGTCACACGCAGAATTTCTCGCTCCAACTCCACATTCACTGGTGACACAGTCATCCCATTAACAACCACGCCTTTGGGGACGTAACCAACCTTCTTGATCTGATAACTGCCCGGCAAAACTTGTACAGGCGTCGTGCCGAAGACACCGCCAGACGCAGTGGTTACATCAGCGGCCGTCGGAGTACTGGTGATCGTGATCGGGGCAACGCACCCGGATAACCCGAGAACAATTATGGTCAAAAATGCGTAATGCGTCATACCAACAAGTGTTTTTACGTTCATTCGTCGCCTCCCAATGATACCGATCACTTCGATGAACCATAGATGTCACCCCCGTGGGTGTCGAGGTTCCGCTTTTCACTTTCCGTGAAGGTCGTTCCGGTGCCGTTTTCGTCAGGCGCGTCAGGTACAACGCTCCGTCCGCCATTTCGCGGGCGGGCGTTTCGTAGGCGTCCGCCGGGACGGGACTGGGGGTAAGGTGGAAGGTGGAGGTGGAAGGTGGCAGTCACAAATTGCCCGCCTGCGCCACTCGACACGGCGACAGCCTCGGCGATGCCACCCACCCCAGGGCATCCATTTCGTCTGGCCTCGGAAAGCGTTGGCCGTTCGCCCACTGGCGCATCTGCGAATCGTTGCAGTTTTGGACGGGCAAAGCTATGGAGGGACGACCTCCGTGTCGGCCGCGAGTCAGTGAAAGCGCGAGGAACGGACGGGACGGAGCCCGTCCCTCCAGAAGACAAGGACAAATCCTATAGCAAAAAGTGGAAATCTCCTCACTATGGGCCGCATAACCGTAACGATTCGCAGATGCGCCCTTCGCCCATTGGCTGTTTAATTAAGAGTTGCACCTGCAACCGGTTTGCATTAAGTTTTCTCCATACCGAAAAGTTGTCGGCGATTCGGATGTTTCTTCATGTATAGTCGGCAAACAATACGATTCTCCTGAAAGACATCGTTCGGCGGCACCAGGTCCTCAATGTGACCTTGCTCGAAAGAATAGCGCGTTTCCTGTTCGACAACACCGGGCGCGTGATTTCGGCGAAAAGCATCGCGGATTACCTCAAATCGCAGCGCCTCCGCGTCGGGGTCGAGACGGTGCAGAATTACCTGTCCTATTTCGAGTCGGAAAACTTGGCGATCTGGAGGTGGATTTCGTCGCCACCCGACGAGCAGAGAAACTCTATGTGCAGGTGGCGTACTTGCTGGCAACCCCGGAGACGATCGAACGCGAGTTTGGCGTCCTGAAGGCGATTCCGGACAACTATCCCAAGCTCGTGTTGAGCATGGATCCTGTATTCGTGGACGACATCGACGGAATCCG
>CAIYGI010000322.1 GCA_903925685.1 uncultured bacterium
AGGCGATCAGCGCACTCCTCGCAGATTTAACCCACGCCGCTTTTTACCACCCTGAAACCGGCGCGCGTTTGATCTACGAACTCGCCTGATAAATACCAGAAAAGTGCCAACTCATTTTCCTCCGAGATCAGGAAGTGTGAGGGTAAGACCGTCGTAGATCATGCGGTCAGCCGCCGCAACTGAACGACAATATCCCCGGCGCATTAAAAGCGCGCGAAAGCGGAAAATCATTACGTGGCGTTCAAGAAATACGTCACCGTCACCGGAGCAAATTTCCCCGCGCTCGCTAGATCGTGATTGCCTTGAAGGCCGGGTGAGATTGGCGGGTGGCGATCAAAACAGCAAAAGGATCGGGGGCTTGCGGCAATGAAGGTGTTCACGGTGTGAGGCGGATGAGCAGTAAGAGCAATCGATCTCCATCTTGAGCGACCTTATCCATATTATAAAACGCTTGTAAACCGGCTAAGATGTCTATACACTCGCGCATATGAACCCAGTGACGAATCCATTTGCCCCAGGAGCGGGCACCCCGCCGCCTGAGTTGGCTGGTCGTGATGAAGTGCGTGAAACGGTGCGCATAGCGACCGAGCGCGTGCGCCTCAGTTTGCCCACGAAAAGCATCTTGATGGTGGGGCTGCGCGGGGTAGGTAAGACGGTCTTGCTCGACCGCATGCGGGATGATGCCGAAGCGCGAGGCATACAAACCATGCGCATGGAAGCGCCCGAGAGCCGCTCACTGCCCGCGCTGCTGGCACCGGAGTTGCGGCAAGCCTTGCTGCGTCTTTCCCGAAACGAACAAGCCAAGGATCTCGCCCATCGCGCTCTAAAAGGGCTTGCTGGTTTCGCCAAAGCTTTGAAGTTCAAATATGAGGATATAGAGGTAGGCTTTGATTTCGACCCGGAGCCGGGCTTTGCTGACAATGGCGATCTGGAGCACGATTTGCAGGCACTGCTTGAGGCCGTTGGCGCAGCCGCACAGAAGGCCGGTACAGCACTGGTTTTGTTCGTTGACGAAATGCAATATGTTCAGGAAGTCGAATTGGCAGCGCTTATCACGGCGTTACATCGCGCTGCACAACGTCGCCTTCCGGTGGTATTGGTTGGAGCGGGTCTGCCCCAATTAAGAGGGCGGATGGGTCAAGCTAAGTCCTATGCCGAGCGACTTTTTGACTTCCCTGAGATCGGCCCGCTAACGCCAACCGCGGCGAAAAGCGCAATCAGCATACCTGCCGCGGCGCACGGTGTCGTTTTGAACGAGGATGCCTTGGAGCGAATCATTCAGGATACTCACAGGTATCCCTATTTTTTACAGGAGTGGGGCAAGCACGCGTGGGACACCGCCACCGCATCACCCATCACACTCCAGAATGTTGAACTTGCCTCCACGGCTGCGGTTGCAGCGTTGGACGAAAGTTTCTTCCGGGTCAGGTTTGACCGGCTGACCCCCGTCGAGAAAAGATACATGCGTGCTATGGCCGAACTTGGTCCCGGCCCACATCGATCCGGCGACATCGCTGAACAATTGGGGCGTGAAGTAACTTCTCTCGGACCGACGCGGAGTCAGTTGATAGTTAAAGGTATGATTTGGAGCCCGAGTCACGGTGACACCGCATTTACTGTCCCCCTATTCGATGAGTTCATGCGACGGATCATGCCGGGATCTGAATGGCGGCGATGACACTTGGCCTGAACTGATGACGAAAGCGGCCTGCATGCCGATTTCGAGAAGTGGCTGGAAAAGCTGGCGCCTGAAAAGCCCTATGCCAATTATGCGCACAACGGGGCGGAGGATAATGCCGATGCCCATCTCAAAAGGACGATCATGGGCCGCGAGGTGGTGGTTGCCGTGACCGGCGGCAGACTCGATTTCGGGCCTTGGGAACAGATGTTTTACGGCGAGTTCGACGGTCGCCGCCGCAAACGGGTTCTGGTCAAGATCATCGGCGAATGAGGGACTACGAAACCAGCAACCGCACCTGCTCGACGATATCCTCGGCGGATGAGCCGCGCGGGACATAGGCCACCGGTCGGGCTGTGCCCTGGAGGATCGGACCGAGCACGCGGTAGTTGGAGAATTTCTGGAAGATCTTGACCGCGATGTTGCCCGCGTCGAGCGAAGGGAAGACCAGCACGTTGGCATTGCCGGCCACCGAACTGGACGGCGACTTGATTCCCGCCACGGCCGGCACCAGCGCCGTGTCGATCTGCATCTCGCCGTCAACCTGCAGCTCGGGTTTCCGCCGGCGCGTCAGCCGCATGGCCTCGGCAATCCGGCGCGCCGCCGGATGGTCGGAACTGCCGGCCGTCGAGAAGGAAAGAAACGCCACCGTGGCGCCGTTGCCGGTGATCCGCGCGTAGGTGGCGGCCGACTGGATGGCGATGTCGGCCAACTGCTCGACCGTCGGCTCCGGCACGACGCTGACGTCCGCCAGTCCCACCAGGTGGTGGCGCATGAACGGGCAGTTCTCGAAGGCCACCAGCGACAGCCCGGACATGGTGTTGCAGTCCTTGGCCAGCCCCAGCACCTTCAGGAAGACGCGCATGGTATGGGTGGCGGTGGCGGCCGCGCCGGCGATGGCGACATCCGCCCGCTCCGTTCGCGCCAGCCAGGCGCCCGCCACCAGCGGATCGGTGGGGTCCAGCGTCTTCGCCGTGTCCAGGCGCGCCAGGCTTGCTTTGATCTCCTTCTGGACCGAGGCGCTTTCATAGTCGAACAATTCGATCCCCTTCAGGTCCGTCCGGTTGCCGACGGCCGCCTGGTCCAGCAGATCCGGGTTGCCGAGCAGGATCACCTTCGCCAGATGGTGCTGGTTGAGCGTGTGCGCGGCGCGCAGGATGCGCTGATCGAACGATTCGCAAAGCACGACGCGCGCGGGATTGGTGGCGGGCTTGATTGGCATGGAAAACATGGGCTGTACTCCTTGCTTTGCCGGCATCAGTTTTCCTTGTCGGCATACTGCTGCTTCAGTTTATCTATCACCGTCGCGTCGGCCAGCGTGGTGACGTCGCCCATCACCTTGCCGTTGGCGATGTCCCGCAAGAGGCGCCGCATGATTTTACCGCTGCGCGTCTTGGGCAGTTCCGCCGTGAAGATGATACTCTCCGGCCGTGCCAAAGCGCCGATTTTTTTGACCACGTGATCCTTGAGCTTCTGCACCAGGTCCACGCTGGAGGAGGCCGAGTCCTTGATCGTGACGAAGGCCGTGATCGCCTGGCCTTTGATTTCGTGCGCGGTTCCGACCACGGCCGCCTCCGCCACGGAGGGATGGTCCACCAGCGCCGATTCGACTTCCATGGTGCCGATGCGGTGACCCGCGACGTTCAGCACGTCGTCCACGCGTCCAATGACCAGGAAATAGCCGTCCGTGTCGCGCTTGGCGCCGTCGCCCGTGAAATATGTGTTGGGCCACTTTGACCAATAGGTTTTGACGAACCGTTCCTGGTCCCCGTAGACGCCGGCGGTCATGCCCGGCCATGGCTGCGTGAGCGCGAGGTAGCCCCCGCCCACGCCGATCTCCTTGCGGTCGTCGTCCAGAATCGCCGCCTGAATGCCGGGTAGCGGACGACCCGCGAATCCCGGCCGCATGGTGTCGATGCCGGGCAGGGTGGTGATCAGGATGTGCCCCGTCTCGGTCTGCCACCAGGTGTCCACAATCGGACAGCGTTTCTTGCCGATGGTCTCGTAGTACCAGATCCAGGCTTCCGGATTGATCGGCTCGCCCACGCTGCCCAGCAAACGCAGCGAAGAGAGGTCGTGGCGCTCGACCGGCTCGGCGCCCCACTTCATGAAGGTCCGGATCGCCGTCGGCGCCGTATACATGACGGTCACGCCGTAGGCCTCCACCAGCGACCAGAAGCGGTCGCGGTCGGGCCAGTCCGGCGAACCTTCGTACATCAGGATCGTGGCGCCGTTGCAGAGCGGACCGTAGACGACGTAACTGTGGCCGGTGACCCAGCCGATGTCCGCCGTACACCAGAATAGATCCTGCGGCTTGAGGTCGAAGATCCATCTGCTCGTCGCGTAGCACCCGACCATGTAGCCGCCGGTGGAGTGGACAATGCCCTTGGGCTTGCCGGTCGTACCCGAGGTGTAGAGGATGAACAGCATGTCGTTCGAATCCATCGGCTCCGCCGGACAGTCGGACGATGCGTTCTGCATCAGGTCGTCCCACCACAAATCGCGCGCCGGGTTCATGCGCAGAGGGAACTTGCCGCGCCGGACGATGACGACCTTTTCGATGCAGGGCGTCTCGCGCACGGCGTAATCCGCGTCGTGCTTGAGCGGAACAAGACCGCCGCGCCGGTAGCCGCCGTCGGCCGTGATCAGTATTTTCGCGCCGGCGTCGTTGATGCGGTCGGCCAGCGACTCGGCCGAAAAGCCGCCAAAGACGACCGAATGCACCGCCCCGATGCGCGCGCAGGCGAGCATGGCGATGGCCAGTTCGGGAATCATCGGCATGTAAATCGCCACCCGGTCGCCCTTGACCACGCCCAGGCTTTTCAGAACATTGCCGAACTTGCAGACCTGGCGGTGCAGTTCGAAATAGGTCAGGATGCACTTGTCGCCCGGTTCGCCCTCCCAGATGATGGCCGCCTTGTTGCGCAGCCCCTTTTGCAGGTTGGCGTCCAGGCAGTTGTAACTCAGGTTTGTTTTGCCGCCCACGAACCACTTGGCGCAGGGCGCCTCCCACTCCAGGGTCTTGTCCCATTTCCTGAACCAGTGGAGTTCGCTGGCGTAACGTTCCCAGAATTTCGGACCCTCCTTGCGGGCCAGTTCGTAAATTCCCGGGTCGCTTAGATTGGCCTGCGCCACGAATTCAGGCGAAGGCCGGAAGGAGCGCTCTTCCTTCAGCAGGTCGCTGATGACGCCTCCGCCGCTGCGCTGCGCAGGCGGCATGGATGCGGGCAGGGGGGACGGCCGCGTCGCCTTGGGTGCGCCGCCTGCCTCCGACTCCGGCTGGATTCCGCGCGCCTGACCGAGCCAATGCTCCAGATCCGACCGGTTAAAGCGCCACTGGCGACCGACTTTTTTGGCCGGAATCGTGCCCGCCACCAGCATCTTGTAGAGTGTGCTTTTGGGCGTTTTGAGAAAAGCAACGGCTTCGTCCAGGGTCATAACCCGCAAATCCATAACACACCCCTTTCTCATTAATCGCCGCTATTATCCGCTAATACCCGAAACAGCGCAAGAGGTTTTTAGTGGCTAATCATTGCCTGGGGATGCTGCTGTCATTTGTGGACCGTCTTTTCACCCGCTGCCCATGCGGCGACGGAGGCCCGTCGCCCCCCAAGGCATGTTATAGAGATTGGCTGGAACAGCTGGTGCGGGGAATCAATTCGCCAGGCCGTGAATTTCCCAGCGCCGCCGCGCCCGGCGGGTCAGCGTTTCTTCAGCAGGTTGTTCACTTTATCGAGGAGGGCGGGCATTTGGACGGGTTTCTCCATGAAGTCTTGGACCGGCATCCAGTCCGGATCGATGTCCTGTGCGGAAAAGTCCATCGGAAAATCCTGATTGATTCCGGTAAGCATGATGATCGGCAGGTTCTCGATGGCTGGCATGCGCCGGATCAGGCGCGCCAGATCGAAGCCGGCGACGGGGTTGTCGGGAAACATGACATCGAGAATGACCAGGTCGGGTTTGTTGTCGGCGATTTTTTGCAGGGCATTGTCGGTCGAATTCAGCGTGGACACCGCATGTCCTTCCTTACGCATGAGTGACGCCGTGTTGTCCGCCAATTCCACATCGTCGTCCACGATCATGATTCGTGCCATCGCGTCTTCTCCTTCTGACTGTCAACCCATTGGTATGAACACTTGAAAGACCGTTCCTTTGTCACGTTCGCTGTCTACGGCGATCGCGAGGCCCAAGTTGCGGACGATCTGCCGCACAATTGCCAACCCGAGGCCCGTCGAGTTCGGGTTGAAATCCGCCGCCTCCTGCGCCCGGTAAAAATCCTCGAAGACGTGAGGCAGCGCTTTGTCGCTGATGCCGATGCCATGATCGGCCACCCGCACGCGCACCCGCTCCGCCTGCTCTTCGATCCCGACTTCCACGGTTCCGCCTTCACATGAATATACTACCGCATTCGAGACGATATTCGCGAAGAGAATCTTCAACTGCTTGGGATTGCTGAGTACGCCGGCCTCGCCGGCGAGTTCGATGGAGACCCGCTTGTCCGCCGCCAGGCCCTGCAGGTCATGAAGGACGGACTCCAGCAAGGCGCGCAACTTCACCGGCTCGACAATGCGCTCACCAGTCGGGGTGGAACGCAAACTTCCCAGCATCATGATGTCGCCGATCCGCGCCCGCAACGCCACCGATCGCGCATCGATCTTGCCGATGATCTGGCGCACGCTGTCGGGCGTTTCGTTCCAGTGCGTTTGTTTCAGTATCTGAATGTTGCTTTCGATTCCAGAAAACGGCGCCTTCAGGTCGTGCGTGACGCGCAGCATCTGCAGGTTGATTGCCTCGTCCGCGCGCTTTAGCTGTTTGTTGGCCGCATCGAGTTCACGGTCCCGTTGCCGCACAACCTCCGAAAGCGACGAGACGAGATACCAGACGATCACCCACACAAAGACCGCCGGAACGGCGAAAATCGTTGACGGCAGCAGGCCCGGCAAATCCGCCGCGACGGAAGCCAGGATGCAAGGATGGGGCAGAAGCCCCGTGCACTCCAGGAAGACCGTTGCGAGAAAGAGCAGCGCGCTGAGCACCGTCACGATAAAGCTGTCGCGACGGTCGAAGAAGATACAGGCCAGGGTGATGTGGAAGAGATAGGAGAAACCGATGACGGTTGTGGTCGCTCCGACCAGATAAACCAGCATGGTCAGCACAATCAGGTCGGAGGCGATCTGGAACCAGATGTTGGCTGCGACATCGCGCCAGGAACAGAGCGGACGCGTGGATAGACAACTGACCCAACGGATGGATCCCAGGTTCAACAGCGCAAGGATGCCCGCCAGGCTCAAGGGCCAGTAGCCCGGCGGCAGAAGCCCGAAACGGGCGAGGAACTCCGGTCCGAGCAGGAAACCCGCCGTGCCGAAGCCCGACAGGCCGGCCACCGCGATCCAGCGAATGCGCGTGAACCACCGGGCATTGTGCAGCAGAATCGTCCCCGTCAAATCTTCGGTTCCGCCCGGCCGTTTCGCGCCCTCGTCGGGCGTGGGTTCTGGATCTAGTCTGAAGGAGTTCATGAAATCGCGCCGTGTTCAGAAGTAGTGCATGGCCCGCATTTTTTTCAGCATGCCGATGTCGCGCTCCTCCACCAGAACCAGCTTTTCCAGAACTGCGCGCACATCGTCCTTGAGCGGCTGCTGGAGTATGGACCGGTATAGCGCCGTCAGTTTCATGTCATGACTGAGGGCGGCTTCAATCAACATCATGCCGTCGACCGACGCGGGGGAGAATTCCGGCAGGCGTAGTTCGTCGGTGCGGTCTATCGGCACGGCGGACCTGAGTTTTACTTTCCGGAGGCGCCGCAGCATGACCGGGTCCAGCCCGCCGAGGGCCATTTTCTGATGGTGGCGGCGCCGGGCCAGATAATAAGTCAACATCCGGACGCCGTTATCCGCGGTGCGGTCGCGGATCTCCGAACAGTTTGTTTCCAGCAGGATTTCGGCGTGCTGGCAACGATCCAATAGTTTACCCAGAGTGGCGATTGCCATCTTCTTCTCCTTCCGGCACCGGTTTACCCAACCGACGGTGGATGCGGCAAAATTCGAAACACGTCTGGAAGCGGCGGCCGCCGCGGAACTTCACGCGATGGCCTGCACGACTGCCGAGCCGGCGAATTGCGCCACCAGCGGAGCTACAAAGTCGCGCACGTACTCGCGCCAGGCCTGTTGTACCTCCGGCCAGCGCGCCAGTTCGTCCTCGGACTCCTGAAGCAGCGAGGCGATGGCCGATTTCGGATCCACATCCTCCCCCGGAAACATGTTCGCGGCGGTCAGCTTGCCGGTGGCGGAATCGGTGCCGAGGCTCTTGTCGTCCGTCAGCGGCGATGGAGAGGCGTCCAGCAAATCGTCCGCCAGTTGATATGCCGTGCCCAGCGCATAACCCGCCCGCCGGAGGGCCGCGACCCGTTCCGGTTGCGGCCCGCCCGCGCAGGCGGCGGCAAATCCGAACAAGGCCCCGGTCTTGCGCCGGGCAATGCCTACACAGTGAGCCCATGACGCGTCAGCGTCGGGGCCGGCAAACTCCTGTTCCGCCTGGGCATCGCACATCTCGTGCAGGGTGGAAACCATCATGGGAAGCTGGGAGGGCAGGGACTCCTGAACGGCTTTTCCCGCCAGGCTCACCAGCAGATCCCCCAGCAGCACAGCCGCGCGGGTGCCTTCCGAAACCCAGAGCGCCGGCATTCCGCGGCGGCGCGTGCCGCCATCCACAATGTCGTCATGCAACAAACTCGCCGCGTGCAGCATTTCCACTGCGGCTGCGGCCTGGCAGAGGACCGGCCGCGGGACACCGGCCGGAGCGCCGACGCCGAGGAGCAGCCGGGCGCGCAGCATCTTGCCTCCGTCCACGCTGGGCGCGA
This sequence comes from uncultured bacterium, assembly GCA_903925685.1. Taxonomy (GTDB): domain Bacteria; phylum Verrucomicrobiota; class Kiritimatiellia; order CAIKKV01; family CAIYGI01; genus CAIYGI01. The sequence continues at coordinate 8,535 of CAIYGI010000322.1, forward strand.
AGCGCGCCACATGCGCGTGCATCGAGGTCAGCCGCAGCGCATCGCGAACGATCCGCCGCACCTCGTTCACTGTATCGTCGAGATCGGAATGATCACGCATGGCAAATGTCCTTATCCATGATAATTTGTTCTGCGTAAAGTAGCAATTATGCCACCGGACCGGCAATAACAAAACAAGACAAACATACGATTAAATGGATGCCGCATAACCCGCGCGGAACTTCCTGCGCGCGGGTCGGCGGCGAATCAATCCTGCTTTCTCGACCCTGCCTGGCGATTCCGCCATTGGCGCGGGGAGAAATGGGTCTTCTGGTGAAAGCGGCGCGCGAAGTACCCCGGATCGTCGTAGCCCACCAGGCGGGCTACCTCATTGATGCTTAACATGGGGTTTTGCAGCAGTTTCCTGGCGCGCGCGATGCGTTGCTTCGTCAAGTATTCGTTGAAGGGGCTGCCCACATGCTCGCGGAAGAGCGTGGTGAAGTGATTTGGGGTAAGCCGTGCGGCCGCGGCAAGTTCCTTGACCGTGAGCGGAAGATCCGGGCGTTGCCGCACCAATTCGCAGGCGATATGGACCAACAGGGGCTTTTCGCCGGCGGTTCCGGCCGGACGGCGACGGCGGGCGGCTTTCGCCCAAGCCGTCTCTCCAAGAAACCGTTTCAGATCGACCGGCGATTCCCGCCCCGCATGCAGTTTGCGGATGCGAACGTTTAATTCCCGGTTGTGCCGGACCGTCTGAATGGCATAACTCATGGTCTGCATCGCCGACTTGAGCAATCTCATCCGATCTTCGTCAAGATGCGGGAGATTCAGGAACGCCTTGTGGAGCGCCGCAATCTCAACGCCGAGTTTCTCGCCCCGCCGCCGGACCTCTTCCCACGCATCCATGGAAGTAAACGAGCAGGAGCTCAGAACGGCAATGGACTCGCCTGCGGCGCCGGTGGCGGGACACGTCAGCACGGAAGCCCCGGCATGGCATCGCTGCTCCATGGGGCCGCCGTTGCAGGCCGCCACCGCCATTAATATGTGGCACATACGGCAGTGTTTTACCCCCTCCGGCGCGCTCTGGATCAATTTGCAGAAGGCGGGCTGTAGTTGCGTTTGCGAATCGCCATGCGCCTGCCCCCAGCCGGATGCTTCGGGGTAAACGATCAGCAGTCTCGAACCCGTCGCCTCGGCCGTCATCTCGGCGACCTGCCGGATCAGCGGATGTCTGACATCCAGCTTCTCGTCGGTTCCGCCAGGTTTTACGTTCATGGATGCCCTTCCCGCAAGTTACATGCGCCTCATGGGCTTCCCGTATGGCAGGTATCGCATCTCCCGGTCTTCCAATCGTCCCCGATGTCCTCGGGATGTTTGAATTCCAAACCGGACGATGAGAATTCCGGCAACTCCCTGCCTGGGCCCTGGGCCAGGATCGTATGGCACGTCTTGCAGTCTTTCGAAATCCGTCTGCCGGAATCGCTGACATGTTCGCCATCATGACAACGGAAGCAACCGGGGGTGATCTTGTGTCCGATATGGTTTGGATATTCGCTCCAGCGCACCTTCATCTCGGGGAAAAAGTTGCCGCTGTAGATGGACTGCACTTCCTTGATGGCGGGCGCGATCCGGGCATCGGCCGGGTATTTCGCGCGCATTTCGCGGGCGATCGTTTCGAGGGCCTCAGCCTCCGTCTTGTATGCGCCGACAAGCAGCCTGGCGGCCACGGCCTTGATGGAGGGGATGGCGCTGTCGATTCTGCCCGTGGACATCGCCATGTCGAGCGACTCGGTGGGCGCCCGGTATTGGTGGGTGGGACGGTTATGGCAGTCGATGCAGTCCATGCGGCGCTTGGGCAGCGCCGCGGCCCCGGCGTCGTCGATGCGGACCTTTTTATCCTCGCTGCGATAAACCGTAACCTTGCCGGACTGGTCGGTCACGCGCACCCACGGGATGACCAGGCGCCTGCGGTCGGTGGCGATGTATTCAACCGTGTTGACCCCTTCCATGTGCCAGTGGATGCCACGGATCATTCCATGCGCGGGATTCCCGCCGCCGATGTTGAGCAGCATCTTGATCGTCCATGGCGAATTCTTCTCGTCGGTCCCGAAATATGTCCACGTCCGCAGCACGGCGCCGAAAAACTTCTTCGGCCAGTGACAGGCCAGGCAGGTTTCCTTGGCCGGCCTGAGGTTCTCGACCGGCGTCACGATCGGGCGGTGGTACTTGCCGAACAGGACCGAGTAAACCTGGTACAGACCCGAGATCTTGGCCTTGACGAACCACTGCGCGCCGGGACCGATGTGGCACTCGGTGCAGGACGAGCCTGCGTGCGGCGATTGCTGGAAGGCGGTGAATTCCGGCTTCATCACCTGGTGGCAGACCTTGCCGCAAAAGGTCACGGACTCAGTGAAATGGTAGGTGCGATAGGTTGCCACGGCTGAGACCACGACGAACAGGCCCCCCAGTACGGCGAAGAGCGCGAAGCGCGAGAGGGTGCGGCGATCGCCGAGATCGATCACCGGCAGGCGGGGGACGTAACCCTGGCGGCGCATGCGCCGCCGGGTCCAGAGCATGCCCAGCGCCACCAGCATGGCGGACCCGCCGATGAACCCCGGCACCAGCAGATAAACCAGGATGCCGAAGTATGGCGAAAGATTCTCGCGCGCGGCGTCGATGACCATCAGAACGGTGCCCGTCGTGAGGGCACAGGCTCCCAGAAAAATGCCGGTCAAACTGACCCAGTTTCTCAGAAGACCGCTGATCCTGCCCGGTTCGTTCATAGGCTCCTTGATATACTCCGCGCCGTCCGGATTGTTGCGCTTGCCCGGACGCCTCTGCGCAGGCAACCGACAGCACCATAGCGAAGCGGACACGATCATGCAACGGTAAGGTCTGAAGCGGGGGGATACAGGCAAATCGCGACTTGACAAAGTGCCACGGGGTGGTAGTTTAGAAAGTATTGTTTTCCGGTTCCCCCTATGACGATCATGACTGCGAGCAAAGAGGTTGGCGCCGTCCGGCCGGATTATCGCCATGCCTATCCATTGCTGATCATCGTCGCCCTGGGAGTGACGGCGGCTCTTATTGTCCGGCACAGTCTTGTGCCGAAGAGCTTCGGCCAGTACGGATTTTATCGCGCCGCCGCGCTCGACGACGAAAAGGCCCGGCTTTCACGCCATGCCGGACGGGCGGCCTGCGCGGAGTGCCATGAGGATGTCGTCGCCGTCCACGCCCGGGATGCACACGGCTCCGTGGAGTGCGAAACCTGTCACGGAGTCGGAGGAAAACACATCAAGGACAACGATTCACCCATGGCCCGCGCCGGCGCCAAGGACGACTGCCTGGTGTGTCATCGCCTGCTCGATGCGCGCCCCGGCTCATTCCCGCAGGTGGATTGGCAAAAACACTACCAGTTTGTCGGGGTGAAGGATAACGCGACCGCCTGCGTGCGCTGTCATTCCGGCCATGAACCGCTTTATCTGGACCAGGATCTGCGCAAGGCCCGCCTGCATCCGCTGATCCAGGAATGCACCAGCTGTCACATTGGGCGAACCGATCAAACGCTCAAAAAACCCGACGGCCATCCGCAGATTTTCCAGTGCGACTATTGCCACCCCGACCTGGCCAAGTCCTTCGCCAAGGTGGCGCACGCCGGACTTCGCTGCACAACTTGCCACCTGTTCGTCAAGGAGAACGCCTTCTCGGGCCGCATCGTCCGCAATACCAACCCGCGCTTCTGCCTGCTCTGCCATCGCAAGGCGGATTTCAAGTCCGACGCGGGTCCGCCGACCATCGAATGGCCCGAGCACATCAAGGACGTCTCCAACGACGCGCCCGATCCGAAACGGCCGTGCGTGACCTGTCATCAGGCGCAAATCCACGACCTCTATCGAAAGGATGCCCAGCATGCCATGTGACGATCGCATCAGCCGCAGGCAGATGCTTAAACGTTTGGCCGCCGGCGCGCCGGTCGCCCTGCTGGTGACGGTCTTTCCCAAGCTGGCCTTTGGAGTGGATCGGAAGCCGGGCGAAAAGCGGCCGCTCTACGCCTACGCGGTGGATGTTTCCCGCTGCATCGGCTGTTGCGCCTGCATGCGCGCCTGCCGGTCCGAAAACGACGTCCCCGCCGGTTACTTCCGGACCTGGGTGGAACGATTCCGCGTGCGCGGCAATGGCGAGGTGCAGGTCGATGTTGCCGCCACGGACGACTTTGTGTTCAAGGCGACACCGGCTGAAGATGTCGTCAAGGCCTTCTTCGTTCCGAAATTGTGCAACCATTGCGAAAAATCCGTCTGCAGCCAGGTCTGCCCCGTGGGCGCTTCCTACGAGTCTCCCGAGGGCGTCGTGCTGGTCGACAAAAAGCATTGCGTTGGCTGCGGCTATTGCGTGCAGGCCTGCCCCTACGGAACGCGCTTCATCGATCCTGTCTCGCATACGGCGGGGAAATGCACGCTCTGCTACCACCGGATCACGCGCGGCGAATTGCCGGCCTGCGTGCTGGCCTGTCCCAAGGGCGCGCGCATGTTCGGCGACCTGCATGATCCCAAGAGCCACCTTTCGATCTTTTTGCGGCAGCGCCGTTACCGGGTGCTGAAGCCGGAAATGGGCACCCATCCCAAGTGCTATTACACCGACCTCGATCTCGAGGTGATCTGATGAACTACGTTTTTCCAAATGAACTGCACGTCACCTGGACGGTGATGATCGTGCTCTACCCGTACATCACGGGACTGGTGGCCGGGGCCTTCATCGTCTCGTCGCTCTACCACGTTTTCGGACAGAAGGAACTGAAGCCGATTGCGCGCTTTTCGCTGGCTTCGGCCTTCGTTTTCCTGCTTTTCGCCACGCTGCCCCTCTTGATTCATCTGGGCCACCCGGAACGCGCCTTCAACATGATGATAACGCCGCACTTCACCTCGGCCATGGCGGGGTTCGGTTATATCTACAGTTCGTACATGATTCTGGTGGCCCTGGAGATCTGGTTTGTGATGCGCGGCGACTTCATCGCGCGGGCCAGGGAGCGTGGGCCGGTGGCCTGGTTCTGCCGGGCGCTGATCCTGTTCAATACCGATGACACGCCGGCTACCCGCGAGGCCGACCATCGCATCGTCAAGTTTCTCGCCGGACTGGGCATCCCGCTGGCCTGCACGCTGCACGGTTACGTGGGCTTTCTGTTCGGCTCGATCAAGGCCAATCCGTGGTGGGCCACGCCGCTGATGTTCGTGATCTTCATCTTCTCCGCCATCGTGTCTGGGATCTCCGTGCTCATTTTCCACTACTTTGTGGTTTCCCGAATCAACGGCTGGAAGATTGACTTCGAATGCGTGAAATCGTTGGGCCGCTATCTGTGGGGCTTCATGATGGTTGCCGTCGCGCTCGAACTGATGGAACTGCTGTCCCTCGCCTACGAGCAGACCGAGGCCACCGATGTCCTGGGCCATCTGATCAGGACCAAGCTATTCGTCTCCTACGTGATCCTCCAGTTCATGCTCTGCTCGCTGGTTCCGTTTGTGCTGCTCGGCATCACGGCCTTGTTCAAGCTCAGGGAGCGGACCGCCTACCTGCTGATCTGGTTGTCGTCCTGCCTGCTGCTGCTCCAGGTGTTGCTCATGCGCTGGAACGTTGTCATCGGCGGACAGTTGGTGTCCAAATCCATGCGCGGATTTACGGACTACTTTCCCGGCATCTGGGAAAAGGAAGGCTTGATCACCGCGGGCGTGATCTTCACCCTGCCGTTCGTCCTCTTGTATGTCTTCCACCGGCTGGTCTCGCTTTTCCCCGATGCGGAAAAGCTCCCTTCGATCAAGCCCGGGGCCTAGGAGGACCGCCCCCGTGGCGCAAGCGGGACGCTTGCGCCACGAAACACTCACCCCTGCGTCACTGCCACAATAGATTTGTCCTGTTTACAACGACGATTTTTCAACGTATGGTGAAACTTCATCCGGACGGAGGATCACAGCGCGTGAACGAAAGTCTTTTGACGGAAAACTGCCGCAATCGCGGAACGCTTCCTTTGCCCGGGCCGGCGCGCTATTTCGCCAGAACGTTCGCATGGGGCTGGCTTATCCTGGCGGCCACCTGCCTGCTTGCTGTCCCCCGCGCCCTGGCAGCGGCGATCTCGAACAGCGAGTGCATGGTTTGCCATGACGATCCCGCTCTGACCCGTGTCACGGCCGGCCGGACCAACTCGCTGCAGGTGATGGAGAAGGTTCTGAAGGGTTCCGTCCACGCCCAGCTTGCCTGCACGGATTGCCACGCCGGTATCAAGGAACTGCCGCACGACGACAAACTGCCCGCCCCGCAGTGCGGCAGCTGCCATGACGACGTGGCCAGGGAATACTCCGGCAGCATCCACGGCCTAAGCCAGCGCATGGGGGCATCGGGCGCGGCGAACTGCTTCGACTGCCACGGATCGCACGGCATAGCGCCTGTCAAGCAGGGGGACTCGCCGGTCTTCAAGCTGAACCTGCCTGCAACCTGTGCGCGCTGCCATAGCAACCCAAATCTGACGTCGGAATACCGGATGAAATTCCCGCTGGCCGCGGCGCAATACATGGAAAGCATCCACGGCCGCGCCTTGCTCAAACTCGGGCTGATCGTGGCCCCGTCCTGTAACGACTGCCACGGCGTCCACAATATCCGCCGCAGCGTGGATCGCAATTCGCCGATCAACCATGCGCATATTGCCGACACCTGCGGCAAATGCCATGTGGGCGTGGAGAAGGTTTACCTGCAGAGCGTGCATGGACAACTGCTCGCCAGGGGCGATGCCCGCGGTCCCGTCTGCACGGACTGCCATACCGCGCACCAGATCGAAACGCAGCTGGGCGGACAGCACAAGGCGGAGAGCGACCAGCGCTGCGGAAAATGCCATCAGGACCGCCTGAAAAACTACATGGAAACCTACCACGGCAAGGCCATCGCCCTGGGCACTTCCCACCAGGCCCCGGAAGTGGCGGCCTGTTACGATTGCCATGGCCATCACGATGTGCTCCCGCCTTCGAATCCGGCCTCGCATCTGTCCAAGGCCAATATCCTGCAAACCTGCCAGCAATGTCATAAAGGCGCCACCGCCAAGTTCACCGCCTACGTTCCACACGCCGATCCGACGGACCGCCAGCATTACCCCGTCCTGCACTTTGTCTTCATCCTGATGACCGGCCTGCTGGTGGGGACCTTTGCCTTCTTCGGTCTGCACACGGCCCTCTGGTTGCTGCGCTCGGGATATCTGTATCTCCACGATTCGAAAACCTTCCGGGAAGCCAAGATCGGCACCCAGGTTGACGACCAGTGGTTTGCGCGTTTTTCGCCATTCGAAAGAATGCTGCATATCATGGTCGTTACCAGCTTCCTGCTGCTGGTGGTGACCGGCATGCCGCTGAAATTTCATTACACGGATTGGGCCAAGGCCATTTTCAATATCATGGGCGGAGCGCCGGTGGCCCGCTCGCTGCACCATTTCGCGGCCATCGTCACCTTCCTGTATTTCGCCCTGCACCTGACTGATCGCGTCCGCGCCTCCTGGCGGGGACGCGGAAACCTGCTTGACCCCGTCAGCGGGCGGTTCCAGCTCAAACGATTGAGCGCGGTCCTGTTGGGCCCCGATTCCATGATTCCCAACATGAACGATTGGCGCGAATTCATCGCGCATCAAAAATGGTTTTTCGGCAAAGGCCCCCGGCCGCAGTTCGACCGCTGGACCTATTGGGAGAAATTCGACTACCTGGCGGTGTTCTGGGGCGTCGCCATGATCGGCGCCTCCGGGCTGATCATGTGGTTTCCGCTCTTCTTTACCCGATTCATGCCGGGGTGGGTGATCAACATCGCCATGATCGTGCATTCCGACGAGGCGCTGCTGGCCGCCGGGTTCATTTTCACCTTCCATTTCTTCAACACGCATTTCCGGATCGAGAAGTTTCCCATGGATACCGTGATCTTCTCGGGGCGCATCTCCAGGGCCGAGATGTTGCACGAACGCAAACGCTGGTACGAGCGTCTTGAGGCCACCGGCAAACTCGATTCATATCGCGTGCGCGACGAATGGTTTCGCTGGAAGGATATTGCCAGGACCTTCGGTTACATGTTCTTCGGCGTCGGGCTGATCCTGCTCGTCCTGATCGTGGTGGCGATGACCACGCGCCTGCTGCATTAACCTGTGAAATGGAGTTGCCTAATGCGTTGTCTGAAGCACTGCCTGGTCCTGGCCGGTTTGCTGGCCGCATTGCTGCCGCGTGAGGCTTTGGCTCTCGACAACAGCGACTGCTATACCTGCCACGAGGACAAGGCCCTGACCAAAAAGGGCGCCGGCGGCAAGGCGATTTCCCTCTGCGTGGATCAGGCAAAATACGGCGCCTCCATGCACGCCAGCAATGCCTGCACCAGCTGTCATGCCGATATTACCGAGGCGCCGCACCCGGAACCGTTCACGGCCAAACCGGTCCAATGCGCCGCCTGTCACGCCAAGGCCGTGAGTTCCTACCGCGCCAGCATTCACGGCGTGGCGCGCCAGGCGGGCAAATTGAATGCCGCCAACTGTGACGACTGCCACGGCAGGCACGATATCCTTTCGCCCGGGGCGCCGGCATCGCCGCTGCGCCATGAGAATCAGGCCGCCGTCTGCGGCAAGTGCCATCAGGAGATCATGAACGAACTCCGGAACAGCATTCACGGCAAGGCCATGAAGCATGGGGCGCCGGATGCGCCGACCTGTACGGACTGCCACGCCGACCACCAGATCGGCGGATTGAAGGCGGTCTCGCCGTTGAAGGTGGCTGAGGACGTCTGCAGCCGCTGCCATGCCTCGGCGCGTTTCAACGCACGTTACAACCTGCCTATGGATCGCGTCACGACCTTCTTTGCCAGCTATCACGGCATGGCGGCGAAATTCGGCTCGAACCGCAGCGCCAATTGCGCCAGTTGCCACGGCTACCATAACGTTTTGCCCTCGTCCGACCCGCGCTCTTCGGTCAACAAGGCCAACATGGTCAAAACCTGCCGGAAATGCCACCCCGAGGCCAACGAGAACTTCTCCTTCGGCAAAATTCACCTCGACGAAAATTCCGTGGCGGACACCGGCAGCCGCATCAACTGGTGGATCAGGCGCATGTACCTGCTCATGATCGCGGGCGTGATCGGCGGCATGGTCTTTCACAATCTGCTCGTCCTGCGCCGTAAATTAATCGCCATCTGGCGACGGAAGGACCGTTCGGTGCTGCGCATGACGCTGGCCCAGCGCATTCAGCATATTTTACTGCTGACCAGTTTCATCACGCTGGCCATTACCGGATTCGCCCTGAAGTACCCCGATTCGTGGGTTCGCTTCCTGGTGGGCTCCAACGAGGATGTGCGCCGCCTCGGGCACCGCGCCGCCGCGATCGTGATGCTGGCCCTGGCCGTATATCACACCTTCTACATCATCGTCACGAAGGAGGGCAGGGGACTGCTGAAGGACTTTTGCCCGCGCTGGAAAGACGTGCTGGATGTGTTCGGCAACCTGCGTTACCTGCTTTTCCCGCGTCAACCGAAGCCCGCCTTTGCGCGCTTCGGATATGCCGAGAAGGCCGAGTACTGGGCCGTGGTCTGGGGCACGCTGATCATGGGCCTGACCGGCATCGTGATCTGGTTCAAGATGAGCATCACCGAATGGGCGCCGCGCTGGGTGATCGACGTGGCCATTACCATTCACTATTACGAGGCGATTCTGGCCGTGCTGGCGATCGTCGTCTGGCACTTCTATCTGGTCATCTTCGACCCCGATGTCTACCCCATGAACACGGCCTGGCTGGACGGGCGCGTTTCCGAGCACTGGTATCGCGAGGAGCACGAACTGGACCGGAAATCGTTGCCTGGTTCCGTGGTCTCCTCCCCGCAAGAGGAATCGGACGACACTCCCTCCGGCAGCGCCGGAGCATAAGTTATTCGGTGGTGCAACTTTGGTCCGAGATAAGAAACAGAAACAAAATTCTCCCGTATGAATTGCAGAACAACGGCGTGCATGGTAAGTTTGACATCTTGCCACTTGACGCCGGACGTTGGGATCAGATCAGAGGGGCGTGCAATGAGGAATCTGAGAATTGCTGGTTTGAGGACTCTCTGCGTCATGGGCGCCTTGTCCGGCACGCTGGCTGTGGGACAGGAGATGCCGAAACCGGCGCCGCGAAGGGACGGTGACCGAATGACGTTTTCCGATAAACCTGAGTTTCTGGTGCTTCCGGGAAAGGGAGAAGCGTCCGCTGTTGAGTGTGCCGTCTATCCACCGCGGTCATCCGACACCGGTGCAAAGCGGGGATTGGTCTTGCATTTCTACGGTGCGGGCGGATCGTGTCGGGAGTACAACATGATGAGAGCGCCCTTTGCGACGGTGCGCCAACTCTTGTGGGAGCGGGGGTACTGGCTGGTAGTTCCGAACTTGGGACCTGCTCACTGGATGAAAGACGCCGCCGTCAAATCCGTCGATGCGATCATCGAAGGCATGATCCGGGACCGTGGCGTCGATCCTCGTCGTGTCCATATCCTTGGCACCAGCATGGGGGGTGGGTGCGGTCTCATCTATGTCATGAGAAGCCCCGGTCGTGTTCGGTCAATTTGCGCCCTATTTCCCATGACCGATTTCTCCCAATGGGTGAAGGAAAAGCCCCAGTATCTTCCAGGCATCGCAGCGGCACATGGCGTGAAGCCGTCCGAGGCGGCATCTCTCCTGCGGGCGCTCTCGCCTTTTGATCATGCTTCGGCCTTTACGGGCATCCCCGTGTTTCTTCTCCATGGCGATGCCGATCCCACCGTGCCGGTCCACCACAGCCGCGAGTTTGCTGCCGCGCTTCAAAAGCAGGGCTCGCCGGTTGCCTTACGGGAAGCCCATGGTTTGGGCCATGACGATGCTGTCGCAGAACCATTCCAACGGGAGATTGTGGATTTTCTGACCGGCACAGCCGCACAATCGGACCGGGATTATGCTTCACCGAATTTGTGACGTTCGACGGATAGGAGAATCAAGATGATCCAAGCCATAATAACCCCTGCCGCCGGGAAACGACTGATTGCCAAATCCCTTGTCATGCACCCGGCGGTCCGGACGGCGCTTCAGTCCGGCACGGTCGTCGTTATCGCGGGAACGACCAACGGATATGTGGCCGAAGAGTTGTTGGCGGTTTGCGGGAGCTCAGAGGGATTCTCGCGTCAACGGTTCTTTCGCGGCATCACGCTGCCGCCCTATCGGAAGACCACCGATACCGGTCGGTTGCCCGACGAGAGCCGCTTCCCCGGTGATGTTGTGATCCAGAAAGGGAATTGGCTGCGGGGGAAGACGATATTCGATGTAGTCGATGACCTGAAGGAAGGGGATGTTGTTCTGAAGGGCGCCAATGCCGTCGATCTCTTGCGGAAACAGGCCGGCGTGTTAATCGGACATCCGAAAGGCGGCACGATTGTGGCGGCGCTGCAAGCTGTTGTGGGAAGACGTGTCCGTCTGATCCTGCCCGTGGGACTCGAAAAACGTGTCTCAACAGACTTGAATTCGATTGCTGTCCACCTGAATGCTCCCGGCGCGCATGGCGCCCGAATGCTTCCCGTTCCTGGAGAAATTGCGACCGAGATAGAAGCCGTTGCGATGCTCACGGGCGCCAGCGCGGAATTGGTTGCCGCTGGCGGTGTTTGTGGAGCAGAGGGCGCTGTATGGTTGGCCATCTCGGGAACAGCCGAGCAGGAGGAGTCTGCCAAGGCGGTTTTGGCCGACATCAGCGGAGAACCCCTCTTCATCTTGCAATAGAATCTTCGGACCAGCCCTTGCTCGCGACGGCTTACAACAGCGCGAGAACGGCGGCGTTGGCGAAAGGGACAAGGGCATGGAACCCTTTTTTATGTGCGCTTGACCAACGAAGCCGTGGACTCCTACTGGCGCCCTTGATCGCAGCAAGTTCATGAGTTGAAGGCACTCAAGAACCAATCAGGTTCACTAATGATGAAAACCCTGTTCCCGTCCGCCCGCTGGATACGCTTATTGAAGCTCTTCATCACGAGAAAACTTTCGGTTGAGGATTGAACACTGTGATCCGGACTCTTGGGAATTCATGGAATACGAGAAGAAGCCGAACCAGGTGCCAGATGATACGAACCGCAAACTCGCAGATTCGCAGCGCTAACGGTGGCGGGAGTGATGATGACAAACATGCCGCCCTAGGGACGATGTGCTACTTATAGACTGTAGATAAATAATATGCACTCCGGCAGCCTTATCTCATGAGAGACGCCTCCAGCAATGTTATCGTCGCCAGAAATTTGCGGCGTTTGCGAAAACGAATGGGACTATCGCAGGAGGCATGTGCCGAAAAGTGCGGGCTGCATCGCACTTACATCGGGGCAGTGGAGCGGGGGGAACGGAACATCACTTTGGAGACGCTGGATGGGATTGCCGCCGCTCTCGGTGCGACTGCACTGGAACTCCTCACACCACGAGGTGAGGAGTGAATTATCCGGAACGAATATCGCAGTCTGGAAAGACCATTTATGACGGCATCAGGGAGAGCGACAGCCTTTTCCTGCCGCAAGACGAGTTGGAGAATGCGTTGCGGAACCGTCTGCGTGGACTTAAACTCGACTATCCGTTGCGAACACGGTCAAAAGTACTGAAGTCCAAGATATGCGAGATCTTGGGCTACCCAGTGCCGCTAGCATTTCGGAAGACACAGCCGCGTTTTCCTGGACAAGATTTCGACACATATATTCAGAAGTCTAATAACCTGCAGATCTGGAACGAGGAAATCGTCCCAACCCGACGCTACGTCATAATCCGTGTCAATGAGCAATCGGTAGTCACGGCGGTGCGTGTTGTGACGGGAGAGCATCTTGCCAGACTCGACACGACCGGCACGCTCACGAGGAAGTACCAAGCGAAGAGTAGAACCCCTGTGTCGGCATCCGAACTTGTCACGCCAAGAGATTCCTACGACCTTGGCAAGCATGTCCAGGCATTGGGGAAGAAGACCGTTCTGGGAACCGACGTGGACTTTGGAAGGTTCCTGCCCATTGCGGAGCTCTATGCCAATCTTGTCAAACTCGCTGGAACAGGGATGCCCGATCCGGGCGCCGATCAAGAAAGGAATCGCGGCGGCGCACTGCATGAGGCTGTCTGCCAATCATTGGGTATGGCCAATAAGCGCGACATGGGGACGTGCCCGGATGTCCTCGATCAACTCCTCGAAGTGAAACTGCAAACCTCCCCGACAATCGACTTGGGCCTGATGTCGCCGGACGACGAAACGCCCTTGGAAGCGGTCGCTTTTGCCAAGCATAGCGATGTCCGTTATGCCGTGTTCTATGGGAAAACTGATGGGGTCCAAGTCCAATTGGAGCACCTCGTGATGTGTTCTGGGAGAGATTTCTTCCGCCGCTTCCAGCGGTTTGAAGGCAAGATCGTCAACGCCAAGTTGCAGATTCCGCTGCCTTCAAAATTCTTTGACTAGTCCGAAACTATTCCACACCAGACTGTCGAGTTTCTCTTCCAACCCGGCAACGGTTTCGCCGACGTTCCGTTCCCTGGCCGCGAGCAGATGGGTGACGGCATCCGCGAGTTCTGCCGCGCGCTTTGGCTTTGGCAAAGGGAATCGCGAGACGTACTGACTCATGAAGCGTCTTCTTCCCGCGTACAGTTTGTTGTGAAACATGACATCGTAGTACCGCAAGGCCAAGGACGAGTTCGCCACGGCGAGCATGGCCTTCAAAGTGTACGGTGGCGCTGAGGCATTGGCGGAAATCCAGTAACAGTCGCCGTTTACGATCCAACCGGAAGGGCAGAGAAAAAACAAACTGCCAACGCTAATGTCCGGAAAGGCCAACTTCGGGGTGCGCCATACCGCCGGATTCTGCGGAACCCATATCTCGAACCACGCCCGGCCCGATTCGACCACGTACCGCCGGCCCTCGAGAATCGAGCGGTGAGAGTCCAAGTAGCGACCAGTATTCGGATAGTCAGCAAGGTCGACGGGTTGCCGGTGGCCATTTTCCAGAAGGTAAGGATAAAGCACGCGCTTCCGACCGCAGGCATTTTTTCCGGGGGCCCACCGGGCTGCGGCGTGATGTGTAACGAGAGGATGCAACAACGTGGATTCAGGTTGATGCTCGGTCGGCAACGATTCCCAATCGTCGCGAATGAACACCTTGTCAGCCGTTGTCTTAATTCCAACCTTTACGTCGCCGAAGTCGCCGAAGACACCCCCCTTTTGGCGTTCAATCGTGCCTATCCATTCATCGGTGGCATCGCTGGTCAGAATCCACGGAACCGATGAATCCGTGGCCGTGCGAAGTACGCCGACCTCAATGCGGTAGCTTTTACCGGCGACATCCACAGTGCCGGACGAATCGGACGAAAGGGCGGCCAAAACGGACCGATAATCCTCGCACGGCGAGTGCACCGAATCCACTTCATAGACTCGCCGGAATAGGCAACGCTGAAGCGTCGCGGGAGGTTTCTGCCTGCGGGCGACCAAAATCGCAGGCAGAACCGCGGCATTGAAGAGTTTCGTGTCGCCGAGGTCGATCAACATTTCGAGGCTGAATTCCCCCAGCAACCAAGCGCGCAGAGAGGCGCCGGCCTGAGTGGAAAGGAAGCGATTGGAGGTAAGAAGACCCAGGAGTCCGCCGGGTTTCAGTGCCTGTGTCATGGCAATGACAAAGGCGTGATACAGATCCACGCGCCCGGCCAAACCGAACTGCCGCGCCAGCATTCCTGCCTGACGCCCCCCGAGAACCTGCGTTCGAACGTACGGGGGGTTCGAAATGATCAGGTCTGCCCTCTCCGCCGCCACAATTTGCGGAGACTGCCCCGTGTTTAATCCAAGAGCGAGTTGGTCCTCATCGTCGGACGACATTCCGACCAGGAAATCTTCGCAGCGGATATGCACATCGGTGACGCCGCAGAACTCAATGCGGTCCCTCGCCTCCGCCACGGCATCCATGTCCTTGTCGAACCCGAGAACGCGTACACGTGTGCGAACACCGGCAGGCAGGGCGCGCAACAAAGCCAACAGCAACTCCCCGTCGCCACAAGCCGGATCGAGGATGGTAATCGTCTGGTTTTGTGCGCCACCGTCTTGAAAGCGCAAGACGAGGGACTCGGCAAGGAATCGGGCAAGCTCCGATGGAGTGTAGTGAACGCCGTTGGCCTTGACCTCAGTTGCAGTCTTTCGGGCGCTATTAAGTTGAACAACACCGATCATGCTGCTACTTATAGTCGGCATTGCGGTTGCTGTCAACATGTTTGTTTAAAGGTAACTGCTCAGGTAGGCATCACTCAATGCCGCCTGCATGACGGATGGTTTACGCCCTTCCCGCGAGGGCTGCAAGGCTAAAAATAAAATTATTTTTTGCTGGACTCGGACGGCGGGATGCCGTAATCTGTAATCCAT
>CAIYGI010000323.1 GCA_903925685.1 uncultured bacterium
AGGCGATCAGCGCACTCCTCGCAGATTAAACCCACGCCGCTTTTTACCACCCTGAAACCGGCGCGCGTTTGATCTACGAACTCGCCTGATAAATACCAGAAAAGTGCCAACTCATTTTCCTCCGAGATCAGGAAGTGTGAGATTACGGAGTAATCGTCAAACCTTCCTTGCCGGCATCCACCGTCAGTGTGCCGCCCGCGGACACGGCGCCGGAGATCAACTTGCGGGCGATGGGCGTTTCGATGTGCTGCTGGATGAAACGTTTCAGGGGGCGGGCGCCGTAGACGGCGTCGTAGCCGGAGCGCGCCACATACGCGCGCGCGGCGGCGCTGACGGTCAATGTCACGCGCTGCTGCGCCAGCCGCTGGCGCAGGTCGGAGAACAACAGGTCCACGATGCGCTCGATCTCGGACAGCGCCAGCGGCTTGAAAAGCACCACATCGTCCACCCGGTTGAGAAACTCGGGCCGGAAGGTGCGGCGCAATTCGTCCATGATCTGCGCGCGCGCGGCGGGCTTGATCTGCCCATCGCGGTCGATGCCCTCCAGCAGCGCCGGCGAGCCGAGATTGCTGGTCATGATCAGGATCGTGTTCTTGAAGTTCACCATGCGGCCGTGTGAATCGGTCAGCCGCCCGTCGTCCAAAATCTGGAGCAGGACGTTGAAGACGTCGGGATGCGCCTTTTCGATCTCGTCGAAGAGCACGACGGAATAGGGCTTGCGCCGCACCGCCTCGGTGAGCTGACCGCCTTCGTCGTAGCCGATATAGCCGGGAGGCGCGCCGACCAGGCGCGAGACGGTGTGTTTCTCCATGTACTCGCTCATGTCGAGCCGTACAAGATGATCCTCGCTGTCGAAGAGCGCCGCCGCCAGGGTCTTGGCAAGCTCGGTCTTGCCGACGCCGGTCGGGCCCAGAAACAGAAATGCGCCCACCGGCCGCCGCGGATTCTGAATCCCGGCGCGCGCGCGCAGCACGGCGTCGGCGACCACGCGCACGGCCTCGTCCTGCCCGATCACGCGCTCGTGCAACACCTGCTCAAGCTGCAGCAGCTTCTCGCGCTCGCCCTGCATCAGGCGGGTGAGCGGAATGCCGCTCCAGCGCGCGACGACCTCGGCGATTTCCTCCTCGGTCACCTCCTCGCGCAACAGCGTGCCGTGTTCCCCGGCGCCGGCGCTCTTGCGCTGGGCCTGCTCCAGTTTGCGGGTCAGCTCGGGGATCTCGCCATGGCGCAGTTTGGCCGCGCGATCGAGTTCGTAGTGGCGTTCGGCCTCCTCCAGTTCGCGGCGCTTCTGCTCCAGCACGGCGCGCATGGCCTGCACCTTGACAATGGCCTGCTTCTCGTTGTCCCACTGCGCGCGCATCGCGTCGGATTTGGCCTTGAGATCGGCCAGTTCCTTGCGCAGCGCCGAGAGTCGTTCCTTGCTGGCCGCGTCCTTTTCCTTCTTGAGCGCCGTCTCCTCGATTTCCAGGCGCATGACCTTGCGCGTGATTTCGTCCAATTCCGCCGGCATCGAGTCGATCTCGGTCCTGATCGAGGCGCAAGCCTCGTCCATCAGGTCGATCGCCTTGTCCGGCAGAAAGCGGTCGCTGATGTAGCGGTCGGAAAGGGTGGCCGCCGCCACCAGCGCCGCATCCTGGATGCGCACGCCGTGATGGACCTCGAAGCGTTCCTTGAGGCCGCGCAGAATGGAAATAGTGTCCTCGACCGAGGGCGCATCCACGATCACCGGCTGGAAACGGCGTTCGAGAGCGGCGTCCTTCTCGACATGCTTGCGGTATTCGTCCAGCGTCGTCGCGCCGATGCAGTGCAATTCGCCGCGCGCGAGCATCGGCTTTAACATGTTGCCGGCGTCGGAGGAGCCTTCCGTGCGCCCGGCGCCGACGATGGTATGCAACTCGTCGATGAAGAGAATCACCCGCCCATCGGCGGCCTTGATCTCGTTGAGCACCGCCTTGAGCCGCTCCTCGAATTCGCCGCGGAACTTGGTTCCCGCCATCAGCGCGGTCATGTCGAGCGAAAAGATCGTGCGGTTCTTGAGCCCCTCGGGGACGTCGCCGCGCACAATGCGGTGTGCCAGTCCCTCGACAATGGCCGTCTTGCCGACGCCCGGCTCGCCGATCAGCACGGGATTGTTCTTGGTCTTGCGCGAGAGAATCCGGATCACGCTGCGGATTTCCTGGTCGCGCCCGATCACCGGATCGAGTTTGCCCTGGCGCGCCATCTCGACCAGGTCCAAGCCATATTTCTTCAGCGCTTCGTACTGGGCCTCGGGGTTGTCGCTGGTCACGCGCTGATTTCCGCGCACAGCCGTGAGCGCCGCCAGAAAGCCGTCGCGGGTCACGCCAAGTCCGGCCAGCGCCTTGCCCGCCTCCGTGTTGCGCCCCTCGTCCAGAAAGCCCAGCAGCAGATGCTCGACGGAGACGTACTCGTCCTTCAGCCGTTCCGCTTCCTCCGCGGCTTTTACCAGCAGACGGTTCAGGCGCTGGGTCACGTAAATCTTGCCAGCCTCCGTGGCGCCACCTTTTACGCTGGGGCGGCGCGACAATCCCTCCTCCAGCCGTGCCTGCAGGGTGGGGGCCGAAACGCCCATGCGCGTCATCAACTGCGGGGCCAGTCCGTCTTCCTGTGCCAGCAGGGCATAGAGCAGATGCTCGCCGTCCACCTCCTGGTGGCCGCGGCGCACCGCCTCGGTCTGCGCCGCCTGCAGCGCCTCCTGGGCCTTTTGCGTCAGCTTGTTCGTATCCATTCAGTTATTCATCCCGGGAATCACGGGCGCGCCTTCCCATGGCTGGGGAGCATTCCAGGGGATATCGCCGTCGTCGGTGGTGGCGCATCCGGACGCGCCCAAAATGGCCCATGCTGCCAGCGCAAGACAAGCGCACAGGCGCCAGCAGTGCTGAGGGGCCGCGGAGGCGCCCGGCTGACGCGAGCTTGTGCGCATTAGAGGCAACCTTTAGAAAAATACCAGATCGCCCGCGGCGGCCGGCTTCTGCTCCCAGCCTTCGACCATTTCCGCCACCGCCAGGCGGCGGTCCGCGAAGACCGCGGCGACATGGACCTTGCCGATCAACTGATCCTTGCGTTGCACGGTCAGCATCACGTTGGCGCACAATTGGCTGCCGGCTGGCAAATCGAGCACAACGAAGCCCCATTTGGGTTCGACGACGATGATCTTGCCCTGCAAACCGGGGACCATGTTGATCGCCGCCGCATTCGTGCTGCCGCCGCGGTTGCGGTCCTTCTCCAGCTTGACGATGTAGTCCTTCATCGAGACGATCTCGGCATCCTTATCCTTGACCTTGTCCGTGAGCTTGCCGATTTCGCCCTTTTGGATCTCGATCTTGCCGTTGGCCTCTTCGTTCTTGGCCTTGAGATCGGTGATTTCCTTGCCCTTGTCCTCGATGTCCTTGGTCTGCTGGGCGATCGTGTCGGTCTTTTGCTTGATATCGGCGTTGGCCGTTTCGAGATCCTTGGTGGTCCTGTCGAGGGTGGCCTCGGTCTCGGCCAGCTTGGTTTCCTTGCGAACGAGCGTGTCGCGCAGATCGTTCATGCGATCGATCTGCTGGGCCGCGAGCGCCGCCATCTTCTTGAGCTGCTCGTCGATCGTGCCCGGGCCGGTGGTCATCTTGCCGCCCGTGGTCAAGTCCTTGACGGGTTTTCCATTGCTGTCGAGCAGGAAGTAGTTCCAGACCTGGTTGCGTTGCAGTTGCAGCCGGGGACTGTCCTTGACGCGCAGGTCCGCATTGGTCACCGGCGTTTCGATGTAAGGCGCCAGCGCGACGACTCCGTCGGCCAGTTTCAAACTGCGCCCCTTGAATTCTTCTCGTTTCGCGAAGAGCATGAACTCCAGCACCAGTGCGCCGACGCTCAAGATCAGGATCACCACGATCAACCCACGCAGCAGTTTGTTCATATGACCTCTTTACGGGCTACCAGAAGATTGCGTTCAAAACAGTTGAATATTGCCCTTGGATAACGGCTTGTGTCAAGCGGGGATTTAATGAAAAAAAGTTGGACCGCACGATGGATCATGGGATGCGTCCGAGGAAGCGCAGCAGCCCGTCGAGAATGGTATAGGGGTGGGGCGGGCAGCCTGGAATGAAAAGGTCCACGGGAATCACGGCGGCGGCGCCGTTGTGTACTTCCGGATGGTCGCGGTAGGGGCCGCCGCCGATGGCGCAGGCGCCGACGGCAATCACGACCTTGGGCTCGGGCACGGCGTCGTAGGTCTTGCGCAAGGCCAGGCGCATGTTCTCCGGCACGGGGCCGGTGACCAGCAGTCCGTCGGCATGCCGCGGGGAAGCGACGAATTGGATCCCGAAACGGCCCATGTCAAAGGTCGGAACGCCCAGCACGTTGCTGTCGGCCTCGCATGCGCCGCAGCCGCCCGCGCAAACCTGGCGCAGCCGCAACGAGCGTCCGAAGAGCCTGCGCAAGGAATTTTCCGCGGGCGCCGCGCGCGGCGGCTTGCAGCCGGGGGTCAGGCGCAAATTCTCCGGATGGCGCGCCGCCAGGCGGTGCTCGGAGGTGAAATTCACGGCCGCCGGGCAGGCGGCGGCGCAGGCGCCGCAGAACAGGCAGAGGCCGAGATCGAGCGCGGGCGGCGCGCCGGCGGAGGCGGTGAAGGCGCCCGTCGGGCAGGCGGCGGCGGCGGGGACGAAGGCGGCGGCGGGCGCGCCGGCGGTCAATTCCGGACGGCCGCGAAAACGGTCGGGCAGCGCCGGCGGCCTGGCCGGATAGGGGGCGGTGCGGTAGCCCTGACGCCAGCGCGCTTTGATTATGCTCCACATGATGTTTCCAGCCTCACAAATCGTGCCCGCAATAGGACAGGTTGAAACTCTTGTTGCAGATCGGGAAGTCGGATATCTGCTGGCCGCGCATCGCGAAGGCCAGCCCAAACCAGTTGTGGAAGGATGGATCCACCAGCTTGTAGCAGGCGAAGCGCCCGGACGCGTCGGTGATGGCGACATGGCAAATTTCGCCGCGCCAGCCTTCGGTCAAGGCTGCCGCCAAGCGTTCGGGCGCGAGCGTGCCGGCCGCCGGCGCGCGGCGGACATCGCCTTCCGGCAACGCCGCCAGTTGTTCGCGCACAAATATCAGCGACTGCTGTATCTCCATCCAGCGCACATAGGCGCGCGCGAAAACGTCGCCGCTTTCCCAGGTGCAGACCGGCAGTTGCGCGAACTGAAAGATGCCGTAGGGGAAGTCGCGCCGTACATCGCGCGCCAGCCCGCAGGCGCGCGCGGCGACGCCCACCAGCCCCAGTTCGCGGCAGGTTTCCGCGCTCAGCGTGCCCGTGTCGTCGAAGCGCGCCCGCGCGGTCGGCGATTCGAAAAGCAGTTGTACGGCCGACGCCGTGTCGCGCCGGACCTGTTCCAGACGATCCAACAACCGCTCGACATCCGCCGCCTTGATGTCGCAACCGCAGCCGCCCGGCCGCACCAGCCCGCGCCCGAAGCGGTTGCCGCAGAGGATGGCGGTCAGGTTGAGCACATCGCCGCGGATGCGGCCGCAGTACGACATCGTCGGCAGAAAGCCGACGTCGCCCGCCAGCGCGCCCAGATCGCCGATGTGGTTGGCGAGGCGCTCGAGTTCCTGCGCCACGCCGCGCAGCGCCTGGCCCCGGGCCGGCACGCGGTTGCGGCCGAGCGCCTCGCAGATGCGGCTGTAGGACGTGGCGTGGCC
Organism: uncultured bacterium; assembly: GCA_903925685.1. Lineage (GTDB taxonomy): Bacteria > Verrucomicrobiota > Kiritimatiellia > CAIKKV01 > CAIYGI01 > CAIYGI01. The sequence continues at coordinate 5,686 of CAIYGI010000323.1, forward strand.
GATGGTGGTGTCGCCGGCGAGCGTCTCCATGTAATGAATCGTGCGCGCATCGGGACCGCCGACCAGTGCCCGTTCGACGCCGCGATGCTGGTAGCCGAGCGAGTTCTCGAGATGGTAGACCGTTTCGCCATGGCACTGGAAGCGGAAGTGTCCCGGTTCGATCACGCCGGCATGGACCGGGCCGACAGCCACCTCGTGGATTTCTTCGCCGGTAATGGTGAAAAAAGGCGCCAGTCCGATGGCGGGGCGTGCAGCGGCGGCAGGAACGCCGCGCGGGGGTTGGAAACGCAGCGGTTTCAGCCAGGGATGGCCCAGCGGACGAATACCCCACAGTTCGGCGATTTCGCGCTCGAAGCCCTGCGCCTGCGGACAGTCGGGCGTGAGCGCGGCATATTCATGCTCCACCGCGCAGCTTGTCACGGCGAGCATGCCCTGGTCATCCAGCGCCAGCACGGCGATCAGCAGATGCGCCTGCGCGGCGTCGGGGCAGGCGAACAAAGCCGAGAGCCGGGCGCCGCTTTTACTGACCGCTTCCAGCACGGCGGCGCGGAAGCGGTCTGCGCCCAGCCGCGGCAACTGCGCCAGCGGCAGCACGCCTCCATTGGGCAACCGGGCGAATTCGGTCATGGCGTCACTCCCAGCACGGCGGCCGCCTGCGCGATCATCGCGCCGAGCGGACGGGGAATCCATAGACCCAGCAGCAGCAACAGCGCCAGCGGCGTCCAGACCAGCAACGCCTCGGCGCGATAGGTCCGCAAAGGCTTCGGCGCGGATTCAGGTGGTTCCCACGCCATTGGGATGGCCTTGCGCAGGACGCCGATGAAGACCAAGCCGAGTCCAAACAGCAGCAACCCCATGGGCCAGTAGGCGGCCTGGTTCCAGGCCGCGCGCACGGTCAGGAATTCGCTGATGAACAAGGCGAAGGGCGCCACCCCGATCAACGCCATCAGGCCAGCCAGCAGTCCGCCGCCCCAAAGCGGCGAAACCTTCAGCATGCCCTTGATGCGGCGCATGTCCAGGCTGCCGTAGATCTGGCCGATCCGTCCGGCGCAGCAAAACGACACGCTCTTGCACAGCGAATTGTTGAGCGTATGCAGCAGCGCCGCATACACGCCCACGCCCCCGAGCCCGATGCCGAGCGTGATGATGCCCATGTTTTCCACGCTGGAATAAGCCAGCAAACGCTTGACGTCCTGCTGGCCGATCACGAACGCGGCCCCCACCAGTACCGATAGCAGACCAAGCGCCACCAGGACTTCCCGGCCCCAGCCGGTGTTGCCGGTGGCGCGTTCGACCAGCGGGATGTAGCGCAGGATGCCGTACATGGCGGTGGTCAGCAGGATTCCCGAGAACATGGCGGAGACGGGCGACGGCGACTGGCTATGGGCGTCCGGCAGCCAGCTGTGCATCGGCGCCAGACCGGCCTTGGTGCCGAAACCCACCACCAGGAAGATGAAGGCCACCTTGACCAGCATGGGATTGAGCGTCACCGCCGGGTTCATCAGGCGTGTCCAGAGCAGCGCGTCATGTCCCGACAGTGAAGTGGAGGCGGTGGCGGCCAGCAGCAATATCCCGGCAAAGGCCAGGGCCACGCCCACCGAGCACATCAGCAGATACTTCCACATCGCCTCCAGCGCCTGCGGCGAGGCGTGGATGCAAATCAGAAAGGCGCTCAGCAGCGTCGTGGCCTCGACGCCGACCCACATCACGCCCAGGTTGTTGCTGACCAGCACCAGGTTCATGGCCGCGAGCGAACCGAACCAGAGCGACTGGTAGCGGCGGGCCAGCTTGCGCGTGAAGTGGCCGGCGGCGATTTCCTCGCGAAAATAGACGATCGCGAAGCAGGAACAGAGCACGAAGACCAGCATCAGGATGGCCAGGTGGTAGGCCGACAGCGCGTCCAGATAGAACCATCCGCCGGCGCACTGTAGCGGGCCGTGCAGGAAAACCTGCGCCACGGCGCAGCCCGCCGCCAGCGCCAGCGCCGCCGTGGCCGCGGCGCCAACCCGCAGGGCCGCGCGCGGCGAGCGCGCCAGCAGGCTCAGCCCGGCCAGAATCGCCGGCGCGGCCACCAGGGCCGGAAGAATCCATCCCGCGCTAATCATCGCCTTATCCCTTCAAGAGCGTCAATTGGTCGGAGTCGATATGGTCGAACGTCCGGTTGATCCGGTAGATCGCGATGCCCATCACGAACACGGCCACGAACACATCCATCAGCACGCCCAGTTCCACCAGGGCTGGAATTTCACGGACCACGCCGAAGCCGAAGGTGTAGATGCCGTTCTCCATCACCAGATAGCCGAGCACCTGGTTGACGGCGGTTTTGCGGGCGACGATCAGGAAAAGTCCGGCGATCAGCAGCGCGAAAGCCACCGGCACCACCAGGCGCGAGGCGACATGCGACAGCGACGGCAGGCAGGAATCGGCCCAGAAGGAAAGCCCCAGGATTACAACCCCGACCAGCAGCGAGGCGACATAGCCCACAAAGGGCTGCACCTCGTGGCTGGTGTTGGATTCGCGCAGCGCCCGCGAGAGCAGCCAGGGGAAGGCCAGGCCCTTGAGCACGATCACGGCCAGGCTGATGGCGGCCACGCGGATGGTGATGCCGCCGCCGACAACGCCGAGCAACCCGGTGGCCACGCCCTGGATGGCGCAGATCCGGATGCAGGAGGCCAGCCGGCTCGATCCGAGCAGCCAGAAGGTTGTCAGGATCAGGACGACCAGCATGATGTCGGTCCAGGCGTTCATAGCGCGTACCTCAGCATCAAGACGAAGCCCAGAACCGACAAAGCCGCCGCGCCGACCAGCAGCTGCGGCACCTTGAGCAGGCTCAGGCGCGCCATCACCGATTCGATCACGCCGGTCACCACCGCGACCACAAACATGCCGGCCACCAGGCAGGCAATCTGGAGCGGTCCGGAGCGCCCGGTCAGCGGCAGGAAGATGTTCACCAGCAGCGCGCCCAGCAGCCAGAGTTTCAAGGATGCGCCGTATAGGATGAAAGCCAGATCGGGCCCGCTGTAGTCGAGGATCATCACCTCGTGGATCATGGTCAGTTCCAGGTGCGTGTTGGGATCGTCAACCGGGATGCGGGAGTTTTCGGCGAGAAACACGATCAGCAGGGCCGCCGCTACCAGCACCAGCGCGGGACCGACCTGCAGCCAGTCGGGGCGGGTGACGCCGCCGAAAATGCCCGACAGCGAGAACGATCCCGTCGCGTAGGCCAGCGCGGCCAGTCCCAGAATCAGCGCGGGCTCGGTCAGCGCGGAAAACTGGACTTCGCGGCTGGCGCCCATGCCTTCGAAACTAGAGCCCGTGTCGAGCGCGGCGCAAACGGTCATGAAGCGCATCAGCCCCAACAGATAGGCCAGCAGGATCAGATCGCCGGGAAAAGCCAGCGGCGCGGCAAAATCCCCCGCTGGCACGAGAAATAGCGCGACGACAAGGCAGGCCAGCCCGCCGGGCGGCGCCAGGCGAAAAACCCAGCTCGTGGTCCGGCTGTAAACGGCGCCCTTGCGCAGAAGCTTGGCGAGGTCGTAGTAGGTCTGCAGCAATGGCTGGCCATGGCGTCCGGCGAAAACCGCCTTGGTTCGGTTGGTGATGCCCGGCAGCAGGGGCGCCAGCAGCAGTCCGAGTACCGCATAACTGAAGTTCCAGATGCTCATGACTTACCCAGCTTCCAGGTCAGCAGCGCCAGCAACGTCAGCACGATGTAGAGAATATACAGGTTCAGCCGCCCGTGCTGGATCCATCGGAATTTCGACATGGCCCGTTCGACCGCGATGAATACGGGCTTATATAAACGTTCTCGGCTCATGTCCGGGGTTTCGGTCGAATACGAGGCGCTATCCGGGAAAAATCCGCGCGGCCCCGAGAATTTGCGGTGCGTGCCCAGCACCGCTCCGAAGAAACGGGTCAGCGGATCGGCGAACGACGAGGCCGTGTATTGCATGCGCGGCGTCGGCGCGATATAGCCGCAATCCCATGTGACGGCCTCGTTCGTCATCCGCCTGGCAGGCAGCATGGCGCGGACGGCGGCCAGAATGCAGAAGAGCGCCAGCAGCCCCACGCCGACGCACGCGACGACCGCCAAAGGGAGGGCGGCGGCGCCCGTCCAATCGCCCAGGTCGGTCGTGCCCGCCAGTTGATTGACCACTGGCTTGAGCACGCCGATCACGAACGGCGCCGTCACGCCAATCGTCAGGCACAGCGCTGCCAGCAGGATCGGCGGTGCGCGCATGCAGGGCCCCGCCTCGTGGGCATGTTCCGCCTGGCTGGAACGCGCTTCGCCCAAAAAGATCGTTCCGAAGGCCTTGGTGAAGCAGGCCGCTGCGAGTCCGCCGATCAGCGCCAGACTGACGATGGCCGCCAGCGCCGCCAGCACGACCGGAATGCCGGAGGCGCCGAGCAGTCCGAAGGCCGCGAAGTAAATCAGAAACTCGCTGACAAAGCCGTTGAGCGGCGGCAGACCGCTGATCGCGGCGGCGCCCGCCAGAAAGGTCGCGCCGGTGGACGGCATGGATTTCAACAGGCCGCCGAGCTGGTCAAGCTCGCGGCTGCCGGTGGCGTGCAGCACCGATCCGGCCCCCATGAAGAGCAGACTTTTGAAGATCGCGTGGTTGACCACGTGCAGCAGTCCGCCCGCAAAACCGAGCGCCGCCACCAGCGGATGGTGGCTGCCAAGTCCGATCAGTCCAATTCCCAGTCCGAGCACGATGATGCCGATGTTCTCCACGCTGTGGTAGGCCAGCAGTCGTTTCAGGTCGTGCTGGGCGAGCGCGAACAATACGCCCAGCACGCCGGAAACGACCCCGATGGCTACCAGCAGATAGCCCCACCAGAGCGGCGGCGGACCGAGCCAGAGCAGCGTGCGCAGCAGGCCGTAGATGCCGGTCTTGATCATGACGCCGCTCATCACGGCCGAGACATGCGACGGCGCCGCCGGATGCGCCTCGGGCAGCCAGACATGCAACGGCATGAAGCCGGCCTTGGTTCCGAACCCGACCACCGCCAGCACGAAAGCCAGGCTGGCCAGCGCCGGCGTGCCGGCAATCCGGCCGAAGCCGTCGAAGTCCAGCGATCCCGTGGGCTGGCCCAGCAGGACGAACATCACCAGCAGGAAGGCGGTGCCGATGTGCGTGGCCACCAGATAGGTCCAGCCGGCGCGGCGAACCTCGGTTTTCTCGCCCTCGAACATCACCAGGAAGAACGACGAGAGCGACATCGCCTCCCACGCCAGCAGGAAGAGCACGCCGTTGCGCGCCAGCACCACCAGCAGCATGCTGGCGGCCAGCAGATTGAACATGCACCACGATGTTCCCAGCGCCTTGCGGCCTTCGTAAGGGCGCAGGTACTCGCGTCCGTAGATGGCGGCCAGGGCGCAGATCAAAACGATCGGCAGCGTGAAAAAGGCCGAGATGGCATCCATGCCGATGACGAAGTTGGCGCCGGGCAGCGGCCACGGCAGATGCAGTGTCCAGACCGATCCGCAGAGAAGCGCGCGGCTGGCGGCGAAAAGCGCGGGCAGACTGCCCAGCACGGCGCCCGCGGGGCCGATCACCTGGACCAGACGCGGACGTTTGGCGAAGGCCAGACAAAGCACGCCCGTCGCAAGCCAGATGGCCAAAGCCGTTAGAATCGGCGTCAACCTTCCACCTTCCACCTTCCACCTGTGCCGGTATCCGCCACCTTGCCTTCGATGGCGGCGGCGCAGGCCAGAATCTCCCCGCCGGGCCCCTGCCGCGCAATCAAGTTCGCGAACTCCGGTTGGCGCAGGGTGAAGGCCAGCCGCGACAGCAGGTGCAGATGAACTTTGACCGTGGGACTCACGATCGTGAAAAGGGTGTGGACCGGTTTGCCGTCCACGGCGTCGAACTCAACGGGCGTGGCCAGAAAACAGAGCGTCACCAGCGGCTGCGCGATACGCATCACGATCGGGTTGCGCACATGGGGGATGGCGATGCCGTCGCCGATGCCGGTGGAACCCAGCGATTCCCGCGCCAGCATCACCTCCAGCAGCAGATCGCGGTCCATCTCCTCCGGCAGCGGCATTTTGCCGATGGCCTCGGCCAATGCGGCATGCTTGTTCGCGCCAGGCACGCCGTAGTGGATGCCGCCCGCCGCCAGCGCGGCGAAAAAGGTTGCAGGCATCGCGCCGGAGGCATCCGGCGCGGCGAACATGGCGGGCGAGACTTTGACGCCCTGCGCGGTGGCCCACTCCAGCAGTTGCTCGCGGTTGAAACGATACTGCCCGTCGACGCGATGACAGGGCAGACCCTGGTCGCGTATCCACCGGTAGATGGTGTCGTCCGACACAGCCAGCAGCGCCACCGCATCATTGATGTCCAGATTCATCTGTTTTTCGCCATTCCAGCCCACCCGATTTGATTCGCGCGAAGGCGGGAAAAAAGAGACATACGATACAACCCGACCGGCGGATTTGTCAATCGCGAATTCGGTGGGCCGTAATGTTGCAACGCGGCGCGGATAATCTATAATGTCTTTTTGAGTGACGTCCAAACATGACACGCAAAAAAGGAAACAAGGCAAAACAGTTATGATTATCGACAGCATTAAAAATGCCGCGCTTTACAAAGGAACTGGCGCGCGGATTCAGATGGCGCTTGAGTATCTTGCGAAGACGGACTTTGAGCCGCTGGCGCCTGGCCGCTACGATATCGATGGCGGCAACGTCTATGCGTTGGTGCAGCACTATCGAACCAAGCCCCGTGAAACAGGTCTCTGGGAAGCGCACCGCCGTTATATCGATGTCCAGTATGTGGCGGCAGGCATTGAATCCATGGGCTATGCTCCGATTGGCAATCTCACTGTGACTCAGCCCTATTCGTCGGAAAAAGATTGCGAGCTGTTTTCCGGCGCGGGGGACTTTGTCACGGTTCGCGCCGGGACATTTGCGATCTTTTTTCCGGGAGATGGGCACATGCCATGCCTTGCCGCCGCCGCTCCGGCGCCGGTGCGCAAGGTGGTGGTCAAGGTGGCGGTGTGATTTTATTTTCTCTGAAGCGCGGCCGCGACATTCGCTGCTGCTGAAATAACCGGAGGGAACGGGTGCTTTCTGGACAAGTGTCTGCGTTCCCGAACGGTCCGGCACACCGCTTGCCTCCACGCTCTTCCTCCCGCATACTCCAGCCATGGTAAGTGCCGATAGAACTCCTCATGACGATGACGAAGCGATACGTCGCGGGCGCGGAAAATTCGCCTGCATGGCGGGCGCCTATACTCTTGGGGTGTTCAACGACAATTTCTTCAAACAGGCGGCGCTGGTGCTGGCCGTGGCGGCGGGCCGCAACTCCATGCAGGGGTTCGCGCTGGCCGTGTTTACGCTGCCATTCCTGATCTTTTCCGCGCCGGCCGGCTGGATGGCCGACCGCTTTCCCAAGAGCAAGGTGGTGATCGGCGCCAAGGCCTGCGAATTGCTGGCCATGCTGGCGGGCGCCGCCGGGATTTGCCTCGGCCACTGGTCGCTGATTTTCACGATGCTGGCGATCATGGGCTTGCAGGCGACCTTTTTCAGCCCGGCCTTGAACGGCAGCCTGCCGGAGCTTTACCCGGATTGGTACATTCCGCGGCTGAACGGCATACTGCGCATGCTGGTGACGGTGGGCATCCTGAGCGGTATCGCGCTGGCGGGCGTGGCGCTGGATGTGCCGGGCCAGTGGCGCGGAATCGAGCTGTCGCGCTTGACGGTGGGCGCCGCCGTGGTGGCGGTCGCGGCCGCGGGTTTTCTGGTCAGTCTGGGCGTGCCGCATCATCCGGCGGCCAATCCGTCGGCGCGCTTTCCCTGGTACGGACCGGTGCACACCCTGCGCGAACTGCGCGAGGCCTGCGCTGACCGACTGCTGAAGGTGACGATCGCCGTCGATATCTTCGTCTGGTTCGTGGGCTCGGTGATGGTTCTGGTGATCAACCCGATGGGCATCCAGCAATTTGGGTTGAGCAAGACCCTCACCAGCGGGCTGATCGTCAGCCAGTTGATCGGCATCGGCGTAGGCGGGCTGGCGGTCGCGAAATTCGCAAGCCGGCCGCACTGGCAGCGCGTGCTGGCGCCGGCGTCGGCGGCGATGGGAATGGTCATGGCGGGACTCGCCGCCGTGCCGCTGCTGAGATTGTCGGCGCAGGTTCCCGCGCTATTCGCGTTGACTTTTACGGCGGGTCTGGCGGGCGGCGCGATCCTGATACCGGTCGAGAGCTTCCTGCAAATCCGGCCGCCCGCGGCGCGCAAGGGCGCGGTCTTGTCGGCCGTCAACTTCGTGGTCTTCGCTGGTTTGCTGCTGTCGTCCTTTGTCGCCAACGCCTTGAATGCCTGGCTGCGCCCGACCGATTCGTTCGGGGTGCTGGCCGTGATCACGCTGCTGGCGGCGCTGGGGTTGGCCCGTGTCTGCCGCCCGCTGGAGCCCGTCCCATGATCGCCGCGTTGTTGCTCCGGCTGACGCGCGGGTTGTTGCGGTTGCGCTATCGCATCCGGGTGGAGGGGCTGGACGCGGTGGCGGCGCGCGGCGCCGGCGGCATTCTGTTTCTGCCCAATCATCCCGCCCTGGTCGATCCCGTGATCCTGATGTCGGAGTTGTACCGCCGCTTTCAGCCGCGGCCGCTCTCCGACAAGGATCAGATCGACCGTCCCGTGGTGCGCTGGGTGACGAAACTGATCGGCGCCTTTCCGATGCCGGACCCGATCGTGTACGGACAGAGCAGCCATGCCGAAGTCGAGTGGGCGATCGCGAATTGCATCGCGACGCTCAAGCAGGGCGGGAACATCCTGCTTTATCCTTCCGGCCGCATCATGCGGCGCAGCGTCACGGACCTGGCGGGCAACAGCGCGGTGGAGACGATCCTGCGCCAGGCGCCGCAGGCGCGCGTCGTACTGATCCGCACCACCGGTTTGTGGGGCAGCGCGTTCGGCTTCGCATCCGGGCGCGCGCCCAAACTGCGGCCGCTGCTCGCGCGTCTGCTGGGGGCCGTGTTGGCGAACGGCATCTTCTTCGGGCCGCGCCGTACGGTGAAGCTGGAACTTGTCGAACCGGCGGATCTTCCACGGCAGGCCGATCGCGCCACGCTCAACCGCTATCTGGAGGAATTTTACAATCGCGCGGCGCCGCCCAACGCCTATGTGCCATACACGCAGTGGGAACGTGGCGGACGGCGCGTCTTGCCTGAGCCGGAAGGCGAGCGCGACCTTCCCGGGGCGCTGGAGGATATCCCCGTCGCCACGCGCGATCTGGTCATGCGGCGCCTGCAGGAGATCAGCGGCATCCAGCAGATCGGTCCGCAGGACCACCTGGCCCGCGATCTGGGCCTGGACAGCCTGGCGCTGGTCGAACTGGCGGTGTGGGTGGAGCATGAGTTCGGATTTCAGGCCGGCGACGGCACAGGACTGGAACGCGTCTCGGATATATTACTGGCCGCCCGCGGCGAATTCGCGGCCTCCGCCTCCGTGGAACTGAAAGCGGTGCCGCCGGCCTGGTTTAAGTCGCACGGACCCTCCGGCAGGGTCGCCATTCCCGCAGGCGGATCGTTGCTGGAAATCCTGGCCGGGCAGATCCGGGCCTGTCCCTCGCGCGTCGTGCTGGCGGATCAGGCCGGCGGCGTCAGGACCTACCGCGACGTGCTGACGGCCATCCTGGTCTTCAAACCGGCGATCGCGGCCCTGGAAGGCGACTATATCGGCATCATGCTGCCGGCCTCGCCCGCCGCCGGCATGCTCTATTTCGCCGTGCTGGCCGCCGGCAAGATCCCGGTGATGGTCAACTGGACCGCCGGCGTCCGCAACATCGCGCACTCGCTCGAATTGCTGGGCGTCAAGCATGTGCTGACCGCCGGCGCCCTGCTGCGAAAACTGGAATCGCAGAATGCCGGCCTGGATGCGCTCAACGAACGCTTCGTACTGCTGGAGCAGGTTGCGAAGCGGATCGGGTGGGGGCGCAAACTGGCGGCCTTTGCGCTCAGTCGGATCGGCTGGGCGTCGGCCTTGAAGCCGGCGCGCCGGCACGAGACGGCGGTCGTGCTTTTCACCAGCGGCTCGGAGAATCTGCCCAAGGCCGTTCCGCTCACGCACGCCAACCTGCTGGCCAACCTGCGCGACCTCTGCCGCGTCTTCGTGTTCCACCATGACGACCGGCTGCTCGGAATGCTGCCGCCTTTTCACTCCTTCGGACTGGCCATCACCACCGTGCTGCCGCTGGTGGCGGCGGTGCCGGTGGTCTATCACGCCAATCCCACGGAGGGAGCCGTGCTGGCGCGCCTGATCGCGGCTTACAAAGTCACGCTGCTGGCCGGCACGCCGACCTTCCTCAACGGCATCGTGCGCAAGGTGCGCGCGGGCGAACTCGACAGCCTGCGGCGGGTGATTTCGGGGGCGGAAAAGTGCCCGGAGCCTCTCTACGACATTGTCAAACGTCTGTGGCCGCGGGCGCATCTGGTTGAGGGCTACGGCATCACCGAATGCTCGCCGGTGGTCTCGCTGAACGACGAACAGTCGCCGCAATTCGGAACCATCGGGAAAGTCCTGCCCTCCATCGAGTATGCGGTGGTGGACGTTGAAGGAGCGGGCCGCGTGCGGCAGGGACTCAAGGGAATGCTGCTGGTGCGCGGTCCGAGCATCTTTAGCGGCTATCTTAACTACGACGGAGCCTCGCCGTTTGTGGAATTCGAAGGCCGCGCCTGGTACCGCACCGGCGACCTGGTGAGCGAGGCGCCGGGCGGCGTGCTGACCTTTGCCGGCCGTCTGAAACGTTTTGTGAAGCTGGGCGGCGAAATGATCTCGCTGCCTGCGATCGAGGAAGTGCTCAACCGCAAATACGCGCGACCCTCCGACGACGAGCCCGTGCTGGCCGTGGATGCGACGGCGGTGGAACTCAACCCGGAACTGGTGCTCTACACGGTGCGCGATCTCGACCGCGAGGAGGTCAACCGCTCGATTCGCGCCGCCGGCCTGTCGGCGCTCCACAATATTCGCGCCGTCGTCAAACTCGACAAGATCCCGCTGCTGGGCACCGGCAAGACGGACTACCGGTCGCTCAAACAGACAAACTAGCGGGCTTTGGCGTAATCGACCATGCCCTGAAAATTCAGCCGTTGACACAACTAATACACCGTGTGTATATTATGTGCATGAGAACCAATATAGTGCTGGATGACGACCTGCTGGCCGAGGCGGCTAGATACACCTCGATCCGGAGCAAGAAGGGATTGGTTCAGGAAGCTCTGTCTTTGTATGTGGCCACCAAACGCGAGGAACGGCGGCGGATGACCTATCGGGAACGCCTGCAAAAGGTGCGTGCTCTAACGGGGCGGTTGAATGGGCATTGCGGTTCGCGCGATCTCGTGCGGCGGGATCGCGACACGCGATGAACACCTACGTCATCGATACGAGCGTTACCGTGGCGTGGTATTTGCAGGAGCGCTTCTCCCCGGCGGCGCGAGTTTGGCAGGATCGCATGCTTGGCGGCAAGGTTCGGCTGCTTGTGCCGGACTTTCACTATTGGGAATTCGCGAATGTACTGCGCACGCTTGTTGCGCGGGGCGAGCTTGGTCAGGACCTCGCCGCGGACATCTTCGATCTGCATCTCGACGCGCCGCTGGAGGTGGCGGAGCCGGAACGGCGTGCCGTGTTGAGCACGGCCCTGGAATACGGCGCCACCGCCTACGATGCCGTCTTCATCGCCATTGCTATCGCCAATCAGGCGCCCCTGATCACGGCGGAGCGCAGCACCACCGGATGGGTGACTAAACTCGCCGCCTTGATCGAGCCCGTGCGGTGATCGAGCCGGCTGTAATACCCCTTCAGGCCAGCGCTTTCAAGGCCGCCGCGTAGTCTGGTTCCTGGGTGATTTCCGGCACCAGTTCGGCGTGGAGCACCTTGTCGGAGGCATCCAGCACCAGCACGGAGCGGGCCATCAGTCCGGCCAGCGGGCCGTCCGCGATCCGCACGCCGTAGTCCTTTCCGAACGATGGCGAGCGGAAGGTGGAAAGCGGCACGACCTGCGCCAGCTTTTCGGCATCGCAGAAGCGTTTGGAGGCGAAAGGCAGGTCGGCTGAAATCGTCAGCAGCACCACGTCCTTCATTTTGGCCACCTCGGCATCGAACTTGCGCGCCGAAATCGCGCACACGGTCGTGTCCAGGCTTGGCACGATGTTCAGGATTTTCCGCTTGCCCGCAAAGTTCTTCAACCCAACATCCTCCAGCGCCGCGCTCGTCAGCGAAAATTCCGGCGCCTTGGCGCCCTGCGCCGGCAGATTGCCGGCCATTTTAACCGCCGCCCCTTTGAAAGTTACATTTGCCATTTCACGTCCTCCATGATCATTCGGAAACACCGAGCCCGCGCAACCTGCGCCAGCCCGCGGGCGTTATGGCCCACAGCGCGATTATGTGCGCTTTGCGGCCTTCGTACAACGTAAGTTTCAGGCAACTTGAATCACACTCACTGCACCGTCTCCCGGTATTTGCGCGGGCTCCGCCCCATGACGCGTTTGAACTGACGGCTGAAGAAATAAAGGTCTTCGTAGCCAAGTTCCGACGCAATCTGCTTGACCCGCATGTCTGTCTCCAGCAGTTGCGTGGCTGCGTGCTGGATTCGTGCGCGGGTCATCCACACCTGCGGCGGAACGCCAAAGGTCTTGCGAAACTGGCGGCTGAAGTAGTCGGGGTTGAGTTCCACCTGCTGCGCTGCCATGCGCAGATTGAAACGCCCGGAAAGGTTGGTGTGCAGGTAGGCCAGCACCGCCTCCTTGCGCTGCCGAAAAAAACCGCCCGGAGCAACCGCTGCGCCACGCGCATGCTCTGTCGCACGGCCGATCAGCGCGCCCAGCAGGCACCGGAGCGTCAACGCGCCCATCTTGCCGGACGGCAGATGCGTCGGCAGCAACTCCTCCAGCCACCGCCCAAGATCCTGCGCCAACGGACATAGCAGCCACGGTGCCCGCAGCCGCAACGGTCGGCCGCTCGCGTTCAGGATGAACCGGAAGAAGACAATCTCCGCCGGATGGTCGGTGTCCGCCAGTTCAAAGTACTGCGGCACATTGGGCTGTATCCATAAAAAGGTCTCAGGCGATAGCAGAATCTCCCGCGGGCCGCTGCGCAGCCGGACCGCGCCCGGGCCAGCGATATAGTACATCATGTGATGCGGAAGCGTCCGCGGCCCAACCTTCCACGTTGCGCCGACTAAAACCCGCCCTACGGTGGCGACCGACAACCGCACCTCCGGTCGCAGCAGACGGGCCACCAGATCCTGTTCCCTGCAAATCAACATGCTGCCAATGTATCAGACATACGGTTTTGTACAAGTTAAATACTGTTTGGTCTATTGTTTAAAAGGGGGTATCCATGTAACGCAAACGCCCCCTACAGGTTGTGTTTTCTTTCGACGATCTGTCGGTAGGGCAATGGGGCGGTCTGCACGGCTTGCTCTACGAGACGATAAAACAGCAAGCCTCGTGATTGAGA
>CAIYGI010000324.1 GCA_903925685.1 uncultured bacterium
CGAACTCATCGTCCGCCAAACCCGCCAACGACGCGTCAAGTCATCCATCAAGACTGCAAACGTTCGTCCACTCCTGCCGCATTAACCGCTCCGGACCCCGAAAAAGACAGAAAAAAAGAGAAATTAGATGCGTCTGCCCTGGGAGGGTGGGTGGAGCATCTTGACAGCAAGCCGGACTTGCATCATGACGCATACATGAGAAGGACGGTAACGTTGGACAAGGACGCGGAACAGCTGAATCCCATCACAGGCGTCGGCAGTCGATCCCTGCACAGCGGATAGCAGCCCTGATCTTTGCGAAGAAACGGATTGAAACACCATGAAAATCGGGCGCAACGATAAATGCCCCTGCGGCAGCGGCAAGAAATTCAAGAACTGTCACCTTGGAAAAGAAGGCTGCGTCACCGTACAGAAACCGACGCCTCCTGCGCCAATGCCTGACTTGGAAGAATTGAACCCGGCGAAGGCTGACGTGATGTCGTCCGCATACTGGGATAAGATGTCCAAACGGCTTCCACCCGGCATGCGCAAGGAATTCGAGCCGATTATCGCTGAGATGAAGCAACACATCGAGATCGAGTCCCATAGGAAGCAGATAGATGACGCCCTGCAAGTCTTGGAGGCGCATCGCGACGAATACAGTAAACTACTGAAGGACACGCCGGAACTTTTCCGGCGATCCGAACTGTTGTTCGGCGAAGAGCCGTTTGCGGAGATGCGGTTCAGTTCCGCCGACGTTCACCGCGCCTTCGATAACGCTGGCTATTTTCCCGTCAGCTACAACGATAAACGGTTCGTCGAGGTCGCAACCAAGTCCATAAGTTTTCTGTTGGATGACGCGCGGCGCAAGACCCTGACCCAGCGGCTGCTGCTCACGCTGCCAGACTATGTGACCGCGGGACGGTTTCTCGATGGCTGGATCATCCAACACAGTGCGGACCTTATTATGGATCCGCAAAAGAACATGGTTGGCCCGTTTCTACTGGTTATGTTCATGCATGGCTTTAAGGAATGGGAAAAGCAGAGAGAACAGGAGCAAGCGGCCGATGCAGTTGACCAAATGCCCAGTGATGGGAGTGTTTACCGCAATCTGTCTATTGTGATATAATATGCCATGTTCAGATACGCTACGTATTTCGAGAACGATGTGCTTGCCAAGCGACCTTACATTAGGAAGGATTGGTGCGAATGTGTAGTCTCGGCGGGCAGGCACGTTGAGCAACAACCTGATGGACGTTTCAGGTTTTGGGGCCGTATTCCTGAGTTCGGAAACAGGTATCTGCGGGTTGTGACGCTGGAAGACCAGCAAACCATTTTGAACGCGTTTTTCGACAGAGACTACAAGGAGCAACAATGAGACTTAGTTACCACAAAGACACGGATTCACTCTACATCCACTTGGTCGAACGATCGGGGATGGAGGCCCGGGAAGTTGCATCAGGCATCGTCGTGGATTTCGACGCAAACGGAAAACCCGTGGGTATTGACATTGAACGCGCCCAAGGCCTTCTGGATCTCACGACACTAACGGTCGACAGTTTTCCTTTGCAACACAACGCCGCATGAGAAACGGAGTGTGCTTGTGACGCAACTGGAAGCGGCGGGCGCGGGGCGCGTTACGCGCGAAATGACGGCGGTGGCGGCGGCGGAAGGCGTGCCGGTCGAACTGGTGCGGGAGGAACTGGCGGCGGGGCGTGCGGTCGTGCTGGCCAATCCGGGCCATGCCGGTGTGCGGCCGGTCGGCGTCGGACGGCGTTTTTGCACCAAGGTGAATGCCAACCTTGGCCGTTCGCCCGAACAATCCGAGGCCGGCGGCGAACTGCGCAAATTGCGCGTGGCGCTGGACGCGGGAGCCGATGTGGTGATGGATCTCAGCGTGGGCCCCGACCTGTGCGCGATTCGCCAGGCCCTACTCTCGGCAAGCCCGGTGCCGCTCGGAACGGTGCCGGTCTACGAGGCGGTTTCACGGCTGTCGGACGACCTGCCAGTGCTGGACACCGATCTTCTGATGACTGTGATTCGCGAGCAGGCGGAGCAAGGTGTCGACTTTATGACCCTGCACGCCGGGTTGCTGCGCCGGCATGTGCCGGCCGCGCTGGGCCGCATCATGGGCATCGTCAGCCGCGGCGGCGCGATCATGGCCGAGTGGATGTCCGTCCACCAGAAGGAAAATCCGCTCTTCGAGCGCTGGGACGAGGTTTTGGCGATTTGCCGCAAGCACGATGTGACCGTTTCGCTGGGCGACGGCCTGCGCCCCGGATGTCTGGCGGATGCCGGCGATGCCGCCCAATTCGGCGAACTGGAGGTGCTCGGCGACCTCGTGCGGCGCTGCCGCAAGGCGGGCGTGCAGGTGATGGTCGAAGGTCCCGGCCACGTCCCCTTCAACCAGATACGCGATCAGATGGAGCGCGAACAAACCGTTTGCGACGGCGCGCCTTTCTATGTGCTCGGTCCGGTGGTGACGGACATCGCCCCCGGTTACGATCACATCACCTCCGCCATCGGCGCCACCGCCGCGGCCTGCTACGGCGCGTCGTTGCTTTGCTACGTCACCCCGGCCGAGCACCTCGGCCTGCCGAACGAGGCGGAGGTCCACCAGGGGGTCATCGCGCACCGCATCGCGGCGCACGCGGGCGATGTGGCGCGCGGCCTGCCCGGCGCGCGCTCGCGCGATGACGCCATTTCCCGCGCGCGCGTGGCGCTCGACTGGGAGGGGCAGTTCGCGCTGGCGATCGATGGACGGCATGCCCGCGAACGCTACCTGCAAACTCGCACCTGCGCCCCGGAGGACGCCGATCATTGTTCCATGTGCGGACGCGCCTTCTGCGCGATTCGCACGACAAGGCGCATTCGTGAACACCACCCCCACCCGACCGCTTGACGAACTGCTCGAAATCATGCGCCGGCTGCGCGCGCCCGGGGGCTGTCCCTGGGATCGCGAGCAGACGCTCGACACCCTCAAGCCGTTCCTGATCGAAGAATGCTACGAGTTGATCGATGCCATCGAGTCGGGCGATCCCTCGCGCCATGAGGAGGAACTGGGCGATATTCTGCTACAGGTGATTTTCCAGACCCAATTGCGCACGGAGGCGGGGCAGTTCGATTTCGACGACGTCGCGCGCCGCCTGGCCGAAAAACTGATCCGGCGCCATCCGCACGTTTTCGCCGCCGAATCGGTCGCCGACAGCGCGGACGTGCTGCGCAACTGGGAAAAGATCAAGGCCGTGGAAAAAAAAGGCGAGCGCAAGTCGGCCGTGGACGGCGTGCCGCGCCACCTGCCGTCGCTGATGAAGGCGCACCAGGTGCAGACCCGCGCGGCGCGGGTGGGTTTCGACTGGTCGGCCGTGCATGATGTGGTGGCCAAGATCGACGAGGAACTGGCCGAGGTCAAGGCCGCACTGAAGTCCGGAGATCGCGAACACGTAGCCGAAGAAATCGGCGACCTGCTCTTTTCCGTGGTCAACCTGAGCCGCTTTCAGAAACTGCAGGCCGAGGAATTACTATCGGCCACCGTGGCCAAATTTGTGCGGCGCTTCCACGCCGTGGAACACCGCCTGCAAGCCCGCTCTAGGCGCATGGAAGACTGCACCCTCGCCGAGATGGACGCCGAATGGAACGCGGTCAAGGCGGAAGAGCGCCAGTAACGGTTACGACAAGCGCACGATTTCCAGGCCGACCGCGCAGACATCGTCCTCGAATGGACGATCTTCACCAAAGCTGGCGGAATCGGCGACGACTGCGGCGATCCAGGCATCCAGGGGTAATGCGACGTGCGATTGCAGGCTGGCGCGCAGGCGTTCCACGCCCCATTCTTCGCGCGCGTAATTTTCCGACTCGACCAGTCCATCGGTATAGAACAACAGCCGGTCGCCGGTCTGGATGGAATGCGTGGTGGCGGCAAAGAGGTGTTTTTCACGCACGCCCAGCGCCGGACCGCGCGCGGCGCGATCGAAGAGCGCTTCAGGCGCGAGCAGCGCTGCATTCAAGCGCAGCGGGGCGGGATGCCCGGCCAGCGCCATGCGCAGGGTGGCCCGCTCAAGGTCCACGATGGCATAGACGGCCGAAACGAAGAGATATTCGCCCGAAGGACGCAAAATGGCGACCAGCGCCTGGTTCAGGCGGGTGAGCAGCGCGCCGGGGTCCTGGGTCATGGCGCGGTTTTCCTCCAACAGCCCGCGCACGATGGCCGTGACAAGCGCGGCGCGCATGCCGTGCCCCATCACGTCGCACACGAACACGCCGACCGCGCGTTCGCCCAAGGGCTGAACGTGAAAAAAGTCACCGCCCACGGTGGCGCTGGGACGGTAGAAACGGGCGCAGCGCAGGGCGGCCTGTTCCGGAGCGGCTGTCGCCGGCAGACATGGCAGGTGGGTCGGCAACAGGCCCATCTGCACCTCGCGGGCCATGGTGAGATCAGCTTCCATCTGCGAGTTGCGTCCGCGCAGTTCGCCGACGTAGTGCTCCAACTGCTGCTCGGCAAGCCGCCGGGCCGTGACATCGGTAAACGAAAAGACCATGCCCGTGATCGCTTCTTCCGTGTCGCGCACGACCGTGGCGGCCGCCTGAATATAAACCGAGTCGCCGTTGCCTCGGACGAGGGCCAATTCCCCCGCCCAGCAGCCCTGCGTCAGCACGGCGGTCACAGCGGCCTGAATTTCGTCGGCGGGATCGAAGATCGAGGTAATGATCTGGTTGGTGAAAATGTCGGCGCTCTCGGCGCCGAACAGGCGCACGACCGCGGGGTTGACGTAGAGCAGACGGCCTTCGACATCGGCGATCGCCAGTCCGCTGCCGGCGTTTTGCATGGCCACATGTTCGACGCGCAATTGATCCTCGGCCTCCTTGCGCCAGGTGATGTCGCGTATGAAAAAGCACAGGTGTTCCTGGCCGGAAAGCGTCAGACGGTTGATGGCGATTTCCGAGGGGAAGAGCGAAGCGTCGGCGCGGACGCAGTAGGCTTGCAACAGGATGAAGCGCGATTGGGACAGGTTTTCGCGTATCTTGGGCATCAGTGCTTCGTTGGCTCCGGAAATCACGTCCAGGATGCTGAGCCCCCGCAGTTCCTCGACGGTCAGGTGCAGAAATTGCGCCGCACGGATATTGGCGTCTTCGATCTGCCCGTGCAGATCTGTGATCAAAGCAGCGTCATAGACATTCTGTAGAAGTTGCTGAAATTCCCGGCCACCCAGTCCGGATGGCACATCTTTTGAAGAGCGAACGCGGATGGATTTGGCGGCGCCTCCGGAGTTATGCTGAGGTAAAACTCCTTCCAGCGCCTCCGGCGGGATTTCCAAGCGCATGGTTTTAGAAAGTTCTTGCATGGTGGCGACGCAGGTGTTCAGTGTTCGGTGTTCGGGACAAGTCCGGCTGCCAGGTCCAGCGATTCCGCGCTCATGGCGGCGGGCAGCGCGGCCCAGAACCCGCCGTCGTCAGAGGCAAGCGTGAATCCAAGATAAAGACACGCCGCATGCATTGTACAATGTTCGTAAAGCACGCGGATGCCTTTCCGCAGGGCCACCTCCTCAGGTGGCGGGGGGGCGTCTTTCAGGAAGGCGCCATCGTGCGCAATGCCCTGCGCTTCCAGGAAGTGTTCAATTGCAGCGCCATGCCTGGCCAGCAACCAGGCGCGCAGCAGATCGCCTTGAAACTTGCGGAGTTCGGGCTGACCGGCACGCAACAACAGCCATCCGGCCACTTTGTCCGCCGTCTGAGACTTCAAAAACTTCTCACGAAAGTGCAGGGCCTTGCACAATGCGGCAAGCATGTCCGGGCGTTCGTGCTGCGATGTTTCGTCGGACGCCGTCAAGATGTCCCCGCAGGCTTCGCGCCGTTCCTCCGGCGTCATGGCTTTCCATAATTCGGCATAGCTGGGTGGCGTCATGTTTGGTCTCCACCGGAATGCTGCAGCGGGCCGGTGTCCGGTTCGTGGTTATTCTCTTCGTCGCCGGCCCCCGCGGCATCAGTTTCCGCGCCGGGTTCCGACAGGCTTAGTATTGTTTGCGACTGGCCGGCCGGCAATTGCTCCACCACCCGGAGCCTGCGCTCCATGGCCCGGGAGCGGGCCGAAGTTTCTTCCAGCGTGTTCGACGCGGTATTGAGTTGTTTCTTCACCTTGTCCAGGACCGCGCCAAACTTGCCGAACTCCGTCTTGACCGCGCCCAGCACCAGCCAGACTTCATGCGCGCGCTGCTCGATAGCCAGCGTTTGAAAGCCGACGCGCAGGCTGCTCAAAATCGCGGACAATGTCGTCGGTCCCGCCACCAGCACGCGGTACTTGCGCTGGAGTTCGTCGTGCAGACCGGGCTGGCGCAACACTTCGGCATACAAACCTTCGGTGGGCAGGAACATGATTCCAAAGTCGGTGGTGGCGGGCGGGGCCACATACTTGTCGTGAATGTCCTTGGCGGACTTCAGGATCGCGACACCCAGGGCCTTGCTGGCGGCCTTGACCTGCTCGCCGTCGGAGCGGTCGGCGGCGTCCAGCAGACGTTCATAGTCTTCCTTGGGGAACTTGGCGTCGATCGGCATCCAGACCGGCGCGTCCCCCGACTGGCCCTTGCCGGGCAACTTCACGGCAAACTCGACCTGTTCGCCGCCTTCCCGGAGGCGGACATTCTTCGCGAACTGGTCGGGCGTAAGAATGTCGTCCAGAATCGCGCCCAGCTGGTACTCGCCCCAGGTGCCGCGCTCCTTGACGTTGGTCAGCACCCGCTTCAGATCGCCCACGCCGTTGGCCAGGCTTTGCATCTCGCCCAGTCCGCGCTGAACCGCTTCCAGGCGGTCGCTGACCAGCTTGAAAGATTCGCCCAGCCGCTTCTCCAGGGTGTTGTGCAGTTTCTCGTCCACCGTCTGCCGCATCTCGTCCAGCTTCTTCTCGTTGCCTTCCTGGATCTGGCGGAATTTCTGCTCCAGCATGTCGCGTTCTTTCGCCTGTTCCAAACGGATGGAAGCTGTCAGTCCGCCCAGCAATTCCTTTTGGTCCGCGCCCAGCGTGCTGACGGTCGTGACCAGCAACGCATTGGCCTGCGTCTGCGCCGCCGCCACTTCCTCCCGCAGATTGCGGGCCTGCTGGGCGGTTTCTTCACGGGCGCCCCTGAGTTCCGCGCGCAAGACCTGGTCCAGTCCCGCGTCCAACGTGCGGCTTAGCCGACGCAAGATCGTGACGGCGACCAGCAACGTGGCCAACGCCAGCGAGAACAGTCCTGCGAGAATCAGGTCGCTCATGCGTTCAGAATATGCCTGTGCATGCGGAAAAGGAAGTGAAACCGTAGCCGTTGGCAGCGCGGCTACTCGTCGTCTTCCTCGTCGTCATCCTCGATATCCGGCGCGGCATTGAAGCTCGGAAGCTTGGTGTGTCGGTAGACGGGCGAGGCAAGGTGGCAAACCGCGTAAAGCGCCGGCAGGGCGCCGTAGATGCGCAACAGCAGCGCCCCGGCCAACGCGGTGGCGGGCGGCACGCCGGTGCAGCTCAGGATGAAGGCCACGGACGATTCCGCCACGCCCAGTCCGGCGGGCACAAAGGTCAGCAGCGAGGCAAGCATCGAAACGGAAAGCGCCGCGATGCACTGGCTGAGTCCCAGGCGGGCGCCGGTGCTATGGAAGGCAAACCACCAGCCGGCGCCGACGGCAGTCCAGGCGGCAAGGCCGAAAAGAATCGCGATGGCCAGGGTGCGGGGACATGTCGCGCACTGACGCAGCGGGCGATACCAGCGATCCACGGCGGGCCGGCTCGCGGCCAGACCGCGCAGCACCAGAAATCCGGCAACCGCCAACCCAGCCAACACTATCAGCCCCGGCAGCACATAGTGAATCGGCAGGGCCGGCCGCAGGCTCGAATCGAAGACCAGCGCCAATTGCGCCAGCAGAATGATGGTTGCCAGGTCCAGAACACGCTCAATCACCACCACGCCGTAGCCGGAGTGCCGGGTAATGCCGCGCTTGTGCCACATCTCGGCGCGCAATAATTCCCCGGCCTGGAAAGGCGTCAGGCAGTTGACCCCCGCCGCGAACACCGTGGTCCGGTAAATTTCTGAAAACGGAATCTGGTGTTCTAGCGTGCGCAGCAACACCATGGAGCGCAACGAGCGAAACATCGCCTGGATCGCCACCGCGCCCAACCCCCCGAACAGCAGCCACGCGATATCCACCTCGCGCAACACCCCCCACACCGCGCGCCAGTTATAGTGGGTTCCAAGGTACCAGCCGCTCGTCACGAGCGCCACGGCAGCCAGCAGGAAGGCGTAGGGAGAAGCCCGGCCCAGGGGCGATTTGGATGGCGGTATCCAGCTCGGGCATTTCATTTTACGGATCCCGGAGGCACCGCAGCCGGCGCCAGCCGGGCGGCAGCCGGCGCCAGAGTTGCATCCAGTTCGCGCGCCTGATTAACATACTTGGCCGCCAGTGCGACGGCATTTTCGTTGCTGCCGCCCACGGCCAGCATGTAAATCGCCGCATTCAGATACTGCGCGGCGCGCGTTTTCCGGTCCAAGCCCTCATTTTGTTCCAGATAGTGCGCTATGAAGCGCAGAATCTGGGCGGTTCCGACTTCCAGCCATGGCGCCTGCCGGTCTGAGATGGCGACTGCGTCGTCGCTGGCGCCGACAACATCCAGCGTGGGAATCCCGCCAACCAGCCACCCATACCGGTATCCGCTGTGCGGCGGCGCTGCTGCTTCACCCTTGATCGCCTGCACCAAAAAGGCCTTGAGTTGAACCATATGTTCGCAGCGCTCGACTTCAACGGCCAGCGCATCGCGCCCCGGCGCGGTCGTGAGCGCGTTGCCCGAATCGCGCAGAACCTTGGCCGCTCCCTGGAAGTCGTTGCGCAAAATCAGTTCCTGCACGCCTTTGCGCGCGTCGGCAACGACCACAAGTTCCTTCTTTGCCAGCGCCTCCTGGGCTTGTTCCGCCTTCTTGCGCGTCGCATCCAGTTTGGCTTGCAGCGCCAAGGCGGCCTGTTTTTCCCGCTCGCTTTGCATTTGTTTGTTCGCCAGCGACTGCTGCGTCTCAATGTCCGCCACCAGCACGCGCAACCGCGAAATGGTTTGCGTCGCGGCGCTGACGCCTGCCAGCCCGTTCGAAACCGTCGCCAGCGCCTGGATTTGCAGCGCGTCCAGGGCGGCAAACCACGCCGTGCGATCCGTGGCGGCATTGGTCAATGCGGCGATGGCGGCACGCTGAGCGCGTGCCTCCGCAAGGATGCGCTTCGCCTCGCCAAACGCGCGGGATACGGACTGGGTGGCCGCCTGCATCGTTCCAATCGCATGCTCCGCATCGCCCCTGCGCGCCGCCTGGATATCCGGCGGCAGCTTGGCCAGCAGTTGGCCGACTTTGTTGGTCAACCACGGCACCTCGGAGCCTATCGCTTTGTCTACATCCGCCGCGCTGGGAAGTTCATGCAACTGGCGCAGAAGAGCCGAGAGCTGGTTCGCAGCCGCTTCATTCGCGGCGCTTAGCGCCGCGATCGCCTGCCGCCTGGCCAGCTCCTCGGCCTCCCTTTGCCGATGGGTTCTCACCCCCAGCACAATCATTCCCGCAAGCGCCGACGCCAGCACGACCACGCCCGCAACGACAACGTACCGGCGCCATGGGACGGAACCAGAGCCCGCGCGGCCTGCCTGCTGATGGGCCAGCATTGGATTGACGGCCGACGACGCGTCCTCGCCGATCGATGGAATTTTTTTTGAACTTACACTGCGGCCCCCGCGACCCATGCGCAGCAAGGCCGGGGAATAATGGCGGTCCGCATCCTTGGGTAAATCCCCCAACAACGAGGCATAGGTCGGATAGCGGCGCGCCGGCTCCATTTCCAGCATGCGGGCGATAATTTCCGAGGTCGTCTGCGAAAGCCCCGGCCGCACCGTTTCGATCCGCGGCGCCGGCGCCAGCAAGCGCGCCTTGACCACATCCACCGGCGTTTCGCCGTCGAACGGCGGTTTGCCGGTCAGCGCATGGAAAAGTGTCGCGCCCAGACTGTAAATATCCGAGCGCGCATCGGAAGTCTGATGACGCACCTTCTCCGGCGCGATGTAGTAAGGCGTGCCCCAGACCCCATCCACGGTATGCCGCTGCTGCATGAACGTGGCCAGCCCGAAATCCACGATCTTGGGCACGCCGCCGTTGTCGAAAAGTATATTTTCCGGCTTCACGTCGCCGTGCATCAGGCCGATTTCGCTGGCGGCGCTCAACCCCTGCGCGATACTCGCCCCTACATTCATGACGAACGCCTCGTCAAGCGGTTCGCCCTTGGCGAGCATTTGGTCCAGCCGCCCGCCGGTCAGCAGTTCCATCACCATGTATGGCTGTCCACGCTCCACGCCAAACGAATAGACCTGCACAACATTGGGATGGTTCAGCGCGGCGGCGGAGCGGGCTTCGCGCCGGAAAGTCGCCACCAGTTCCGCATTGGCGCCGATCGAGGTCTGCAAAACCTTGATCGCGACATGCCGGTTGAGCTGTTCGTCGAGTCCGTGATAAACGGCGCCCATGCCCCCACGCCCCAACAGCCCCAATAAAAGGAAGCCCCCGAAACGCGCCGGCACGACCTGACGGGTTCCGCAGTGCGGACAGGCAAACTCCAGGAAAGGCGCCATGGCCGAAACGTCCAGCATTTGACGGCAATGCCCGCAGGCAACCGCCGCGATCCGTTCCGTTTCGATTTCCGGTGATGACTTTGACATACCGTGGCGCAGTGTATCTTGATTCTGAGGCGCAATCATGGCACAGTGGCGCGCAGGTTGTCCAACGCAAAAGGAAGAACTGATCTGAGACACCCGAACACTCCTGAAGGGGCGATAAGCATGCTCGGTCTGACATTGGATCCTGTTTGTTTCACAATCGGCACACATCCGATTTACTGGTACGGCGTCATGATGGCGGCGGCCTTCGCCGCCAGCCTGCTGCATCTGACCCTCGTGGGTCGGCGCGCCGGATACGACAGCGCGTTCGCCTCGGATCTGGTCTTCTGGTGCATGGTCGGAGGCATCGTCGGCGCGCGGCTGGCCTACGTCGCGGCCAATTGGGAATATTTTTCCATCCACCTCGTCCGGATCGTGCGCATAGATCAGGGCGGACTGATTTACTATGGCGGCTTTTTCGGCGCCGGCTTCGCGCTCTGGCTCTTTGCCTCCCGGCGGGGCGAACGGCTGGCGGCGGTCCTGGACCTGGTCGTCACCGCCTTGCCGCTCGGTCACGCTCTGGGCCGAATCGGCTGCTTTTGGAACGGCTGTTGCTACGGTGTTCCCAGCTCCGGCCCGTGGGCCGTGGTAATGGAAGGCGTGGCGCGGCTGCCGGTTCAGTTGTTCGAGGCCGCCGGCAACCTTGCCCTCTGGATCGCGCTGACCATCGTCTTCCTGCGCCGGCCGCGCCGCGGCACGGTGCTCGGACTCTATTGCATCGGCTACTCCGTGCTGCGCTTCCTGATGGAGTATTTACGCGGCGACCCGCGCCTTAACTGGGGCCCCTATACCGACGCCCAATGGCTGAGCGCCGCGCTCTGCGCCACGGGACTGTTCATTTTGCTTCGCACCCGGGGCCGCGCCGATGATCACGCTGAAAGCGGACGCTGAGGCCGCCGGCCGGAGGCTGGATACCTGGCTGGGCGAAACGGCGCGCGCCGGGCTCTCGCGTTCGCAGGCCCAGCTTCTGATCCGCGACGGCGCCGTGCTGGTGGACGGCCATGCCGTCAAACCGCACCACAAACTGGTGCGCGGACAGAGTGTCAGCGTCTCCGTGCCCGCCCCGCGGGCGCCGCTCGAACTCCTGCCCCAGGACATCCCGCTGGAGATTCTCTACGAGGACGCCGACCTGATCGTGGTCAACAAACCCGCCGGACTGGTCGTCCACCCCGCCTGCGGCCACGCCGACGGCACCCTCGTCAACGCCCTGCTTTTCCACTGCCACGACCTGTCGGGCATCGGCGGCGAACTGCGCCCTGGCATCGTGCACCGCCTGGACCGCGACACCAGCGGGGCGCTGGTCGCCGCCAAGAATGCCGAGGCCACCAGCAACCTGATGCGGCAGTTCAAAAATCGCCGCGTCACCAAGGAATATCTGACGCTGGTCTGGGGCCGGCCCAAGCCGGCGTCGGGACGCATCGAAACGCAGATCGGCCGCAGTTCGCAGGACCGCAAGAAAATGTGTACGCAGCCGGCGCATGGCCGCACCGCCATCACGGAATACGAAACGCGCGAAATCTTCGCCGCCACCAGCCTGCTGGCCGTCCACATCGCCACCGGGCGCACCCACCAGATTCGCGTCCACATGGCCCATATCGGCCATGCCGTGGTCGGCGACGCCGACTACGGCCGCCGCGGCCGCGAGCGCGACCCGCTTGCCGACGCCGCGCCGCGCCAGATGCTGCACGCCTGGAAACTATCCTTCCGCCACCCCCGCGGCGGCGCACCGCTGGCCTTTACCGCGCCCATCCCGGAAGATATGGCTAACCTCCTCGATGCCCTGCGCGGTCATGCCGCATAATACGTGTTCGTCGCCGCGCCGTAGGTGGTCAGAGACAGAACATCATCAATGACTGGGCCATACGCATAGGATCGAGCCAGAACGTTGTTGCTGTATTCGGCAACGATGTGCGGCCCGGAATAAACAAAATTGTTCGTTACGTTCCCGGCGATAATGCTGACCCGCCTGCCCAAAGCATCGTACTGGTAAGTTTCCGCCAGCACGCCATTGGTCCGCACCTCGGTCAACTGGTACGTATGCGTGAAATTGACAACTGCGGCTGCGTATCTGACTATGCTCCATGCCGTATTTACCTGTGGACTGATATCAATTCCCACTGCCATCATGGTGTCCTGCTTTGCGGCCATAGTGACCGTTCCAAAACCAGAGACCATCAAGAACCTGTCGTGTGCCAAATTGCTCGACGCCGTCCTTAAAGCCAATAAAACCCGTTCTGCGCGATGAAGTCTCCAAAATGACCACGACATAGTTTGTGTGAATTGATAGATAGCGGGGGCGCAACCAAACGATATCGTTTGGCAGCCACGCAAACGACTGTACATTGCTGCCACCGATGTTTACCTCTACTGTACCATTAGAACTGGCACTGGAGATTCTCCCAGCGTTCCGATCTGCAATTATCCGTCTGCAAGCACCCAAAAGAACATCAGAACGCACGCCGTACAGACAATCAGAAATGTACGCCTCAGTCTGACGGTACTGCCGACGAGAGCATTGGTAAGTGAACGCCCCAACAATGAGAAACCCGAACACAAACGCAACTGCGGTACGTCGAGTCCACGGCCAAGACATGCGAGAAGCTCCTCTTCTAAAATCCATAAAAGCCCGTTATGTGAATGTAGGTGCTGATAAAGTAGTTAACTATACCGCCTCGCCCTTGGTCTCTGAGTGCGTATTGAACCAGTGTGCCGCTCCCGAAATTCGTCAGGCTGTTTCCGGCGGAGTACACATAGAGATTCAACCCGCCGCCGATGCCGATCAGATCCTTTGACAACCAACCGGCCGGTAACGGAGTCATGTCAACGGGCACTGACATCTTCGTTGTCCTGATCTCTTGAATGGCCGTTGTAATACCATAACCCATCGATAATCCTGCGAGTGCCGTACTGCTTCGCGTTCTCGGAGAACGCCAGCACGTATGTCCGTGGCAGAGCTCTGATGCAGACAAGCACATGATCTTTCCACACCGCTATATAGGCAGGACGGAGTGTCTTCACTGCCTCTGGGACTGTTTTCACGAACTCCGGCGTACCAGATCCAAGAAACGCAGGTTTCCCACGACTATTGCCAGATTCGTTATGAAGTTCGTGGCGATGAGTCATCAAGACTCGGCACGCACGGAGTAACGCATCTGGGTTGGCGTCGTAAATCGGCTTCTGGACATACCAATAGCATCCCCGGATGCAAAGAAGAATAGCCGCAACAAACCCAATCACCATGATTGTTCTTCTTTGCCAAGTTCTGTTCATGTCTGTCTTTGCTCCTTGAACGACGATCTGGCAGGGATACACGCAATGGCCAGCGGGAAGGTTACGGGGGAGTGCTGTCGATCCACATCTGGCCGGATTCGTAATATGCGTCATCTGCAGCTCTATTTTCTTGAAGCTTCTGTCCCATGCCTTCAAAATTATACTTCCAACTACCCATGGCATCAGACCATCTGCTTCCCGATGGCGAATCATCAAACAAACTGCCCCCCTCCACACAAATCAGGGCAGCTGACGCAATGAGAGGTCCCCAGAGTTCCGTCGTGAGATATCCTGCGGCATAGTTGCCCATTTGGTTCGCCTTCATGACACGGCCCTTGTACTCATAGATGGAACTGTCCCATTGGCCGATGTCAACTTGCCAATCAGAGAGCGTATCGCCGATGACATGTAAGGGATCCCACCCGTTCCATGCTGGCCAACTGTCGTTCTGGCTGCTCTTGATCAAACGATCCCTGTAGTAAGAGACGAAGTCCTCACCACTCTTGCACAGACCGAACGAATCTCGGAAACGGACCAAATTGCAGTTCATCGCCTGATAGAGGTTTTGCCCTCCGGCAATACCTAACGGGTCTTTTGACAACCACCGCGCGGTCTGCGGGTCGAAGTAGCGGGCACGGAAATAGTAAAGACCCGTCCGCCAGGAATACTCGCGGCCGTGAAGAAGATAACGATTCCCGATCGCTGACGCGGCAATGGATTGTCCAGCACCATTCCACGTACCGAGCACACGGCCCCATGGGTCAAAACGATATGCCTCCACCACCGCGCCGGTGTTGTCGGCCAGCGCATGCACGGTTCCGGCGTGATCGGTCAGGCAGTAATAGGTCTTGGCGACCGCACCGGTATGCACCGTAATGGCTGACAGGTTGTCGATCCCGGCACTGTATGAATATGTCCGGATCAGACTGCCGGTGGCAGTCACATCGGCCATGACGTGAATTCCGTTGTACAGGTGATAGTTGGTGGCGGCCCCGTCCCATGTCCATGACCGCCTGCCGAGAGCATCGTATCCGTAACGTTCCACCGCGACGTTGTTCGAACGCATTTCCGTAAGTTGATACTGGCTGTTCCAAATCAGGCCCCAGTTTACCCCGCCGCGAACGATGTTCGTGACGTTTCCAGCAGTATCGAAGCGGTTTGTCCCACCAGCCCAGGAAACCAACCGATTTCCATTGGTGAGCACGCAATTGTTCGTAACGCCGTTTTCGATCCGGAGTGTCGGGTTTCCAGCGAGATCCCACGCGTAACTTGCCGTCAAATACGAGGCGTTTGCGGAGGTGATGCGATCAAGGCTATCCACGCCGTAGCCAACGCTTTCGGCGGCGGTTTCCCGTGCCACATTCGTAATCATCCCGGCGGCGTTGTAACTGTAATCGAACGCCCGCAATACTCCGCCAGTCGAGTTGCGCCACACGATATTGGTCACGCGATCAATCACATCGAAACCATACACCACTTGAATGCCGGCGGCAAGATTGCTGACGCTCGCCAATAAACCGTTGTTGGAATCATAGACATATTGGAACTGACCCGCTGCCGTGGTTCGGGAACTCAACCGTTCGGCGGCATCGCACGTTGTGCTGTTCGTCACGGCAACCGTGCCAACGGCCAAAATGGCATTTGTGGCCTGCCCGATGCTGTCGAGGCCGTTTTCGAAGGGTCAATGCTTTCTGCCAAAGGAAAGCCAAAGGCCGTCGATTATCCTCTTGTCGCCGTGTTGGTCTTGGCCCGATGCAAACGCAAGAAGATACCGCTTCGGAAGGGTGGACACGCAAATGGTCACAGCGTTCGAGTGAATAACGATATACGCAACCCGACCACTACGGAACACCTCGGGAACGTCTGTCTCCAAGGGTGCCTTCTGCGGATCGAGAATTACGTCCGTCTTCGCATACGCCGCAGTCCATCCCGGATTATCGTTCCTGTATTTCGTTTTGTGATCGATCAACGTTCGGCATGCTTCAAGAACGACCTCTGGTTGTTGGAGAAAACGGTCGGTGGAGCGTTCTGCTCGGCGTACAAGAAAGAAGGGCACGGCAAGAAGTACCGCTAAAACAATGGTCGTCAAGAAAATCCAGCGAAGCATACAGTGTCCTTTCATGTTAGGCTGCAATCCATAAAAACTACCAAGAGAGATTGAGGCCGCCGCCGCCAGACCATTGGCCAAGACGATCTGCGGCCCAGTTGACACCAAGGGCTACAGGCATGATGGGAGTGAACGTACCGACGGTTAAAGCTGTTGTGTGAACTGGATGCTCGGCCCATGCTTTGCCCATGCCGGTATAGTTCGCCTGAAAACTTCCAGCCGCATCTTGCAGTAATTGGCCTCGTGCTCGCGCTACAGGATCTAAAACATTGGCCCCCTCTGCAACAACGAACATGAAACTGGCAATGCCTGCTCCGTAGGCTCCTGTAAGCGTTTCGCCAGCGACAACGTTGCCAAGAACATCGGGCGGCATCGGCCCACCCATGTACGGAAACATCGTGCCGCTAAGCGATTGACCAATGTCTATCGCTGGATTCCCAAGATGACGGGCAATCACATTGTATGGACTGAAAGGATTCTGCATGAGCGAGTTCCAGTACATGTCCGCAAAGGCGTCTCCGTTATTGCTGCACCGTCCGGTAGGATCGACATGTACAGTTGGAGCATTTCCGAACGCCTCGTAGAGACCAATTCCACCGGAGATGCCGATTCTGTCTTTGCTCAACCAGCGGCCCAGGGAACTCTCGTAGTACCGCGACCGGAAGAAATGGAGTCTTGTTGCATAGGAATATTCGCGGCCCTGGAACGTGAATCTGTTGCCGTACGCGGAGGCGGCGAGTACCGTTCCGTTGCTGTTGAGCACGGTGGTTTCGCCCCAAGCGGTATAACGGTACTGTTCCACGACCGTGCCGTTCGTGTTGACCAACGCGTGAACGCTACCCAAATTATCTTTGAGGTAAAAATACGTGTTCGTCGCCGCGCCGTAGGTGGTCAGCGACAGAACATCATCAATGGCTGGGCCATACGCGTAGGTCCGAGCCAGAACGTTGTTGCTGTATTCCGCAACGACGTGGGGGCCGGAATAGATAAAGTCATTGGTAACTGCCCCGGCGATGATGCTTACACGCCTGCCCAAAGCATCGTACTGGTAAGTTTCCGCCAGCTCGCCATTGGTGCGTACCTCGGTTAATTGGTACGCGCCGTCCCACTTGAGCCCAAGTTTCCGGCTGGCGTTGTATTGCAGATTGGTTGTGTTTCCCGCCAAATCGTATTGAACGAGTGTGCCGGTTCCGAAATTCGTCAGGCTGTTTCCGGCGGCATACGCATAGAGGTTCGTCACGCCGTTCGTGACCGCCATCGTCCGGTTTCCAGCCAAGTCATACGTCCATGACGCAGTGTTCGCCAACCCGCCGCCGGAAGCGTACTGCTTTTCCGATGTGAGGCGGTCTAAAGAATCGTAAGTATAAACCGTCCAGCCCCCGTCTTCACGACTGACGTTGGTGATCATGCCGGCGGTGTTGAACGTGTAACCAAAACTCCGCACAGTCATGCCCGAGGCATTCTGCCACGCAATGTTTGTGGCCCGGTCCAAAACGTCATACTCCATAAATTCCGATATCGTAGAGTTAGTCACGGATGCAACTAAACCATTGTTCGTATTGTACGTCCACTGAAATATCGACGTTCCATTGGTTGCAGCCTGAGCGGTCAGCGACAGCGGTCTTTCCGCTTCATCGTACGTCCACGCAAACTGCACTGGGGTGTTGGCGACCGCAACATTCGTGACATTGCCCACAGGATCAAACTGGTAGGCAACGGTATTGGTCCAACCGCCGACGGCAGTCTGCTGGGACGATAACCGACCGGCAAGGTCAAAGAAATTCGCCGCGCTACTGTTTGCGTTTGCCACGGTTTTCAAAACCCCGTTGCGGTAATAGCTGAAGACGTTTGTGAAGGATGGGCCTTTGACTTGCGACAGGAGCCCATCGGCATTATAGGAATTGCTAACCACTGTGCCGTCAAACCGCGTGATTTTCCGCACATAATTCCCCACGCCCCAGTCGATGGCCATGCCCTGGCCTTCCAGGTTCGTCACCGCCACCGGGCGATCCTGCAAGTCCAGCGCGTAGCGTTCCACGGCGCGGCCCATGGGATCGGCGATCGTGAGGGTATTGAACTGGTTGTCGTAGGCAAAACTGGTCGTGACATTGGTTGGATTTGGACCGTCGAGCCAGCGATTGACCGACGCGAGTTTCCCGGTCGGCAGCCAGGTCAGGCGATTCGTCCGGCCCGCCCTGTCTATCTGATTCGTCAGGTTCCCCAGCGAATCGTATTGTAATGTCTGGCCCAGCCCATCGGGGTACACAATATTCGTCACCCAGCCCAACTCGGTCGCCCCGATGCTGGTGGCGCGGCTGCCCGAATTCCACGGCATCGCGATGCTGGTGACAAAACCCAGGCGGTTATGCTCCAGACTGGTCGCGGGGCCAACTTGCGGCACGGATGAGGTCATAAACCCGTAGGCATCGTGCGAGAACCGTTGCCAGTGTCCGTTGGCATTGGTGACCGCGGAAAGCAGGCCATTGGCCGTGTAGCCGTAGCGGGTGGCGAAAAAGAGATCCCGTTCCAGCCAGGTTCTGGCGGTTTTCAGCAGCCCGTTGGTGTACTCGAATTCCACGAGCGCGCCCTCGACGTCTCGCACGGAAGCCGGCAGGTTGTGGCTCCAGGTGTATGCGGTCCAGTTGGTGGTGTAGGGCGTATTCA
This sequence comes from uncultured bacterium, assembly GCA_903925685.1. Taxonomy (GTDB): domain Bacteria; phylum Verrucomicrobiota; class Kiritimatiellia; order CAIKKV01; family CAIYGI01; genus CAIYGI01. The sequence continues at coordinate 18,717 of CAIYGI010000324.1, forward strand.
GCGCAAAGCCCAGAAAAGTCAGGTTATGGTTGGTGTCAAAGCTCCGCAGACTCTTGGCGTATTCGCCGATGGAATCGTCGAAGCGCGTTTCCTGGGTGATGTCACGTTTGCCGTTGATGGTGTAACGGACGCCCAGATTGGTGCCGCCGGGGCCAAGTTTGGCCTTGATCATATTGATCACCGGATCGTATTTGTAGACATAGGTTTGGGCGACGCCGTTGCGGCTATATGTGACTTCCGTGGCATTCGTTCCGCGGTTGGTGTAATTCACGGTGTGCCGGTAATAATCCGGCTCAAGCGTCATGGAAATGCCGCGGGAAACGGTCTGGCCGGAAAAGTTCGTGGTGTACTCATAGCCGTAATCGAACCGGTCGCCCGCCGCATTGACGCGCTGGGTCAGGCTGTGCGTGCCGGCATCGTAGAAATAGCGATTGGTATAACCGGCGCCACCGGCGTTCCTGACGGCATTGGCCAGTTCATTATTTGCATTGTAGGTAAACTGAGCCGAAAGTGAGCCGACGGGCGTGTCGATGCGGGTAAGCAAGGCGCCGGTGTAACTCAAATCCAAAAATTGCCCGTTGAGGTGTTCGACTCTTGTCAGCCGCTGGTTCGGGAAGGTTCCGGCATAGGTCAGCGTGACGCGGTTGGAGAAGGCGTCCGCAATGCCAGTCAAAATGCCGTTGGCGTCGAAGGTCCACTGTGCGCCGCCAGCCTGGGCGATGACCCAACCGCTTCCCGCAATGGCCAGCCGTAAATTGCTGTCCGGCGGGTTTTTGAAAGTCCCGTCGCCATTATCCTGGAACCAGAATTCTTGCCCCTGTGGCAGGGAGAGCATTTGCCAGTTGCCAGAAACGCCCTTGTACGTCGCGTTGCTTCTGGATTGCAGGAACGTTTCATAGGAATGTGCCCAGCATGGGCCAAGAATGCCGTTGGTGACGGCGGCGCGCGAATTGTAATAACGCCCGAATGCGAGCGTCAGGCCGGGACAGGGAATCGCAACATCCGTCTCGGACAGCGTGACATTCCCGTTCTGGGTGTTGATGGGGTCAATCGTATTGGCGTTCACGGAATCGTCATTGGCGGCGGTATTGGTGTTGGCGACGGTGCTGCCCAGAGAGACCTGGAAATATCGCCGGCCTGAATTGAAGCCGGTGTTCTCGTGATGGCCGCCCAGATAACCGTTGGGATCGATGACGGTGAGCCCCGGATCGTCGCTCGTCACGTCCGCATCGTAGTCTCCGTCGGAATCGGGGGGCTCTTCGCCCAATGCTTCCACATACCCGTCGTATACATATCCGCGGGGCAAGCGCACGGTTTTGTGAAAAAGATACTCCGAACCACTGACGTAGTTCATCCTCAAAAACGCCTCGCCCACTTTGATCAGGTACATTTCCGTATGGCTGCCGCTGGAATCGCCGACCGTCAGCGTCAGATTGCAGGAATTCTCCGGTGTCGCTTCCTCCGCATTTTCGGGATCGAGCGGGTCGGCATCCAGCGAATCTTCCACCCCATCCCCATCGGTGTCCCAATCCATCGGATCGGTGCCTTGGTCCGCTTCCTGGCCATCCGTCCAGCCGTCGTAATCCGAGTCCAGCGTGGGATCGTTGTCAGCGTTCGGATCCAGTCCATACTGCCACTCCCAGCCGTCCGGCATGCCATCCCGATCCGTGTCATAAGCGCCGGGGTCGGCATGCGTAGTATATTCGTCTCGATTGTTCAACCCATCGCCATCGGTGTCTCCAAGGGCAGTCTCGTCAAGATCGTCGAATGCGAACAGCTCCCATTCGTCAAGCAACCCATCGGTATCGGAATCGGTGAATGCAAGTTCGGAACATCCGATATCGGGTGCGTTTCCTGAGTTACGCGCCTTGCCGTCGATGTCGGTCGCCGAAATGCCGGCGGTCGTCCCGGCGTCCACGCAGGGGGAGTTGGTGTACATCAGGCGATAGCCATCTACCAGAGAAGGATTATTCGTGACGATGTGCTGGGAGCCGTTTTGAGTGTAACCGCCCTGGACGCACGAATATTCGGCATACCAATTGCCATAAAGTTGGGCGCCGGTGTTGCCCCACGCAATGCAGTTGCGCGCTATCCCATAAGAGCCGTTATCCGATACACCCCCTGATGTGTAGTTGGCCCGATTACTGACGATCGTGCAGTTTTGTAGTCCGCCTGCGACAATGCCGGCGCCATACGCGCCAGCGGCTTGGTTGCCGATAAGTACACTGTCAAGCAGCAGCGCGGGTCCGCCCGCACACTGAAGAGAAATTCCTCCCGCATTAGCGCTGGATGCATTGTTCTCGAAAATGCTCTTGCCGACAAAGACTTGCCCGGCCACGGACGCATACAATCCTCCCGCATAATTATGGCCGCTATTGCGGCTGAAACGGCTGTTCAGGATGATGCTGATGGTCGAGGTTTGATCTATTAACATATACATGCCCCCAGCGCCCCAACTACTCGTGTTATCGACAATCTCGCAGCCTGTCATCAACAAGCGGGCAGAGCCATGTACATATATCCCTCCATGGCCGTAGGAAGCAGCGCAGTTATTGGAAACCAGCAAATCCGTCAAGACAATGTCCGTGTCGTTGGAGCCCTTATATATCTCCAAACCGCCGCAATAAGAGTTTGTCGCCGTATTGCCGGATATCTCGACTCCGGACAATTCAACAGGTCCATTGGTTAAACAATAGATTTTCATCCCGCCGGTATACTTGGCTGTGTTACCCTTTATGCACCCCCCATTCATCCTGATCGCGCCTCCGGCGTAAATGCCCCCATAGGCATCCGCCGTGTTGCCGACCGCGGTACAATTACTGACGATGAACGGAAATTGGTTGCCGGGGTTGTAGTAAAGACCGCCACCGTTGTTATTCGCCCGATTGTCAACCATATCCACGCTTACGAGCGTCGGCACATTCGCTCCTTGCGTGGCGTCTACGCGTATACCACCGCCCCGGTAACCGGCATTCGACTCGACTTTGGCGCCGTTAATCCGAACATTGCCGGTTATCCAGAGTCCACCGCCATCGTTGGTGGCAAGATTGCAACTCACTAGGCAGTTCTCGATCCGCAGATCGTTGCAGGCATAGATTCCGCCGCCATATACTGCGGCAGAATTCGAGACAACACTACAGTTCGCGATTGTCCCGGTCGCCGCTCCGTCGCGAATGCTGTAGTATATCCCGCCACCACTGCCGGCCGTGTTTCCCGAGATAACGCAATTTGACACCACCGCCGCATCCATGAACGCGATGGCGCCGCCATATGTGCCACCCCATGCGTTTCCGTTGTTCACGAAACGCGAACGCGTCACCAACGGTTGTCCGGAATCCACGCAGAGTCCGGCCCCGTAATTCCCGCTGGCGCCCAGGAAACGATTGCTGATAATCGTGCAGTCGTCAATCCACGGGCTGGAACCAAGGCAAAGAATCGCGCCGCCATGGTCGGCTTTCCCGTGTGCGATCGTCAGTCCCTTCAGCACACTTACACGCGTTTCTCCGTTCTGGAAATTGAACCCGCGCCCCGCGTTTTGACAGTCGATTATCGTGTTGCTCGGCCCCGTCTCGGACACCAGCATCAGATTGCGCCGTCCAAAATCGATGTCCCGGTTGCCGGAACCGGTATACGTGCCCGATTTGACCATGACAATGGCATAATCCTGCGTCACGCTGTTAATCATAGCCTGAATGGTGATCGCCCCATTCGTGATCGTATGCGTCGGTGCGGGAATGCTGTTTGACGATGTGGGATCCCCTCCATGCAGAACTTCGTAGATGTTGAGGTAGCCATCGCCGTCTCGATCTTCCAAGGCGTCGCTCGCGGAGAGCGGCG
>CAIYGI010000325.1 GCA_903925685.1 uncultured bacterium
TCGTTCTGAACCATGAGACCGGTGGGTGGCTTCGGCGCCGACGTGCCTGATGTTCGGCGCGCCTTAACACCCTCGCGGAAACAAGTTGCCTGCCCGGCAACCACGCACCGCTCCCGATCAAGGCAGATGAAATGGCCCTGCTCTTGAGTCGGGGTGAGCATATTTTTCGCTTGTGTTTGGCGTTACGGGAATGGAGTATCCTTCAAAGCAAGCGGGACATCGGGTTGATGTCTGGATATGCAAACAAAAGGCCGGTTCTCATGAACAAGGTGTCGGTGCTCGTTGTCGAGGATAACGCTGTGATGGCCAGGGCCGTCAGCCAGATTCTGGCTGCGGAAGGCTATGAAGTCGCCGTGGCGGCGGACGGCCAGAGCGCCGAGGAGGCGCTTGCGCGCGGCGCGTTCGGTGTCGTATTTCTGGATCTCGGGTTGCCTGACACGACTGGCGATGTGCTGCTTGGGAAATGGGTCAAGACGTTTCCCGAGATGCCTGTGATTGTCCTGACCGCGGAACGCGAGTTGACTACCGCTGTATCGTGCTTAAAGGCCGGGGCCTTCGACTTTCTGGTCAAACCGGCAGGCCGGGAGATGTTGCTCAAGGCCTTGAACGGCGCGACCCGGCACATGGCTCTCAGCAAACGGGTCACTGTGCTGACGCAATTGGCGAAGCGCGAAGATCCGTCCCTGACAACCGGCGTAATAACGGTGTCGCCTGCCATGCGTCGCGTGCTGGACATAGTCCAACAGATCGCCGCCAGCGATTATTCCTGTGTACTGATCCGCGGCGAGAGCGGCGTGGGCAAGGGGTTGCTGGCGCGCGCCTTACATACGATGAGCCAGCGCCGCGACCGGTCATTTGTAGAACTCAATTGCTCGGCCATGACAGCCACGCTCGTGGAGAGCGAATTGTTCGGTCACCAGAAGGGCTCGTTCACGGACGCGAAGGAAAATCGCATCGGTGTTTTCGAAATGGCCGACGGCGGAACGCTTTTCCTGGACGAAATCGGGGACATGGACATTACACTGCAAGCCAAACTGTTGAAGGTGATCGAAGAGCAACGCTTCCGTCGCGTCGGCGGAACCGCCGAGATTCGCGTCAATGTTGCCGTCATTGCCGCTACCAACCAGGACATTATGAAGCGGGTGGTGGAAGGAAGTTTTCGGAGCGATCTGTATTACCGCCTGCACGTGATTCCGGTGGAAATCCCACCGCTGCGCGAGCGGCAGGAGGATATCCCCCTTCTGGCAGCCCATTTCCTGGACCATTACGCCAAACGGTTCGGCAAACCTATCACCGGCATCTCGGCCGCGGCCTATGCGGCGTTCCAGTCGTATTCCTGGCCAGGCAATGTGCGTGAGTTGCGCAACGTCATCGAACGCGCCTGCCTCCTGGCGCAGCATCAGTCTATTGATGTTTCCGAACTGATGCTGCCGGGCGATCATCCGGCGATTGCCTCGGCGACGAGGACAACGCTTGCGGCGATGCCGCTCGCCCGTGCCGAGGAACTCGCGATCCGATTAGCCATGGAAGCCGCGCGAGGGAATCGCAGCGCAGCGGCAAACATTCTCCAGATTCATCGTACGACCCTCGGCAGGAAACTCAGGGAATACGGCCTCGATAGGGTCGAAGCCGCGGATGCGGCTTCGGTGGCGTAGAGCCTCGTCCCTGTGTAGTTCGTTCGTTTTGCAAGGGCGTAAAGTCTTCCCACCGCGTGTGTGCTTGCTGTTGTCAGTGACCGTTGGGAACGTCACCGTTATCCCAAGCGTTGCGTTGCCTCCACCGTCACTTTTCGCTCACAGCGCCTTGCTTAAGTGATGCGTTGTGCATCACTCCGCGCCATTAGACATAGACTGATATCTTGCATACTGGCCCGATACTGGTAATGGTTAGCAATGCTCTGAAAATCGACCAAAGACAAGCATTGGCATAGAAGTTGCTATAATTGTCTAATGGTGCGAAGCAGACAGTCGTGTGAGTGGATGACATATGTAACTGGATGGTCTGAGGAAAAGTCTGGGAATTTGGAGAGCGAGAGCGAGAGCGTAAGATCGAAGATTGGAGAAGCCATGAGATCGATGACAACACGTTTTATCCTTTCCTTGTCGGCCTGCTGCCTGCTGCTTGCCCGACTGGCTGCGGGGGCGCCCGCGACGACGGTGGGCAGCCATGCCGAGCTGCAGAATTCCGACGGATCGATCGTCTCCGTCACCGCGGCCGACGAAGGTGGAACCTACACTTTCACGAATGTCGCCCCCGGACGTTATGCCGTGAATGAGACTGATACACGCGCCTTGGGAACCGCGGTTTCCAAGGAGGTACTCAATGGTGTACCCGGGACCCCGGCAAAACTTTCCTCGACGCTTGTTATCGCCAACTCTTCCTTCCATGTGGCGATACTCAATTCCCCGCTCCCCGGTGGCGACCTAGTGTTTACCATGGCTTCGTCCAACGCCGACTACCGGGCTACCGCTTGGGCCGACTGGAACGGCGACGGCATCCTGTCCGACCCCGGCGAACGGGTCTTCTCCAACGCGCTCGTCTCGTGGTTCCCCGGCATCCGCCGCATCGCGATCCCCGCCAACGCCGCCCCTGGTCCGTCGACGATCAGGTTCACCGTCACCTGGACCAACACGCCCGCCGGCTCCTCCACTCTCGACTGCCCCATCACTCTGCTTCCCACCGCCGTCATTGGCAGTCAGGTGTGGCTAGACCTCAATGGGAATGGCATCCGCGAAGTGGGCGAGCCAGGACTGGCGAACGTTCCGGTAAACCTCTTCCGGACCTCGGACCACGTTTGCGTCGGCAGCACGTTTACCGATACCAACGGCGACTATGCCTTCTCCGTACCCACCAACACTTACTGCATCGGCTTTCGCAATCCCGCGCCCACCGGCTACACCTTCAGCCCGCAGAGGCAGGGTGGCGACCCTGTCTTGGATAGCGACCCCGACCCCGCCACCGGGCGTACGGCCGATTTCGCCGCCGCTGTGGGAGTCAACCCGGGTCATGACGCCGGGCTGATCCCAGTCGCTAACACGCGGAGCTACTTCTTCAACAAGCCCTACTCGGTGACTGACTGGTCGCTGGTAGCCTCTCTCCCGCAGTTCGATCCTTCGCTCGGGCGCCTGACGGCCGTGTACGTGACTGCATCCGAGGGGCTTGTGCAAAGCATGGGATTCGAAAACACCGGCAACGGCAGCGCCTCCTGCAACGCCCACTCGTTGGCGACCGTGACCTCCGCCGTCCTCGGTGTGACCTCGTCCATGACGCTCACCAATGACATGGTCGGCACAAGCGGCACATTTGACGGTCGCGCCGACTTCGCGGGCACGTCGGGTATGGCGCAACTCGACACCCGCATCACGGCCGCACAATCAATAGCCACGACCAACGCCCTCGATGGGTTCGTCGGGACGGGGGTGCTGCCGTTTTCGATGGGCGTGGGCACTTGGTGTCAGGTTCGGATCGGGGGCGGCAACGCGGACTTTGAAATTGACACCACGGCGGGGGCGACCTTCGGCGTCACGTATGTCTACGAAGCCGTCGAGACCTGCGACCCGCTTGGAATTGCAACGAACTTCAATGCGATGATATTCGGCGACTTTGCCGCGATAGGAGGCGACACCGAAGGACGGTTGGCTGTCGCCGGCACCGCTCGCATCACCAATGGGTACAGTGTCGGGATATCCACGGTCGGCGAACCGGTTGCCACAGCCACGGGCAACGTTGACCGTCTGATTGTAGGGGCCGACTTCTACGACCGTTCATGGGGCGTTAATGGGAATATCGTCTACGGCGGCACGCGTTATGGTCCTGTCAGGTACTCCGACAACAATACCATCAGGCATGTGAATCCAGTGACCTTCAACGCCTTCGGAAACGTCCCCAATGACGGCAGCGGGGTGACTTTCCCCGTGCTACTTGAACAGTTGCGTGCAACCAGCAGCGCTTTGGGCGCTTTGGTTGATCAAGGCGTAATGACGAAGACCAGATCCGCCCAGCGGTTCAGACTAACCGGTACTAATGACCAACTCAACGTGTTTAACGTGCAGGCGCAGGACTGGAGTTGCTCGCAGAGCGACATTGTCATCGCGGCACCGGCCGGCAGCACGGTATTGGTCAACATCCACGGCGCGTCCGCGAGTCTGAGCAATGGTGCGATGCGCGTGACAGGCGTAACGGCCAACAACGTTTTGTTCAACTATGTGGACGCCACGGAACTCGCCACAGCCAGTTTCGACCATAAGGGGTCGGTGCTCGCACCTTATGCGAATGCGCATCTTCACAGCGGCCAAATCGAAGGATCGGCCGTGTTTGGCGGTAACGTCGCGACCGAAACAGGGTTCGAATTCCATAACTTCCCATTCCGCGGCCATGTCTGCGTGGTCGCCGCGACGCCGGGCGCGGGCACAAGTGGTTCCGGCGTGGATGGTTTGGAGACCGAGAGCGACGTGATAGAATACCGCGATGGCACAAGCGGCTCCGGCTCGACCGGCGGTGGCGGCAGTGGCGGCACGAACGACACCGGCACTGGCAGCGGATCGGGCGGCGCCTCCACATCCGCGTGGCAGCGGGCCGACTTCTCGGTCACGACGATCGCGCTGGTCAACCCGCCGACACTGGCCGGCGACCTTTTTGGGGCACAGGTGACCGTTGCAAACCGCGGCGAAATCGCCGGCGATGCAGGGAGACTGGATGTCTACGTATCGCAACGAGACATAGTGGCCGCTGGTACCATCGGGGATGCCACACTGGCTGTCGGCGTGTTACAACCCGGCGAAAGCCGGACTTTCGCATTTGCGAACTTGAAGTCAGATGACCAATCAGGCACACATCACTTCCGCGCCTTTGTGAACAGCGCGGAAACGACGCCCGAGTGGAGCTTCGGTGACAACCAGTTGTCAACGACCTACAAGGTGAGCGCCATCACCCTGTCGCTGAACTTTACGAGCGACGGCGTACAACTCTCATGGAACAGCTTCTGGGGTCAGAAGTATAGTCTCTACCGCAGTGCGTTGCCGACTGGTCCGTACGTGTTGATCCAGGAGCATATCAAGGCCGCGCCACCGACTAACACCTTCCAGGACGCGAAACAACCCGGCATGGCGTTCTACCGCCTGGCCGTTGAACCGTAAGAGCAGCGGTGCGGGCCTCGCTGGACCGAGTGAATCGCGATCCAATCCGCCATGGAAGTCGCGCGAGGGAATCGCAGTGCAGAGCGGCGAGCATTCTCCAGATTCATCAGTGTCGCTTTTTGCTCGCACTGCCTTTGTGAAGTGATGCATTGTGTGTCACTTGACACAGACGGGCATCTTGCAATCTTTACCGATGCTGGCAGTGGATGGCAAATGCAGGAGAAGGTAATCCAAATTAAGTATTGGCATAGAAGTTGCTAGTACTGTTTCATGTGAATCGAAGAAGTTCGTTGTGCGAGCGGATGAAGTGAAGCTTAGAGATGAATGTGCGATAGAAGATTTGGAGAAACCATGAATACAACGAGAACACGAACGGCAAGTCGGTTGATCTGGATGATTGCGGTTGTGTGCTTGTCCCGAGCTGGGGACATACAGGCATTGCCGGTTGTGAACGGCCTGGGGCAGGTATCGCAACCCATCGTGCAAACCTATTTAGTTCCGATGCCTGCGCAATCGTTCTATCGATTCTTCGATTCCGTCAATTCGAGCATCGGTACCTCGCAGGTCCATACCGTGCAGTCCATCGTAGTGCATCAGCCGGGCACTGTGATCGTGTACGATCATTGGGAAGACGGGTACGAAGCCGATCCCGGCAATCCGACACAGGCAACGACGATGATTTGGGGAGACGGTAATTCCGCCCACGGCATTCCGCCGGGGCATACCAACAACGTGTTAAACGTCGGCGATGTTCTCGTCATGGAGGAAGACCAGAATCTTCCCCGTTCGGCGCCGCCTTCGACCAACGCGGTCTTCGCGCGCGACGGAGGAGACCGGATCTCCAGCACGCGTGTCATTTCGATGCAGTTCGGCGGGTGGCCGCTACCGGATGCGAACTCGAACCAACCCGATCCCGGTTACATGTTCGCCTCGATGGTGGAGTTGTACCCGACGAACCGATGGGGTTACGATTTCGTGATTCCGCTCGGTGGCAACGTTCAGGCCCCGGCCAGTAACCCGAGTTTCAATTTCAGCACCCTGATGGTCCAGGCCGGTGAAAACGCGACGACCGTGCAGATCGATACAAACGGGGACGGCACGGTGGATGTAACAACAAACCTCAGCGTGGGGCAGACATGCTATCTGCCGAACGACGGCGTACGGGCCGGGGCCACGGTTCATGCGACGAAGCCCGTGCAAGTGGACCTGCTGACCGGTCGCCTGGACGCCAATTACGAGGCGCGTGGATTCACGATCCAGCCCACCAACCGCATCGGACATAGTTACTATACGCCAGTGGCGACGGGAACGGCGACCGGACCCAATTCGGACGGTGGCGCGCACCCGACGACGGTCTATTTGTTCAATCCCGGAACCAGCACAATGACCGTCAAGGTGGATACCACCTCCGCGGGCTCCACTAATATTACGCTGACCGCCAAGAGCACGGTCGGCTACACGCTCGCCGACGGGAATGCCGCGCATTTCTCCTCGACCGGCGCGCCGTTTGTCGCGCTCTCGGTTTCCGACACGGGGTCGAGCAGTACGGCGTTCGAGTGGGGGTACACGCTGCTGGACGAGTCGCTGCTGACGGCCGATGTCCGCGCCGGCTGGGCGCCCGGGTCGGTCGGCGGCTCCGGCGCGCCAAACGCCAGCCCGGTCTGGATTACCGCGGTTTCGAACACCACGCTCTATGTCGACCTTGATGGGAACTCGGCCACGGGTGCTTTGATGGATCCAAACGGCAACCATTACGACTTTGCCACAAATGTGCTGGCATTGCAGCCGCTCAAACTCTACGACAGTTCGGACCTGGACCAGACCGGGATGCACGTCTACGATCTCAACGGCGTCAAACTGGCCGGGGCCTGGGGCGAGAACGGCAGCATCGCCCATCCCCAATTGAACGTCGATCTGGGGTACGCGCTGGCCCCGCTCAACGACACCAGCATCGGCAACTCGATCTGGCTGGATCTGAACGGCAACGGTTTGCAGGACGCCAACGAGCCGGGGCTTGCCAACGTCAAGATCACGCTTACGGGTCCCGGCGGAACCGTTGTGACCTACACGGATAGCAACGGAAACTACCTGTTTTCCGATCTCCAGCCAGGGACATATACGGTGACGGTGGACACGAGCACCCTGCCGGCGGGACTGGTGCAATCGTACGATCCGGATGGCACACTGAACAACACAACCGTGCATGCGTTGGGGGCGGGTGAATCCTGGCAGGGCTGCGATTTCGGGTACAAGGGTAACGCCGCGATCGGCGACACCGTCTGGGAGGATACCAATGCCAATGGCGCGCAGGATCCCGGCGAGGCCGGCTTCAGCAATATAGTGGTCATGGTCACCTATGCAGGAACTGACGGCATCTTTGGGACGGCGGACGACGTGGTGGCAAGGCAGACCACGGACGCCAACGGGCACTACTTCGCGACGAAACTCCCAGCCGGGTTGTACCGGGTGGAACTTGATTTCGCAACTATTCCGACCGGGTATGCCTTTACGACCGCGCCCCAGTTGACGCACACCCTGAGTGGCGGCGAGACATGGCTCGAAGCCGATTTTGGCCTGCGGTATCCGCATACGAAGTTCCTGTATCTTAGCGATGGCGAACAGAGCGGCGTACAAGGCATGGACCGCATTGACCCGGTCTACACGCATGACGCCACGACGGCGGCGAGCATGGAGATCGGTCGGCGGGATGCCTCCCAGGCCTTGATCGCCGATGACCAGTTCCTGGCAAACTCCTTCGCCAACAGCGACGGCACCCAGGCGTGGGCGGCCGATTGGAACGAAAGCGATGCCGGAGGAACGGGCGGCGCCAGCGACGGAAATATCAAGGTGGCGAGCGGATCCCTGCAGATCACGACCAAGAACACATCCGACTGGGTGCAGCGCGCGATCGATCTATCCGGCGCGGATGCGGCCACGGTAACGGTGGTTATTGCCAGCAGCACACTGACCTCGGGCAACCCGGTCTCCTTGCAGGCGTCCCGGAACGGCGGCGGTTCATGGACCACGCTGGCGACTTACAATTCGACGGCGACCGGCACGTTCAGTTACAACCTGGCCACAGCTCTGGGCACTCCGCTCACATCAACCACTGTGATACGGTTCGTTTCAGGCGGCACCGGGTCAAAGCTTCTGAAAATTGACGAGGTTCGCGTGGACGATCGCGTTGCGGCGGTGGTCGGGCCAGCGAGCATGGTTTTCACGCAGTCTGCGCCGATGGCTTCCACCTATATCGTGCCGCCAAACGGCTTGGCGCAGGTGACGGCATACCTGGTGGCGCCATACGGCAACATTCCGCTCACCAACGCGGCCATCGCCGCTTCGCTCAGTTACGGGAGTACGACCTTCGCGACTCTAACCAACCCGGCTGTGTACCGCCTCGCGCCGCCCGTCGTGTTTTCAGTGGCCGACAATTTCGAGAGCAACGGGTACTCGGGCAATACGGGCACGGCTAACTGGTCTGGTGACTGGACGGAAATCGGCGAATCTGACGGTGCGGCGGCGGGGAACGAACGCGTCATGTCGGATGGCGGCTCGCTCGTGCTGCGTATTATGCACAGTGGCGATGGTGTGCTGCGTGCGGCCAACCTGACCGGTGCGGGCTACGCCACGCTAACCCAAGTTTCGCGGGTACTCAACGGTTTCGGGCAAAATCGGTTCGATTTCAGTCGCAAGTCCCTGATATATCGTGTGGGTTTCGGTTTGTAGTGCCCATAAATGCCTGAGTTCCATTGACGCGCGTGGGGCCGCA